>DASSGJ010000357.1:0-19640 GCA_035693545.1 Candidatus Acidiferrum sp.
CATCTCGTCCATCCAGCACCGTCTCCCGCTCTATGACGCGACACTTGCTTATGCTGCGGCGAAAGGTGCTCTCAATACCTACAATAAGGGCCTTGCAAACGAAGTTGGCCCGAAGGGCGTCCGCGTCAACATGATCTCGCCTGGATTCATCGAGACTTCCGGCGCACACGGCATGATTGTGCAACTCAGCCAGAGCAACGGTATCAGCGAGGACGCTGCTCGACAGCAAATAATGAATATGATCGGAGGGATTCCCATCGGCCGACCCGGCCAGCCGGAGGAAGTCGCCGAACTCGTGGCATTCCTAGCATCCGATCGCGCAGCTTCGATTCATGGTGCAGACTACATCATTGATGGCGGCACGATGCCTACTGTCTGATCGAGAATAGTGGGCGGATGGTCGGCAAAACGTAAATGACGGGCGAGATTCGATCGCGCCCCGCGTGGCCCACTAAGTCAGGACACCGGCCGCCGTCGACGACCATTCGAGTCTCCCGTTGCTCTTCACGACTTCCTCGACGATTTTCGTAAACAACTGATCTTTCACGGAAGTTCGCTTCATATAGTCAACCACGTAGCTGACGCTGAATTCCAGAGATCCGGCGTTTACGACAACTGTGACGTTGGGGTCGAGCGGAGGATTTGCGCTTCGATAATTTTCGATGATCTCTCTCCAGGACTTCTGGGCCTCAAGCAGGTAGTCGCCGATCGTTTCCTTGGCAACCCGCAAGAGCACCTCTCTGGCAAGTTGGAAATCGCTCCTAATTGTAAATACAACTCGAACCTCGTCCCAGATAAACCGGAACCCTTGCGAGTAGTTGAATACGGATTCTTTCAGAACGGCGCTGTTGGGTATGCGAACGATCCGGCCGTTATACGAGTCCCTGTTCACCCAGTTCCCGGTCTCCATTAGGGTCGTTCGCAGCAGCCCGATATCGATCACATCGCCCCGGGAATTGCCCAGCTGAACTCTGTCTCCCACGGCGTACAGTCGGGCAAAACGGATCGAAAATGCGCCGGCTATGCTGGCGATCACGTCCTGCAGGGCGACTGCAACGCCCGCGCCGACGACGCCGAGTGTGACGCTGAGGCGGCCCAGGCGGTCTTCAAAGAGAATCGTGAGGAAGAGGAGGATTGCGACGTATCCGGAAAAGACGACGAACTTGCGGGCCTTATAGCGCGAATCGCCGCCGCCGAAACGCCGTGGAAGCGCTCGCTCAAGCACGTGAAACACCGCGTAAATGAGGAGAACTCCAACGACTGCGGCAACGCATTTTCCAAAGAGCGAAGGTAAAGCAATTTGTTTTATAAAATCGTGCATCGGGGCACCACCGTCAATCGTCGCCGCCCGCCTCAACTCTCATCACCAGCAGGGTTTGGTCGTCCCGTTGCGGCTGTCCATTCGTGAACGCGGACAGTCGTTCCAAGATTGCATTGAGAATCTCCTTCGGACTTTCTTGGCCGCAAGACTTCAAAACCGATTCGAGGCTTTGCTGTTCCCAGAGTTCGTGTTGGGGGTTTTCTGCCTCCGTGATTCCATCCGTGTAGGCCACGAGGACATCATCAATCTCGAATTGAAAAGTCGCGGAAGCGAACTGAGAGTCCGCCGAAATGCCCAGGGGGATGCCAGTGGAGGGCAATCGGAATATCTGGGCGGATCCATTATTGGGACGAATGACTAGCGGCGGATTGTGGCCCGCATTAACGTAATTCATCAGACGCGTAGCTGGCTCGTACTCTGCATAGAAGAGTGTTGCGAAAATGTTTGTCGGCGAGGATTCATAAACCAACCCGTTGACGTCACCAATCAGAGTTGAGAGCTTCAAATGCGGTTGCAAAGCGCGGAACTTAAGAGAAGCCTGGAGGCTGGCCATAATCAAAGCGGCACCGATTCCTTTTCCCGATACGTCGCCAATGGCGATCCCCCAGCGCCCCGTCTGCAAGGAAAGTAAGTCGTAATAGTCTCCGCCGATGCCCCTTACCGGCTGATAGAAGGTTTGGTAAGAGGTGCAGGGAATCGAGATAGTCCGGCTGGGTAAGAAGGCCTGTTGAACTTCCTTCGCATCTTCTAGATCTCTGCGAAACGTCCGCTGGACCCCGGAGTCCGATTCGGCTCTCTTGAGATACTCAAGGATGGTTTCGACGTGATTCCGAAGTAAAAGACCTGCTTCCCGTCCTCTTCCTTCTTCTAAAGCCTTCGCAATGGGCCTGTGCGATTCTGCGCTGTCATAAAGGTCTCTACTAACCTTCGGTATCGCCGCGTGCATGCGAAGGTCAATCGCTAAAGTGTCCCAGACCCGGCGGAGGACGCCGTTCTGAGATGCTTCCAGAATGATTCTGTGAAAATTGATGTCATGCTCGGCATAAGCTTCCAGGTCCCCACTGCGGGCGGCTGCTAGCATCCCATCTACTTCCCCCTGAAGGGCGACAGTGTTGCCTTCGAGGAAAGCGGCGGCGGTCCGTCCTGCGATTTCCTCCAGACCAGCTCGAATTTCATAAGCCTCCATCATCTCTTTCAGGCTCGGCGAAAGTATGGTGACGGAATGCTCTTCTGAGAGCTTGACTACTCCGAGTGATTCTAAGTCAGCGAAAGCATTCAAAAGCGTGTCTTCGCCCAACCCATACGTATCTCCGATCTCGCGCACCGTTAGCACTTGCCCAGGGCGATAGACTCCAGCAAAGAGTTCTCTGACCAAGCGCGCCCGACCGCGGCCTTTTGGTTGGCCGCTTACGCGTGCGATCCCGTCCTCTTCTCGCATTCGTGACTCAGCAACGATAGTATTCACTGTTCAAAACTCTCCAGAACATCGCACCTTAGTTCAGCGCGTCGGGTTGCACATCGGGACTAAGGACCCATTTGTGGTGCAGCTGTGAGGCCTCTCGATACTGAGCGGCCGATATCGTCATGTTGCGTTCGCAATACGGGTTGAAGGATGTGCTGTGTGCAGAGATAAAAAACGGAGACGGAGCCGACAACAGCAAAGAGCATAGGAATTAGGAAATCGTGGCCGACCCGAGTGAACTCCATCATCAAGACAACGGCTGTAAGTGGCATCTTCATGGAGGATGCTAGGAAAGCGGCACCTCCAACGATAGCGAACGCTCCCAGAGGCACGCCAGGCCATGCATGATTCCAGAATCCGCCGAGAATAATCCCCAGCAACGCGCCGATCGATAGGCCTGGAGTGAGTAGGCCGCCTTCCGCGCCTGCGCGGAGAGCGCCTAGCGTGACCAGCACCCTCAGCGACAACAGCACGACTGCGAATGCGAGACCGACGTTGCTGTCAAAGACTTCTTGTGCCACTCCCTTTCCGTTGCCCAGCAGTTGCGGAAACGGGATCGCCAGCAGACCAATGACGGGAAACACCACGGCACACCATAACGGAAGCCGCCAGTCCCGAGGCGCGTGCGCCCGAACTGCCCCAGCCGCGCGAACAAACCAGTACGCGACAAATCCGAATACAGGTCCCATCACGATCGACCAAAGGACGAGAGGCGAGGAAATGGCCAATGCCGGCAAAGAATATTGCGATTCGTTTCCCAAGCCGATCCAGGCCACCACGGTCGCAATAACACAGGTTGCAAAAGCCGGTATCAGCGCCGGCAGACTCAAGGTTTGAAGCAACACCTCAAGAACAAAAAGCGTTCCGCCTAACGGAGCACTGTAGACCGCTGCCAGGCCAGCTCCTGCGCCGCAGGCAATCAGCACTCGACGAAACTCCGGCGCCAAACCCGCCCGGTCAGCCAACCGTCCAGCAAGCATCGCGCCAACCTCACGAGGTGCAACCTCACGACCGAGGGGTGAACCCAGGCCCACTGTGACGATCTGAAGAAGGTCGTGCCCAATCGTAGTGAGAAACGGCATGCTGGAATTTCTGTCTTCGACGGCCTTGCGGATGGAAACCAAAGGCCTGCCGAATCGATATAGTGCCCACCAGCCGGTTCCGGCTACCACGCCGCAAACACAGAGCACCACGAAGCGCCGCAATGGTGAAGACGCGCTGACTCCTTGCAGGAAACTCTCATGGCTGGTGATCGCGTGAAGGCTATACCCGTAGGCAACGTGCTGAATGAAATGCAGCAGTAGCCCGAGCACCATCCCACCCAGCCCCGCGGCGACGCCGGTCGCTACTGTTGCGGTTGCCAAGATCAGCCAGCGCCCCTCGGCCGAATTACTGGTTGGCGTTCTTATGTGTTCCGCTGAACCCATACCGTCGTCACTGTTCTCCTCTAAAAGTCGAACTCTGTTCTAAATTCGAGAACGACGGCGCGTTGCGTTCTCCCGTTATCACATTCGTCCGCGCGCTAGGGGAGATAGAATCGGATCGTGGAGAAGACTACGAATTCGCCGCCTTGGGGAGTGTGGCCTATGCCGCTCCACAGGTTGCGATGCATGTAGACGATCTGGTTTCCGTATTCGATCCTGCCGAACTCGCCTCGATAGAGTCTGTACCAATAGCCCGCGGTCGCTTCCCAGATATTGCGATTCGCACCGCCGCAGGTATTCAAGGCCACTTCGTTTGTGCAGGCTGCGTAACTGGCCAGCGAAGAACCGTAGCCGGCGGGCACCACAGTACCGGTGGAATCCACCGCTCTGAACGCATACCGCCCCGTGTACTCGTCACCGCCATAGGCGTACAAATCGAGACGACTGTTGCGATGATATTGAATCCCGCCCATAATTCGCGCCTCGCGCAACGGGCGCATGGCTCCAGTGATTGGATCCAAGGTGACGTCCGGCAATCCCGAAGCGCCATAGCGCCCAATACCTTGTCCCGCGAGTCCTTCAAGCGATACGTCCAGCTTTGTTTTCACCACTGGCAAAAGGGCGCTGAAACCGAAACCGTAGCCCTCGGTAGTATTTGTATGACCGTTGGCAGTTGCCGTTGAAGCAATCCGGTCACGGAAGAAACGACCCAAAGCCTTGATTTCGAAGTGTCCCCATCCTGGTTCAAAGGCGACCTTCGCCACAAGATCCGGGGCCAGGGTTGTGGATTGGCCGTTGCTGTAGTTGGCTAAAAAAGGGAGAAGGTTCACGCCGGTTGAAGCGTTTTGGCTGGTGTTCAGTCCCATGATGTTTGGAGGT
This sequence comes from Candidatus Acidiferrum sp., assembly GCA_035693545.1. Classification (GTDB taxonomy): domain Bacteria; phylum Acidobacteriota; class Terriglobia; order Acidiferrales; family UBA7541; genus Acidiferrum. The sequence continues at coordinate 5,087 of DASSGJ010000357.1, forward strand.
ACAAAAGCCGCCGAATACGTACTTTCTGGATCCTCAACGGCAAAAGCTGCCCAAATTCTGTCGTTGAAGTTCTTGGTCACGCGAACTGCTCTCTCCCGTGTCCAGGTGAAACCCACGACGAAGTTTCCATCCACGCCCATTGGCTTCAATTCCGTTAGGTTTGCAATGCCCTGTCGGTTGGAGGTGAGCAGGGACCACATCTGGCCGGCAGTTATGGTCCATCCTGAAGGCCTATCGATCTGCACCCAAGCTTGCCTCAGGCGAGGCGTCCAGGCGCTCGATTGAACGTAGTTGGCGGTCGGTGCTGCGCCAAGGAAGTCAGCTTCGACATATCCCTTTAGCTTTGTGTCGCCAGCAGCGCCTTGAATCAGCAGCGAGAGCTGCGAACCGCGTGCGGTTCCGCGGAACTCGCTGAGTTTCGAGTTCGACGATCCATTCAGCGGGATGCCGGAATAGTTGTCCGCGACATCTGCATTCTCGTTGCGAGTGCGCACAAGCACCGTGGATTCCAGAAATCCGCCGGGGGTCATCGTAAGACCCTTGTAGTGGAAAGTTTTCGGCTCTTCGAGGTTCCTCAGCCGTCCGTCCAATTCCCGCAATGACTGATCGGTAGTAGCCGGGTTTTGTGGTGCAGCAGGCTGAGGGCCGAGATTCGTGCCTGGGTTCGCTTTCGCGGCCTCCAACTCGTCAATTCGGCTCTGCATTTTGTTCATCTGTGAGCGCATTTCCTGCAGCTGCTTTTGCAAGTCGGTGACGGCGGGCTCCTGCGTAGCTGTTTGGGCCTGGGCTCCCACCGGAATGAACAGTGTCAAGACTCCAATCAACACAATTTTTCGATTCACGACTTTCTCCTGCATGCACGATGCATGGGTACGCGCAGCTTCCGGGTCCTCTGAGCACTTACTTCGTCAAGAGGACGATGATCACGCCACAGAGTGCGAGAACAATCCGGCCGACGGCATACGGAATGGTGTATCCGACGGCAGGCAGTGGACTCTTCGCGGCTTCCTGTAGTGCGCCTAAGGCCGCCGTTGTAGAGCGTGCGCCGGCGCAAGCACCAAGGTTAATGATCGGATGGAATTTGAAGATGTATTTTCCTGCATACACTCCGACGATAAGCGGTACCAGTGAGACCACCATCCCGGACATGAACAGCCCAAGCCCATAAGCCTTCAGCCCGGCGATCAGTCCTGCGGCCGCATTCAGACCCACGACGGCAATGAAGCCGTTGAGTCCGACATTGTTGAAGACCCACAGAGCCGGATCAGGAATCCGGCCGAAGGTGCGATAGGTGGAACGCAGGTTGCCGCAGACCAAGCCAGCGAGGAGTGTACCGACGCTCGTGCTCAAGCTGAGCGGGATTCCGCGGAAATGGATCGTTATCGCGCCGAGAAGGGCACCGATCACGACCGCTACGCTCATGAACGCTATGTCCGACTTGGGAGTCGCACGATCGGCGTAGCCAAGGAATTTGGCGGCGGTCTCGATCTCTTTTCGTGGCCCCAGCAGCGTCAATACATCGTGGCGCTGCAACCGCAGTTCCGGATTCGGCTTGACGACTTGACCGTCGCGTGTGAGCTTGGACAAGAAGACGCCGCGACCGCCCTGGGCCAGTTCGACGTCTTGCAATTGCTTAAACGTCCGATTGGCCGCATCATTTTTTGTGATGACGATGTCCAGTTGTTCCGTAGGGATGCTCAACAGCTCCGCATCGTCCACCTCTGGACCCACTGTCTTTCCGGCGGCCAACACGGCTTGTAGTGGTCCCGCAATAACAACTGTCGCGCCACTCTGAACACGCGTTCCGTTATTGGCGTCCACAATCGTGCCGCCCTGACGAAGGCGTAGGACGAAGGCGTCGGTCAGACCGAGGGTCGTAGCAAAGTCACCCGCATTCCGCCCTGTTAGACCACCATTCTCGACTCGATACGCACGTGCAGTAATGGCGCGATAGGCTGAACCGACACCCGGTTCGGTCGCGTGAACTCCCATCGTGGACTCGAGTTGCGTGCTAGCTACGGCGAGGTCTACCTTTAGGATCTTCTTAGGCGCGAATGTGGCAAGGAACCAGGCCGCGCCTGCAGTTCCGAATGGGTAGGTAACTGCATAGGCGATTGCGGCAAGGCTCGCCATGGCCTTTGCGTTATCGTTGGTGAGACCGATTTGGCTGAAATAGCCGGTTGCGACGCCCAAGGTCCCCGAGTTCGTGTAGCCGCCCGAGAGTAACCCTGCCGTAAGACCAGAGTTGAACCCAAGGATTTTCCCCATCGCGTACGCACACAGCAAACCCGTGCCGCACACGAGGAGAGCGAAGGCGACTTGCGGCAGTCCATCTTTCTTCAAAGCGTTGAAGAATTGAGGACCGACACTATAGCCGACTGCGAAGAGGAACATCAGAAAGAACGTCGATTCCACGACCGGCGCGATCGAGATGTGTAACTGCCCGATCACCAGGCCGGCGAGCAGGGTGCTGGTAACGGCCCCCAAGCTGAACGAACGAAACTTGAGGCCACCGAACCAAAACCCCACCGCGAGGGTTAGGAATATGGCAATTTCGGGATAGTGCCGCAACGTATCGATGAAAGACTGTGTGACGAAGTGCATTGATATCTCCGATTTCTCAACTGATTTCTGCTACGTATGGATGAACCATTTTTCGAGGGTCGACAACGCGGTCGAATTCTTCCTCGGTGACGAATCCCAGCTTCAGAGCGGCTTCCTTAAGCGTCAGGTCGTTGTCGAGGGCGTAGTGGGCAATCTTTGACGACTTGTCATAGCCAATAATTGGCGAGAGCGCAGTGACGAGCATCAGAGAACGCCCCACGTACTCGTTGATTTTTTTCAGATTTGGCTTGGTGCCTTCGACCAGGAATTTGCGGAAGTTCGTGCAACCGTCCGAGATGATCGTTATTGAGTGGGTGACATTGAAGATGATCAGCGGCTTGTAGACATTCATTTCCAAGTAGCCGCCGGCTCCGCCGAAACCCACGGCAACGTCGTTAGCCATGACCTGGGCGGCGATCATCGTCAACGCTTCGGCCTGCGTTGGGTTTACCTTGCCGGGCATGATCGAGGATCCCGGTTCGTTCTCGGGAATTTGCAGTTCCGCGAATCCCGCGCGCGGACCGCAGGACAGTAGCCGAATGTCATTGGCGATCTTGTAGAGAGAGACTGCCAGGGTGCGCAGGGTGCCCGAGAGCTGAACGAGGGCATCGTGAGCGCCTTGCACGGTGAATTTGTTCGGCGCGCTGACGAAGGGCAAATTCGTGAGCTTCGCGATTTCAGCAGCCGCATCGTCGCCGAATCCAGGAGCGGTATTGATGCCGGTACCCACCGCTGTGCCACCAAGCGCCAGTCGGTAGACGCCTTTGAGCGCATCCTCAACACGGTCGAGGTTATCGCTGAGCATGCCCGCGTACCCCGACCATTCCTGGCCGAGTGTGAGCGGTGTCGCATCCTGCATGTGGGTGCGACCGATCTTAACGATGTCCTTCCACTCCTCAGCTTTGGCTGCGATTGCGTCACGCAGAGCGCTTACGGCAGGTATCAACCGCTCTTTGACGCCCACAGCCGCCGCAATGTTCATCGCCGTGGGGAAAGAATCGTTCGACGACTGCGACATGTTGACGTGGTCGTTCGGGTGAACCGGAGTCTTGCTTCCCAGAGGCTTGCCCGCAAGTTGGCTGCAGCGGTTTGAGATCACTTCATTGACGTTCATGTTGAATTGTGTGCCGCTCCCCGTCATCCAAACGTGGAGTGGAAACATGTCTTCATGCTCGCCCGCCAGAATTTCATCGCAAGCCTGAACGATCAACGCGTAACGATCGGCCTCCAAACGTCCGCCGGCACGATTTGCATTCGCGGCGCCCTTCTTCAAGACGGCGAATGCGGAGATCATTTCTCGCGGCATCAGATCTTGTCCGATGCTGAAGTGTTCGAGAGATCGCTGCGTCTGCGCGCCCCAGAGCTTGTCGCTCTGAACAGTCACTTCACCGAGGCTATCTTTTTCTTTCCGAACACCGACAACCGACACTTCTGTAATTGAACTCATGCTTTGCTCCCTCGCTCCTTGTCTGATTTATTTCGTTGTGAAAAGTGGGGCACGGGAGAACCGAACTAAGCCCTCCCATGCCATCCACCGATGAGGTTTATCTTGCGTTCTCGCCGTATCCCGGCACGTAGAGCTGCCCTTCGATCCAAGCGCGCACATCCTTGGGTCGCTGTACTTGAGCGAGTCCTTGGTCAAACATGTATTCGGCGACTCGAGTCGCGGTTGAGACCTCGGTCTCGAGGATGTTCGACTGAACAGGGTACAAGCGTCCTTTTGCGCGAGAGTCGGGGTCAACCTGATCAGCGGTCGCCTGTGCCGCGACAATGAAGCACTCGTCGGTCAGCCGCTTCGGTCGTGCCACATAGGTGGCGAGCCCGATTGCCGGATAAACGTAGAAGTTATTCGCTTGCCCGGGATGGAAGGTCTGTCCCGCGAACTCTACGTCCGGGAACTGAACGCCGGCAGCATACAGAGCCTTGCCCTTCGACCACGTATAGGCTTGCTCCGCCGTGCACTCCGCTTTTCTGGTCGGATTGGACAGCGCGAAGATGATCGGTCGTTCGTTGAGCTGGCTCAACGCCTCAACCACTTCGGGGCTGATGAGCCCTCCCTTCGTGCTGACGCCGATGATCGCCGTAGGCTTGAACGTCTTGATTGCCGCGACAATTTCGGGGTGCTCCGTCGCCAAATCGCGAGGATCGAACGGCTTGCTGGCTGGCAGCTTCTGTACCCACGGCTGCTTGTGCGCAGCGAGACCGGGACGACCTTCGACCACGAGTCCCTTCGTATCAAACAGCGCAATCTGGCTGCGGGCCTGGGCGTCCGATTGACCTTGCATCTTCATTGCTTCGACGATGAGCTTCGCGATGCCGGTGCCAGCCGATCCGGCGCCGAGGAACAAAATGCGCTGGCTAGTGATGGGGGATCCTGTAATCTTCAACGCCGTCATCAGGCCCGCCAACGCAACGGAAGCCGTGCCCTGAATGTCGTCGTTGTAGCAGAGGACCTCGTCTCGATAGCGATTGAGATACCTGACCGCGTCCGTTCCCTTCCAGTCTTCGAAGTGGATGCAGCTCTGCGGGAAAACCTTCTGCACCGCTTGCACGAACTCCTCGACCAATTCATCGAGTTCTTCCTGCGGCGGTGGCACTTCGCGAATACCGAGATAAAGCGGATCGGCGCGCAGCACGGCGTTTGAGGTTCCGATGTCGAACAGCACCGGCAGCATGAATTTCGGCGGGACCGCAGCGCAGGCGGTATAGAGCTGAAGCTTGCCGATGGGAATGCCCATCCCGTTGGTACCAATGTCGCCGAGACCGAGAATGCGACCTCCCGTCGACACGCAAATAAACCGCACATCCCGCTCGGGCCAGTTACGAAGGACTTCGGCAATGCGGCCCTTCATTTCGCGCGTAATGTACATTCCGCGCGGCCGGCGATAGATGTGTCCGAATGCCTCGCAAGCATCTGCCACCGTCGGGTCATAGAGAATGGGGATGAACCGAGCCGGATCGGACATCACGGTGTGGAAGAACAGGGTCTCGTTGCGATCGGCGAGTGATGTCAGGTAGACGTATTGCTCCATGGCACTCGTTTTCGCATCAAGATGCTGAAGCACGCGTTCAGCCTGTCGCTGCAAAGACTCGTGCGCGTGCGGCAGGAGACCTTCAAGGCCGTACTTCTTGCGCTCCTCGGAGGTGAACGCGGTATCGTGATTTCGGAAATGATCGTTCAGCAGTGAAATGCCTCGTGTGCCATTTTTCTCTGCGACCGTCGTTGTGTTTTTCAACTCTTCAACTTTAGTTGCCATGCCTTCTCCTTATCGTTAGTGCTGCGAATTACTGCGCGAAGAACCCTTTCGATTGGTTGCTCAGCGTCTTTTTTTGCTGCGACAACAGACAAAGCATTCCGCCAGCCAAACGCTCGCTCTTTCATTTGTTGAAAACGCGTGTGTTACAAGGCAGGTGTAGTCGTATGTTTGAAGAATTGGTGCCAACATTTTTGCGCGTCCAATTATTGGCACCACCGCGAGTGTCGAGCGGAACAAGGCAGGCCACCACAGCGGTTTCGAAAGTGATCGGGTAAATCGTTAGGAATGGAAAGAGAAATCTTCTCGGCTTAGATTCGCTGAGAGCGCGTTGGATTCTGGACTGGCGACCGCCGCTCCCGAACTACACCAGCAGCGTCACGGCAATAAAAAGTGGGCAACCCATGCGACGAGGACTTCCGCCTATGGTGTCACGGAGCTGCCGTCGTCTTCACCGAACTGAAATACTGTTCCAAACTCTCAACTACTTCATCGAGTCCTTGATGAACGTTCCTGTCGATTGCCGCGGCGACTGCCGAGACGTTTCTCTCGCTTACAGCCTCATCATGCGCATACTTGTGGGTCCACACCGTCGCGCCGGTCTTTGTGTCCCGCAACTCGAATACGAAAGCTACGCGAGCCACCAAGAGTTTTCCGTCCACCTCGCGAAAGTCGTACAACTGTCCTCTCAGGAGATAGTCTCCCCGAGCGTTGCTGCGCAGCATGCCAACATGCTGGAAGCGACCAGACTCGTCCAACTTTCGGAGCAGCACATCGTCAATCATGTCCGGCGCAGGTTCCGCCCACCTCTGGAATTCGTACCTGCCCATAGCTTCCCCCTCGGATGTGTACACAATGCGATCGTCACGGTACAGCTGCGAGGTCGTCATGGGGCTGAGCAGTAGCGCGACAGCGAAAGGACCGCGGTCCGAGCGGGCGCCTGCTCCACCTTCAGGCGTGAGCTGATAGTAGTTTGCAGGTCGGGCGGCCCCACAGCCGTCGAATGCGCCAGCACAGAGTGCTAGAGCGGCCAAGAGCGCCTTATTTCTCATCTCGGCTATCCCCGTTTGTGATGTTGGTCATCCGCTGTCCCGAATTCGCTACAGAAAAGTCAATCCTCCGGCCGGAGAAGCGCTTCTTTGTGTCCCTTCGAAATAGCAAACGTTTCTCGCCGGGATAGTGGTCGATGAACAGCTCCTCACCCTGATGCACTTGTGCCGTCGCCAGCAGTCTTGCAATTGGGTTGACCACATGCCGCTCGATAGCTCGCTTCAAGCGGCGCCCTTCATGCCCCTGGTCGGTTCCTTCTTGCAGCAGGAACTTCCGGGCTTCCTCGGTGATTCGAAACAGGAACGGCTGCATTGTGGAACCCAACATGCGCTTTTGAACATTGTCCAGTTCGCTCTCCAGCACTTCGCCCGGTTCCTCAGGCTTCAGAGGATGAAACACCACAACTTTGTGCAAGCAATTCATGATTCCGGCGAGAATTTGCGCCTCTCCACTTCCAGCGCTGTCCTCTCTACCCTCTTCTGCAATCCAGTAGTGACGCTGTCGTTCGGCTGGACGAATCCCATTCCGCCTTGCGCGAAGTCTTCACTCTCTGGCCACAACACGGTCAGAACAAGCGCAACGCCGATGCCGAGCGAGACTCCAGCGAAGCGATGAAATGCCATATGCCATGCGGAATTTATTCGCGGCACCAACAGCACAATCGCGAGTGTTACAGCGCCGAATCGATACGCAGTTCGATCAGAGCCAACCAGAGCGCAGAGTAGCCCGAGGACCAACACGCCTGCACCGAATGCAAGTAGGTTCGGGCCGATTTGGATTGCCACAATGACGCCAACCAGTGCTCCCAGAGCGGTTCCCATGAACCGATGCCAAGAAAGAGACAATGTCTCTCGTAGGGACGACTGTGTGATTACCAAAGTTGTGATCGGAGCCCAATAGGCTTCGGGCAGTCCGAAAAGCCGTGCCACAACAAGTGAAACCATAGCCGCTAGGGCCGTCCGCACGGAATGCACTACAACATGTCTGCGCACTCTACGCCCTGCTTCAACGAGCTGGTTCGGAGCGGTCGGTGACGCGGCTAGTTCTTCCCGACGCTCCGACAGATTGTCTGTAGTTGTATTTGAAATCCCCATTTTCGGTCCTCAAAATCTGACGTCGAGCCACCCGGTCCAATAATTGACGTTCTTGCCCGGCGTGGATTGCTTCAGGAAGTCGCCGGAAAAGAAGTGGCCGTACTCCGTGAACCAGGTCAGGTTGCGAGTCATCCGCCACTGCGCTTGAGCAGATACCTGCGTGGCGATATATCGCGCGTTGCTTTTGGAGCCCGAAACGATGACGCCGTTGCCCACGCTGTATAGGCCGTCACTCGTGCTCTCCCGCCAGAAAAACGCGGGGTTGAAGGTTAAGGAGACGGACTTGCTGAGCTTTAGATCCATCGACGGTTGCAAGGCGACCACGTTGCGCCGGGCGAATAGCTCTGCGTAACTGAAGTAAGGGCCCTTCTCGTAAATGGAATTGAATGTGCCGATATTGTGGCTGGATGGATTCTGGTCGCCGCTGAAGGCAACCGCTCGAAGGCCGAACCGCGGGCTCAGAGGAGCTTGCTCAACGCGATAGCCGTGTTCCGTCGAAACGGCCCACGCGCGAATGTCACCTGAAGCAAACCATCCCCACTGAAACACGAACTCGTCGTTGTAGTCCCAGTGTTCAGTGCTTCCCCACAGGCGTGTACCGATGGTCTCCCGCTGTTCCCGGCCTGCTCCTTTGCCGTTAAAGGGAACGTTTTTGTTATCGAGCCCCATGTAGTAGAGATCAATGTTTCCGCGCGGCAGAAATTTGAATGGGTGGACTGCATAAGCGGCCCAGAAACCACTCGTATGATTGGGTGGATTGTCGAAATAGTCCGCGTTTTCTAGTGTTGGCCTCGCGGCAAGCAGATCAACGGTCCAGTCTCCCTTCACCCAAGTAAGTCGCGCACCGTCAAGGCTGCGGCGGATATTGCGGCCGTCGCGAGTCGAAACGAGAAGTTGTGATCCGAACGCTACTTCTTGTCGTCCCGCCCGCAAGGTCAGGCTGTTCTCCCCGGACTTCCAAAGACCGAGATCGACAAAACCTTGATGGAGGTACATCTTTTCCTCGTCCAAGCTCGGTCGCGGTCCCCCGTTCTTGCCGTCCACGAGGCTGCTGGCAAGTTCACCGAAAAAACGGAAGTGTTCCCCCAAGTGAAGATCCGCGTGCAGAAAGTAGCGCTGCATCGGGTACGCGTTTCCGGAAGGGTGATCTGACCAGTTTGGATTGCTGACGTATTCGCCGCGTTCGCGAATCCAGAAGCCAAAGGAGAGATAATTGTTCTCATTCTGACCGAGCGGAATGTACTGGATCGGAGCGAGCAAGCTGGTTCGACAATCGGAGTTCGCGAGGTACTGTACGTTCTCGTCGTAAGTCATTGACGGAAAATTCGCGGACACCCTGGCGCAACCGGTTGCAGGGTCGGTAGTCGTCTGCGCCCAAGCGGAGCGAGTCGCGAAGAGCACGAGTAGGCTAAGACAGCGAGCGGTTCTCGCTAGATTTGGCGACGATGAATTTAGAACTGCGTACACGGCAACCTACTTTCCTCTGAGATTTTTCGGGAAACCGTACCCTCTATTAATTCAGCTAAGTTTTGCTGCTATGAGATCGCCCAAGGCCGAAGGGCGATTCAGCGGCCCGTGACTCGGATCAACATTTCCTGGCCACTGTTGAGCGTGATCTTCTGGCGTCCATGGAATGCAGTCGTCCCAAGACCGCCTACGCCGCCGATGATGGACCCGATTCCGGCTCCCTTACCGCCGCCGAAAATTCCGCCAAGCAAGGCGCCAGCACCGGCCCCGATCGCTGTGTGCTCGATACTCTTCCGACCTCTGCCACCGGATTCGATCGCACCTTCTACATCGACTTTCTCGCCGGAAGGTGCGTGGTAGAGCTCAATAATTTCCGCATGAATCGAACCCCGACGGCCGTCGGACATAACCAGTCGGTCGAATCGCAGCACCATGCTGGTGTGACCTTTCACTTTGCCGGATAAATCGATCTTGGCGATGTGCCCGTACACCCGAGCATTCCTGTAATCGCCCTCATCAACAACTGTTGCACTGAACGGATCGCCCACATTCGAATCAACGCTCGTAAGTGTGTCGTCCAAACGAATCCGGAGTGCAGTGTCGTCCGGCACCACAAAGTTCGGTGTAGACGCAAGTGAACCGCTGCTTGCCATCGCGACTAGTGTTAACAGAATCCCCGCAGCGGTCGCGAATGATGGAAGTGCGAGCTGCTTGAAATGAGTTTTCATCGAAGCTCCTCAGTCATTGAAAAGTTGAGTGGGCACCGTCGATCCGGGTTTTCCCACGAACGTGCAAGGACGCTGGTGCAAGACTCGTGCCACTCAGTCAGTTCCGGAAGGCGCTTGTAAGTCGTTGAGATTGAGGTGGCACGACGAGGCCGTTCGAGAGTTTCGCAGTCAGTCCGGAGTCAAAGTCTCGGCCTGCCAATTTCCTGACCCAATTACGAGTCGATTTCTTGAAAATTCGAAAATGAAAGTGGTGCAAACCTGAGACTTAGGTCGCTCAGGGAACCGTCGCGATTGGAAACGCATTTGCTTTAACCAGGCATGCGCACTCAAGTGCATACCGATTTCTTGCTGTTGAAGGAGCAAATTTGATGTCAGCTTCGCCAGTATCTGCTGGATCCACTTCTTCTGTAGCGAAACAGGCGCCGCCCGAGATCCACGGCGTCACGGATTCTCCTCGCGGTGCCAGCTGGAAAAAGTATTTGAGTCCCATCCTTGTGATGCTGCTCGCTCTGGCCATTTTGATCACCATGACTCGTAACTGGAATGCGTGGGAGGGTGGCAAGGTCGAACAGATCACCGATGATGCTTATGTTCGCGGCGACCTTACACCGCTCAGCACCAAGGTGCCCGGGATCGTGCACGCGGTTCACGTTGAGGACTTTCAACAGGTGCACAAGGGCGATTTGATTGTCGAATTGCAAGACGACGATTACCGAGCACAGGTTGATCAGGCCAGTGCGGGAGTTGCGGCTGCCCGTGCCGCGATCGAAAACAACCGTCGCCAACGAGAGTTGCAGGACTCGCGCATAGCCAAAGCGTTTGCCGGCATCGATCAAGCCAAAGCGCAAATCGCCGCGGCTGAAGCCGGCAAGGAAGCGGTGCAAGCCCAACTCGTTCGTGCCCGCTCCGAGCGCAAGCGCCAGGAGGGTCTGTATCAGACTCATTCGGCGACGCAGCAGACGCTCGAGGCCGCTGTGGCCAACGACGACCAGTTGTCAGCTCAGCTTGCCAGCCGCGACGCCGATCTCGTTCAGGCTTTGACCATGTTGCGCAGCAGTGAGCTGAGTGCCGAAGCCGAGCGCCGCTCCAAAAGCGTCCTCGAATCGCAGGACATGCAACTTCAGGCCGATCTGCTGGCGAAAGAGGCAGCCCTGACGGCAGCCACGGTGAATCTTGGTTACACCAAAATTTACGCGCCCAACGACGGCACCGTGGGTGAACGGCAAGTTCGCCCCGGGCAGCTCGTTTCTCCCGGCACACAGGTGATTTCGTTTGTGGATGTCACGAAGTGGGTGCAGGCGAACTATCGGGAAACGCAGTTGACCAACGTGAAGGTCGGCGACCCTGCCGAACTTCGCATTGACCAATATCCCGGGCAGGTAATTCGCGGGAAGGTGTTGGAGATTGCACCGGCCAGCGGGTCGCAATTTGCCCTGCTGCCGCCGGACAATGCAACCGGAAATTTCACCAAAATCGTGCAACGCATTCCAGTCAAGATCGCGCTGGACGATAAAACCTTCGCCGGAAAATTGCGCCCCGGACTTTCCGTGATTGCCACCGTCCGGACGAGACAGTAACCGGAACCATGGCAGCTTTGAGCATCGCGGTTCAGCCGTCCCCGGCAGAAATAGCTCGCGCTGCCGCGGGAGCAATCCCGTCGGAAGTTTCGACGCGTCCTCTGATCGGCATTCTGGGAGTCGTCCTGGGCGCGGGACTCGTCACCCTTACCGGGCGCATGCTCACTCTCGGCCTCGCCGATTTGAAAGGTCATGTCGGCATCAGCTTCGACGACGGGGCATGGCTAGACAGTGCGTACAACGCGTCGCTCATGTTCATCGGGCCGTTCACTGTGTATCTGGGCGGGCTGCTCGGACCACGACGCATACTGCTGTTTGCCGCGGGCCTCTTCACGCTTGCTTGCGTCTTTCTACCGCTCATCCATAGCTATAGCCTGCTCGTCGTTGTGCTCATCATTGCGGGTCTTGCCTCAGGAACGTTCTATCCACTTACGCTGACGTTCGCCCTGCGCAACATCCCGCTGCGATACCTACCCTTCACGATTGCGCTCTACGCAACCTTCGTGGACGGTGCGGTGAACATTGCGCCTTCGTTATACGGCTGGTACAGAGACCACCTTTCCTGGCAATGGATGTTCTGGAATTCCGCTTTGATCGCGCCAGTGATGATGCTGTGCATCTACCTAGGTATCCCGCCCCAGCCGCCGCGCAAGAAAAGCGGACCGGCTCCTAGCTTCGTTGGATTTCTTTATCTGAGTTTCGGATTGGCGCTGACTTTCACCGCGCTTCAGCAAGGCCAACGGCTCGACTGGTTTCGTTCTGGTGTATTTAACGCCTGTTTTTGGTGTGGCTGCTTCTTCTTGCTTTGCGCGCTCATTCGGAGGGTGCGTGGTCCCAATTTCCTGGTGGCGCTGCCGTATCTCTGGAATTGGAACACCGTGCTACTCGGCATTCTGCTTTTCTGGTTCCGGTTCACTCTGTGCACAACGATTATCCTGATCCCACAATCGCTCGCGATACGCGGATTTGAGTCGGGCCAGATCGCGCCCGCAATCATCTGGAGTGCCGTTCCTTTGATCATTGTTGCATTCATAGCCGGGCTTCTCTTGCTACATCGATTAGATCCGCGGCTGCTCTTCGCCGCCGGACTCGCTTGCACAGCTTTCGCCGCTTGGCTGAACTCGCAATACAGTACCGCTTGGGCTGCGGAGAATTTCTACCGCACCGAATTGCTCACCGGTGTCGGCCAAGCCTTTGCTTTCATCGGGCTTGTCGGCTGCATCGTCCTGCAAATCTTCTTCACTGGAGGCCTGGCGAAACCGGAGCGGGCTCTTACGTTTTCAGCCTTCTTCCATGTCGTCCGTCTGTTTGGGGGAACCGCAGGCGCCATCTACATGGGCCACTTCCTTGCTGATCGCGAAAAACTACATTCCAACCTTTTGGGACTCCACGTCAGCAGCGGCGATTGGATAACCGTTCAGAACCTGCACGCTATGACGGCGGGACTGTACGCGAAATCCTACGGCTTAGTTACCGCCACGGCTCGCGCAGCCGATCTGGTCGCCGCCCGGGTCCGTCTGCAGGCGTACAGCTTGAGCATCATCGACGGATTCCTGCTCATCAGTTGGAGCTGTGTCTGCGCTTTGGTCTTCGTCGCGCTACTTCGCAAATCGCCCTTGAACTACGGCGACCTGAGCATCACCCAGCAAATCCTCGTCTTGGAGAAGGAATCAAAATCATGAAACGCAAGATACTCACATTACTTACGGCGACGGCTCTCTGCGCCTACGTGGCCTTGGCTGACGAAACGGGTGGTGCCGCGCCTCCCCGCCACATTACACTGCGGGAAGCCGTCCAGCTTGCGCTCAAGCACAACCACGACGTCCGCATTGCCGCCTACACCGTTGAGGAGAAGCAGCACGCGAAAGATGTCGCGAAGAGTTCCTATTTTCCGTCCATACGAAATGACAGCAGCTTTCTGCACATCACAGACGCGCAGCTGATCGAGATCGAAGCCGGCAGCCTGGGCACAGCGGCGGGAACGCCGATTCCTCCAGTCAGCAATGTCATTAACCAGGGTGGGCGCAACCTGACGACCAGCGGAACTCAGATCACGCAGCCGTTAACCTCCCTCCTGAAGATCAGGCGCGTAAACGATATGGCCCAAGCCGAGTTGAAAGCCTCGCGCGAAAAGGCAGAGCTTACCGAGAACGATGTGGCGCTCGCTGTACATGAGGTCTACTACAGAATCTTGATCGCTCACGCCCACCGCAACGCCACCGAGGCGCGGATCAAGGCGTCGCAGGACCTGCAGAGCGAGCGGCTCGAGCAGGTGAAATACGGGAGCTCCTTGGAGCAAGATTTGATCGACAGCCGCGCGCAACTATTGCAATCCAAGCAAGAACTGCTGAGCACCAATCTTCAGTTATCCGACCTGCAGCTGAAGCTCAACGACTTGGTCGGACTGCCGCTGGCAACTGCATTGGATCTTGATCCCACGGTTGCTGAAGTTCAGCAGACCTGTGCACCCGAGGAATGTGTTACGGCTGCCACGGCATCACATCCGGCAATCCTTGCGGCTCGTGCGGAGGTGGCAAAAGCTGAGGCGGCGATTCGTTTGGCCAAGACCGACATCTGGGTTCCGGACGTTGAAGCTTTCGGCCGCTACAGCTATCAGAACAATGTCCCATTTCTGGCGCGCAACTTTGGAACTTTCGGCGTTCACTTGGGATATGACCTATTCGATGGCGGGCGTAAGCGGGCCGTCCTTCATGAACGTAAATCGCAATTGTCCAAGGCGGAAGAGAACCTTGCGAAGCTGACGGACGAGGTCGAGCTTG
>DASSGJ010000358.1:0-2081 GCA_035693545.1 Candidatus Acidiferrum sp.
CCGAGGCGAAATTCGTTGCGGGGCAGGCTGCGCAACACTCCCTAGAATAACCCATACAGGGAGCACTGAGCCCCGGGATTTGCTGGGAGGCACCCACGGGTCACTCCATTAGGGTACCCTTTAGGATGCATCTTTGCCACAGGGCGTTGGTTATTTCTTCGGCGCCCTAGGATGCTGAAAGAAGGAGTCTTAGACTCCCGGCAGGAGGATTGTGCCGCAGCCTCCCCAAGAAAAGAAACCGTCCGCCGGGCCGTCGTCACTGCTCTCCGGCTGCCAGCCGCTGGCGGCGTCGCTCTACTCTCAATCGGGCGCCGCCCGCTGGGGGCTCTCGCAATCGCAATTCACCGGAGGCCTCGAGCGCAGCCTGCGCAAGCGATTCCAGGAAGGCGCCCCCTCCTCTGACCGGCTGGAAGAGTATCTCCTTACGCTACACATGGAAGATCTTGCCTTGACCACGGCCTGCATCGAAGGCTCCGAGGCGGCGTGGGAATACTTTGTGCAGGAATATCGCGGCTACCTGCGCGCTGCGGCCGGGGCCATCACCAAGGCCAGCCGGTATGGGGCGAACCCGCAGGAACTGGCCGATTCGCTATTTTCCGATCTTTTCGGCTTGGTGGATGGGAAGCGCGGCGACCGCTCGCTGTTTCGTTATTTCCATGGGCGGAGTTCGCTGAAGACCTGGCTGCGTACCGTGCTGGCGCAACGCCACGTGGACTACATACGTGCGCAGCGCCGGATGGAATCGCTGGATGCGGAAGACGGCGAAAAGCCGATCCTCCCCCCGGAACGGTTTGAAAAACAACCGCTGCACGACCCCCATCGCGCGCATTACCTTGCCTGCTTTTCCGCCGCGTTGCAGCTCGGCCTGAAATCATTGCCTGCCGGAGACCGGGAGCGGCTGGAACTCTATTACGCACGGCAGATGAAGCTTGCGGAAATTGGCCGGCAGCTGGGCGAGCATGAGTCCAGCGTCTCGCGCAGTCTGGAGCGCATTCGCCAGGAACTGCGGGCGCTGGCGGAACAGCAGTTGCGCGAGGTTTTTTCGCTGAGCGACGCGGAAATCCAGCAGTGCTTCGAATACGCCGCGGAGGATGTGCCCATTGATTTCCGGCAGTTATTTCCCGATGCAAAGCCCGGCGGTCTGCAGGCGAACCGAAAGGAACCAACGTGAAGAGCTGCAAGGCATCGGTTCGCGGCCGTTCTAAGGGAGGAGAGCGCTATGCCGTCTGACGATCGCGACCAGAAATTCGAACGTGCGCTGGCGCAACACCTGCGTGGCGGCCCGTCACAGGCGCATTGCCCGGACGCGGAAACTCTGGCCGCCTATCATGAACGGAATCTTTCTCTCGAGGAAATGGCCCGATGGAAACAGCATATTTCCACTTGTAGCGTTTGTCAGGAGGCCCTGGCGCTGGTCGAAACGACGGAAAACCAGCTTGTGGAGGAATGGAAAGACCAGGAAGTTCCCGTGCAACAAGCTGTTTCGCTGCTTGCCGCTGGTGAGGAGAGCAGCTTGAAGGGGTTGGCCAAGGCAACACCGGCCGCCTCCGGCCCTGTCCCGATGCGTCGCCGCCCCGCACTTTTGCGCTGGGCCGTTCCGCTGGGCGCGGTCGCCGCCGGCGTGCTCGTGTTCATCGGACTTTACGAGCAACGCATGGCGAAAGTGGCGCTCTACTCGGACATGATGACAGCCCGCCGGCAGGAACCTGCTGCTCCGGGCGCGGCGTTTGACCAGACGCAAAATAAAGTTCAGCCGCACCTGGAGTCAAAAGATGAGCGGGCAGCAACCGCCGAAATGTCCGACCAGAACAAAGAAAAGGACCTTCGTGCCGCGCCCGTGCCGAAGCCCGCGGAACGGACAAGAGCTGAGGATCGAGCATTAACGGAATCCGAAAGGCAGACGGTCGGCGAGTTTAGAAAAAAGGCCCAAACACCGCCTCCTCCTCCGCCCTCGGCGGATATTCTTGCGCAGGCCGACAGGGATACGGCGGTGTCCGCCAACGCGCCTGCTGTCGCCGCTGCTCCGCGCCCAGCCCCGCCCCCTGCGACGATGGCTTATGGACGCGGCACAGGAGGAGCAA
>DASSGJ010000359.1:0-3247 GCA_035693545.1 Candidatus Acidiferrum sp.
CCACAAGTGACGCCGCCTCCGCAAAACACGCCCGGCGGAAGCCTGGGCCAGCCGAGGGAGATGGACACGGAAGCGCGGTTTGAAATCACGGACAAAGCTATCGATTTTCTCGGGTTTAAGACTTTGCAGGACCTGCTTGGCTCGCTGGGCCGCAGCAGTTTCGGGCGGCACGACACGCGGGACCTGTCCACAGGCGTTGAGTCGGGCGGGATTTCGCGTCCCTACGAGTTTGGCGACGTGTTGAACCTGGACATCAGCGAGACGCTTTCGAACGCGATTCGCCGCGAAGGCGTAAAAGTTCCCTTGCAGATGGAATATCGCGACCTGATGGTCCACCAGTGCGAATACCATTCGTCGTGCGCCACCGTGCTACTCCTTGATTGCAGCCACAGCATGATTCTCTATGGCGAGGACCGCTTCACCCCTGCCAAGCGGGTGGCCATGGCGCTCTCGCACCTGATTCGCACCCAGTATCCCGGCGACACGCTCAGCCTGGTGCTGTTTCACGACTCGGCGGAAGAAGTGCCGCTGGGGCAGCTCGCTCGCGTGCAGGTCGGCCCGTATTACACGAACACGCGGGAAGGCTTGCGCATGGCCCAGCGGATTCTCCTCCGCCAGCGCAAAGATATGCGGCAGATCGTGATGATCACCGACGGCAAGCCTTCCGCCTTGACACTCGAAGACGGACGGATTTATAAAAACGCGTTCGGGTTGGATCCCTTCGTCGTTGGCGAAACGCTGGAGGAAGTGAACAAGTGCAAGCGCGCCGGCATCATGATCAACACGTTCATGCTGGCCACGGATTACAGCCTGGTGCAGTTTGTGCAGAAAATCACCCAGATGTGCAAGGGCAAGGCCTATTTCACGACGCCCTATAATCTCGGGCAATACCTGTTGATGGATTACATGCAACGCAAAACGAAAACAATTCATTGATGCCCGCGCGCAACGACGGATTTCCGCCGTTGCGCTAGACTCTTTCCATGTCTTTATCGCATAAAATTTCCAGATGGCTCGGTTGGGAGGCCGCTTTGACAACGATTGCTGTGGGAGACATTGCACCTGGTTTTACGCTGAAATCGCTGGACGGCAAGGAATACTCGCTTGCGAAATTGCTGGAGAAGGGGCCGGTGGTCGCCGCTTTCTTCAAGATTTCCTGCCCGGTGTGTCAGTTCACGTTTCCCTATCTGCAGCGGCTGGCGGAGCGCTATTCGGGTGATTCGGCGACGGTCATTGCTATTTCGCAGGACGACGCGCGGGGCACGGCGGAATTCAATCGCGAATATGGCGTGAAATTTACGACGTTGCTGGATGAGGCGGGATACGCGGTCTCAAACGCATATGGCCTCAGCATGGTGCCCACGATTTTCCTGATCGAACCCGACGGCAAGGTGAAGGTCAGCTGCATGGGATTCGATAAAAGCGACTTGGAAAAAATCGCCGCTGAACTTTCGCAACGACGCAAAATCGCGGCGGCGCCGCTCTTTCGACCGGATGAGGTAATCCCGGCCCAAAAGCCTGGATGAGGCTCAAAAAACTAGGTCCGGTCGGGACCTAACGCAAAAAAGAAATCTCCCTGGCTGGAATGCAATTCCCTGCTTAGTCCAATTCCTGCAGCATGTCCGGCTTATGCTTTTCCGGTTTCTTGCGCTTGTCGGGAATGACGCGGGTGTTGGCCGGCCTCAGCCCGGATTTACGCGCGCGGCGCCGGGCCTCGGTTCCCTTCTCCAGACGGTCTTTTTTTCGCTTCGCCATTTCAGCTTTCTATCATTCCGCACGGGAAAATGACAACCCATTGCTGGAAGCCATAGTCTCGACTGGAAGCCGCCGGCGCGGACCTAACGGCGCTGAATCTTTCGTGAGTCTGGGCTTAGATTAGAACGTGAAGGTGAGTTGCAGATCGAGCCGGCGATTTGAGGTGGAGTCACTATAGGGTCTGCCGGCCAAGCCATTCGATTCGCCGAAAAGTGGCGAACCGAGGTTGCCAATCGGGGTCGCCACATTTACGTTGTTGAAGATGTTTCGGCCAATCACGCCGACGGTGAGCGCATAGCGGCGATTCGTGGCACCCGCGTCCGCGCCTCGGCCACCGCCGCCTCCGCCACGCCCCGGACCACCCGGCCCGCGACCGAACGTTCCGCCGCCCATGCCGCCGCCGCCACCTCCGCCGGAAGCGCCTTCGACTGTGGGGCCAAAGCCGAAGGTTTTGCTCGCCCGCAGGTTTATGGAGAAGCGACCCGGACCTTCGCCGAAATAAACGGGAATCGGCGTCGCACCGGGCGCGAGGTTGGGGTCAAAGCAGCCAAATCTCGTTTGATTCGACGGGGCGCAAGTCGCAAACGTGGGCCGTACGTTATAAAGGTTGTCCTGGAAAGGATCTGTGCCGGTGGTGATGTTAAAAGGCAGGCCTGAACTCGCAATCACGAATGGGCTTAGGCGAAAGCCGCGAGGGAATCCAATGGTTCCTCCCAGGAAGAGACGGTGGCGAATATCGAAACTCGCGCGGCCGTAGTCTTCCCGCAAATCCAGCGGATTCGAAGGAAAACTGTTCACACCGGAGGTGTCGCTGTTCGCGTGGTTGTAAGTGTAATAGCCGAAGAGGGAGAGCTTCGCGCCCAATTGCACTCTGCCATTCACGATCAACTGGTTCTGCTCAAAATCCGCTGCGGATTGATATTGATAAATGTTTCCCTGATTCGGAAGAGGGCGCCCAGCCGGTGATGTGGCTGTCTCCGGGAGAAACGGATTGAGATTGTTTGTATAGAACTGATGAACGCCGCGCGAGTTCAGGTACGTCAGGGCAAGGTTCGCAAACTTCGTGACCTGCCGTTCGAGTGTTACACCCGTTTGAATCGTGTAAGGCGCGCGCAAATTGTTATTGGCTTGATATTGAGTGGAAACCAGTGTGCCCGGCGGCACAGGATTTGGCACCGGCAGAAAAAACGTTGGATTCTGAATTTGCAGCTGCTGCTGAAGTGGATTCTGTTCGTTAAACCGTTGCTGCGTTTCCACCAAATCGTAAGAAAACCGGTCGTAAAACATGCCGAACCCGGCGCGCAGCACGGTTTTCGGCGGATTCTTCGCGCTACCGCCAATACCCCAGGCAAATCCGATGCGCGGCGCGAAATCGGATTTGTCCGGAAAATTGTTCTGCGTTTCGAAGCGTAAGCCGTAACTCAGGGTAACATTCGGCCGGACCTTCCAATCGTCCTGGAAGAACAGGCCGGCATCTACCAGCGTCACCGTT
>DASSGJ010000360.1:0-5312 GCA_035693545.1 Candidatus Acidiferrum sp.
TTATCAATGTCGCGGTGGGTGACGCGCGTTGCGAACTTGTGCTTCTCCAGCGCCTTCTTCAGCCATTCGGCCATCATTACCGAGCGGTGCTTTCCGCCGGTGCAGCCGAAGGCGATGGTCAGGTAGCTTTTTCCTTCTTCAATGTAATGCGGAATCAGGTAGGTTAGCAGGCTCTCCATGCGGTGCAGAAATTCGCCGGTCTGCGGAAATGACTGGATGTAGCGCCGCACCTTCGGGTCCTTGCCCGTAAACGCGCGCAGCTTAGGCACAAAATGCGGATTGGGCAGAAAGCGCACGTCGAACATCAGGTCGGCGTCCGTCGGCACGCCGTACTTGTAGCCGAAACTGACCAGCGAAACCAGCAGGGGGCGCTTGCTTTCGGAGCGAAAGCGCTCGCTTACGAAATGCCGCAGCTCGTGCACGTTGAACTGCGAAGTATCAATCACCACGTCGGCAAGCTTGCGGATCGGCTCCATCAACGCGCGCTCGTGCCCCAGATTTTCCTTCACCGAAAAATCGCGGCCCAGCGGATGCGGCCGGCGCGTCTCGCTGTAGCGCCGCAACAGCGCGTCCTCATGCGCCTCGATAAAAACCAGGATGATGGGATGCTCGTTGCGCAAGTGCCGCAGCAATCCGGGCAACTTGTCGAGTTGCTGCCCCTCGCGCGCATCCACCAGCAGCGCGGCTCGCGCGAAATCGCCTTCGCCCGCGGCGTGCAGCTCCGCAAAAATCGGAATCAGCTCAACGGGCAGATTATCCACGCAGTAGTAGCCCATGTCCTCAAAAGCCCTGAGGACCGTGCTCTTTCCGGAACCCGAAAGCCCGGTGAGGATGACAAGTTGGCGGCCTGCGGCCTGGCGGGGGCGGGGTTTGCGGGCGGAGCGCTTCACGATGGCAAAGGCCTAGCCTTTGACCCGGCGCTGGTGGGTGCTGGGAATGCGCATATCCTCGCGGTATTTGGCGACGGTGCGGCGCGTTACCTGGATGCCGGTTTCTTCCAGTTTCTTCGCGATCTGGTCGTCGGTCAGCGGCTTCGTCGGCGTCTCTTCATCAATCATTTTCTTCACGAGCCGCTTTAAGGTAAGCAGCGACATCCCGCCGCCCTCCGGCCCGTTCACCGCTTCGCTGAAAAACGAGCGCAGCTCAATCACGCCCTGCGGCGTGTGCGCATACTTGTTGGCGACGGCGCGGCTGACCGTGGAAGGGTGCACGCCGACTTCCTCGGCAACTTCCTTGATCATCATGGGCTTCAGTTCGTCCTGCCCCTTGTCCAGAAATTCCGGCTGCCGCGCGATGATGGACTGGCAAACGCGCAAAATCGTGTGCTTGCGCTGCTCGATATTCTTCATCAACTGAATCGCGGCGGTGAAGCGCTCTTTCACGTAATTGCGCACTTCCTTATCAGCGGCGTCGCGAACCAGCAGCCGGCGGTAAGTAGGGCTCAAGCGAAGCTGCGGCATGTCGTCTTCGTTCAGAAAAACCTGCCACGCGTCATCCACTTTGCGGAAATACACATCCGGCTCAACCAGGCGCGGTTCGGTCTTGTTGTAACGCAGCCCGGGGCGCGGGTCGAGCTTCTTGATGGTGTCAATCGCGTGCTTCACGATATCCGTCGGACGGTTCAGCGCGCGGGCAATCTCCTTCAACTGGTTCGACTGCACCTGTTTCAGATATTCGGAAACAATCTGCTGCGCCAGGGTGTTTGTCGGATCAAACGCTTTCAGCTGCAACAGCAGACATTCGCGCAAATCGCGCGCGCCAACGCCGATTGGATCGAAATCCTGCACCACCGCGATGGCGTCTTCGATGTCGTCCTGCGAATACTTCCCATCCTGCGCGAGCTCCTCGTTCGAAGCAGTCAGATACCCGTTTTCATCCAGATTCCCGATGATGTTTTCGACGATTTCGATCACCGCATCGGAACAAATCGAAACGCTGAGTTGCCAGGTAAGGTGATCGGTAAGCCCGGCAGGAGAGGAAAGAAACTTTTCAAAGGACGGCCGCTCGCTGACTTCGCGTTCCTGCGACTGCCCGCCGTCTCCGCCAGTATCCAGATACTGGTTAAAGAAACTTCCCACATCAAACTCGTCGAACGGATTCGCTTCCGGCTTTTCCGGAACTTTTTCCGTTTCCGCTTTCAGAAAAGTTTCGTCGCTGTAGTTGTCGCTGACCGTGGGCTCTTCGGAGAGTTCTTCCAAAACGGGATTCGCGATCATCTCCTGGTTGATCATCTCGCGGAGTTCCAGGCGATTCAGCGCCAGCACGCTGACCATCTGCACAAGGCCGGGCGTCAGAATCTGCTTCTGCGTCACCTTGAGGTTAAGTTTGAGTCCTTGCCAGGCCATGGTCGTTTACGTGCTCTGTCCTTAGCTTAATCCTAATTCAAGCGGAAGTTGTCGCCCAGGTAGACACGGCGCACTTCCGGATCGTTGCTCAACTCCTGCGGCGTACCCTTCTTCATGATTTTCCCATGATTCACGATGTAGGCGCGGTCCGTTACGGTGAGAGTTTCGCGGACGTTATGGTCGGTGATAAGGATACCAATCCCGGAGCGGCTTAATTCGCGAATCAGGTCCTGTAAGTCCTTTACCGTCAGCGGGTCAATGCCCGAAAAGGGCTCGTCCAGCAGGATGAACGACGGCTGCAAAGTCAGCGATCGAGCAATCTCCAGGCGGCGCCGCTCGCCGCCCGAGAGCATGTAAGCCTTGCTGTGGCGGACGGTTTCGAGGCCCATCTGCGCCAACAACTCTTCCAGGCGGTCGCGCTGCTGCTCGGGAGTCAGCGGCAAGGTTTCCAAAATCGCAAGCAAGTTGTCTTCCGTTGTGAGCTGCCGGAAGACGGACGGCTCCTGCGGCAGGTAGCTGATGCCGCTGCGGGCGCGCTGAAACATCGGCAGGTCGGTGATCTCTTCTTCGTTCAGGAGCACCCGGCCGGAATCGGGACGGGCCAAGCCAACGATCATGTAAAAGGTAGTGGTCTTGCCTGCGCCGTTGGGCCCCAACAGGCCAACTACTTCGCCTTGAGCAATTTCCAGTTCAACGTTGTCAACGACTTTGCGTCCCCGGTAGGACTTGCTTAGGTCGACGCCATGGAGTGTGGGCATTCCGCATCACGTGGGATCGCGGGGCGGTCCCCTCTATCATTGAACTCGGTGCTTGGTAAGAGTACGCAAACCATTTCCCGAATCCACGACGATGGTATCATCCGCTCTATAGAAGGTCAATTCACGGCCGGTTGTAGTACCTTCGACGGGATCAAAAAGCGTCGGAGTTCCGCCGGTCAGAACGTATTTTTCTTCCGCGGCGGTGTACAAGCCGCGCTCGGCGGTGCCTCGGCGGTCTCCCTGCTCCACCACCACGCCGCCCGTTCCCACTGCCCGGCTGATCTGCGAGGTTCCGCCATTGCCCGCCTTGTCCGCTCCGGTTCGCGTGAAGAACAGTTCGAGTTGCGGCGAGCGCATTTTCTGGTCCGCTGATTGCACGAACACATCTTTTTCCAGGTGCGCGCGGTTCTCCGTGTCCCAGTAGGTCAACAATCCCGACGAAATGTGCCATACCGGCGCCGACCCAGCGCTTGCGCCGGGCTGCGGAGCCTGGGGAAACACCGCGCGCACATTTCCCGTGGCATTCAGGATGCGCGACGGCCGCAGAAGTTCGATTGTTTCCGCTTCCATCACGGAAGCTCCCTGCCACAACCGCGCGTGTCCGGTGTAGACGGCGCGTCCCGTCTTGGAATTCGCCTTCATATGATCCGCGGAAAGATTTGCCGGCGCGGAAGTCATCTGCAACGACGAACCCTTCGAAGCAAAGTCTGTCGAACGAACTGGGCCTTCCGCTTCGATGTCGCCGGTTGACTGGAAGAAAGTGATCTTCGGTGCGTGCGTTTCGCTGCCGGCATCGCGCACCATCGCCTGCCCGGTCAGCACCGTGGTCTGCGCGGCCCTTGCGAACACAGCTTGCTGCGCTTCCGCGTTGCGATCCGCCTCCTGTAGCCGGACATTCCCCCGCAGGGTGATTTGCGACCAGTCGCCGGCGGCCGAGAGTTGCGCGACTCCCGCGGACGAAGTGGCCGTCTGCACCGGACGCCCCGGAATTTCTCGCTGCGATTGCACCGCGCCGGTCGCGTTTAAAAGTTGCGGTTTGCCCTGAGCGCTGAAATCGAGCGCCAGTTTGTCCGCCGCCAGCCGGGAGCGTACCGACGCCGCGTCGAGCCATTCCATCGCCCCTCGTTCCAGAGTTTCCGCGTGCTGCACGCGATTCACTTCCCCCGCTTTGCCGCCCGCAAACGTCAACTGCACCGCGTTGCTGGCCAGGTTGCGCGTCATTCCAGACTCTGCATCACGCGCGTTCACGCGAACGTTTCCCCGCAACGTCAGCAGCTTGGCTTGATTCAGCCCCGGCCACATCTCCATTTCGCCCGTCTCGGCATCCAGATTTCCACTCGGCGACGTTCCCTGCACCTTGCCTTCGGCCACGATGCGGCTGGTCCATCCTTGCGGCGCAAGGTGCGCGGTCAGTTTGTCCGCACGCAGCGTCGAATCGCCCTTGGTCCCGTGATTCTTCACCTCGGGTTGCTGATTGAGCGAACCCGGAGCCGCGATCAACGCCTGCGCCCGAAATTCCGTATCCAGCAAAAGCGTAAATTGCCCCGCGGTAACCTGCTGGCCCGAACTTACCGCTGTTGCCGGGCCCATAAGCTGAACGGAATGCCCGACCTTATCAATCTCTATGCTGCTGCCGCTCATTTCCACTTGCGCCGGCAGGGTGGCCGCTTTTTTCGGCGAAGCATCGGCCGCCGGCTGCATCAGAATATGCACCTCGCGGATCAACCGCATCTGGCCTTGTTCCGACTGATAGACCGCGCCAATCCCATCGCCGTTGCCGTTCGGGAATGAAAACTTCACCAGTTGCACCGTCTGCGCCCGCCCGGTCGCGCGCTCAAAGGTCACACCGCTGGTATCAATGTGAATGATATTTGGCCGGCCACCTGGATTCGCGGCGGCCCGCGCGGCATCTTCCGCGCTCTGCAATTCGAATTGGACTTTTCCGTCGCACTGGATGCTGCCGTCGGTCTTCGCGTAACGGCAGCTCTGCGTGTGGATCACATCATTGCGATCCCCGTTCTTCCCGAACACCTTGATCTTCACGTCTTCCAGCAAGCTGATGTCCTGCCCGCGCAGATCCGTGGACTTGGACGCTTCCAGATCGAAAATCGTCCGGTCGCCCTCCACCTTCTTGAAATGCAATGTGGTGAACTGTTTTTCTTCGTTCTGCGGGAGGGGCGCGGGAGCATTCTGCTTTTCGCGGTGCGCC
>DASSGJ010000361.1:0-10792 GCA_035693545.1 Candidatus Acidiferrum sp.
TAGTCCTGGGCAATTTCCGCGACTGTGGGCGCCAGCATGTGGCACGGGCGGCACCATTCCGCCCAGAAATCGACCATGACGGGCTGCGACTTGCTTGCAGTCAGAACTTCGGTATCAAAGTTTCCGTCATTCACCGTAAGAATATTTTCAGCCATAACCTTTGTATCCTCTTCGGGCTGCAGTTAGGCAGCCACTTTCCTGATTAGTTAGATGCGGGAACTGTCGTTTGGTTTCGTACCGCCCTGGCAGCCTCATATAGTTTCGCATATTCCGCTGCCGAGGTGTTCCACGAAAAATCTTTGGCCATCCCGTTCATTTGAATGCGTTTCCAGATTCCGTCGTCGGAGTAATAGTGCAGCGCCTGGCGGATGGCATGCAAAAGCGCTCCGCCGGAGTATTCGTAGAACTTGAAGCCTGTTCCGGTGCCATGTTCCAAGTCGAACATTTCAATGGTGTCGTCCAGGCCGCCGGTGGCGCGCACAATCGGCACGGTGCCGTAGCGCAGACTATAGATCTGGTTCAAGCCGCAAGGTTCGTAGCGCGACGGCATCAAGAACATGTCGGAGCCCGCCTCGACCAAGTGGGCGAGCGAATTGTCATAAGCGATCTTCACGCCGACGCGGCCGGGAAAATCGGTTGCGAGCGCGCGGAACAAATCTTCATAGCGTCGATCGCCCGTTCCCAGAACCGCCAGCAGAACGTCTTCGTGCATCAGGTCGCGGGCGATGGCGGCGATCAGGTCGAAGCCCTTCTGGTCGGCGAAGCGCGACACAATTCCCAGAATCGGCCAGGTCGGATGGTTGCGCAGCAGGCGAAACTCTTCGGCCAGTTTCTCCTTGCAGGCCTTCTTCCCTTCCAGATTTTTGGCAGAAAATTTTGCTGGGATTAGAGCGTCGCGCTCCGGGCTCCAGGCGGAATAATCCACTCCGTTCAGTATTCCGACCAACCTGCTGGCGCGAGAACGAATCACGCCGTCCAATCCGAAGCCGAATTCCGGAGTTTGAATTTCCTGCGCGTATTTGCGGCTGACGGTCGTCAGGTAATCCGAATAGACCAGCCCGCCCTTCAGAAAATTGGCGTTGCCGAAAAATTCGATTCCGCCAGGGTGAAACAGGCCCTGCGGGATTCCCGCACGAACCAGAGCGTCGGGGGGAAATACACCGTGGTAACCGATGTTGTGGATTGTGAATACCACGGGGATGTCCTTGACGACGGGATCGTCGGCGTAAGAGGAATGAAGAAGGGCGGGCACCATTGCGGTCTGCCAGTCGTTGCAGTGAAAAATATCCGGGGTCCAGACGTGCTTGGCCATCTCAATGGTCGCACGGGAAAATTCGGTGAAGCGTTCGGCATTGTCGGGAAACTCGCGGGTTTTGTCGCCGTAGATGCCGTCGCGATCAAAATAAAACGGATCATCAAGGAAAAAATAGCGCACGCCGCGCAGCACCGAGCCATTCTTGATGGCGGGAAAGCGCAGCCGGGTGCCCTGCGGGATGGTCAAGCTGGGCATGACCACCGACGCGGATTTCACGCCGCGGTAGAGCGGCAGAAACACCGCCACCTCGTGGCCCAATTTCACCAGCGCGCGCGGCAGAGCCTCCAGGACGTCGGCGAGGCCGCCGGTCTTGGCGTAAGGCAATGCTTCCGAAGCTGCAAAGAGAACGCGCATAAGTTCAGTGCGAAATTCCTACGCTATCGGACACCCTGCTTAGCGTCAACCTCATTCCTCGTTCAATTTTTGCCGGGTTTCCTGTGAGAGCTTCATTCCGGATGGATCGCGTTCAACCGTTGCGGAGCTTCATCCGTTCCAGGCGTGAATCCGCGGAATCCATCGCGGCACATTGCGGCAATAGTTTTCATAATCGGCGCCGAACATTTTTCGTAAAGTCGGCTCTTCATAAAACTTTACGAAGAGAATAACGCCAAGCGTAACCACGGCCACCACCGCAAGCGCCGTGCGATTGGCCCGCCCGAACACAACCCACAAACCGATCCAGCCGGCGAAGAAGCCCACATACATTGGATTCCGTACGTAACGGTAGAATCCAACGACCACCAGACGCTGCGGAGGAACAAACGGCGCCGGGGTTCCGCGCCCGGTGCGACCGAAATCCCAGATGCATCGCAGGGCTACGGAAAAACCCAGCACGGACGGCACCGCTCCAATCCAGCGCCAGCGGGCCTCGCCGACGGCCGCAACATCGAATCCGAGCCAGCCCGGCAAGAGCCAAAACCAAAGCGCAAAAAACGCGGCGCCCACGGTCAAAGAGGCGACAGTCGTCAACCATGCCGCGCCGCTGGATTCGACGGAAGGTTCGTTCGTCATGAGCCGTTCCCTCCTCGCAAAGTATGTGCCGCCGGCAAATCGCCGGCAAGCCGACGACTCTTCGACCGGCTGCTCCGCCGGCCTGCGGGGAGTGCAACTGCTGTTAGACTGGCAGAACCGCAATTTATGGCAAGACAAAAGCTTGGACAGCATTTCTTAAGCGATGCCGGGTGGCGCGAAAAGATCGCCCGGGCGATTCGCGTCTCCGCACACGGAATGGAAACTCCCGCGTCAACCAAGGAGGAAAATTACTGCTGGATCGAAATTGGGGCGGGCCATGGGGAGATGACTGAGTATCTGGTGCGGACCGGGGTTCCGGTTTACGCCGTTGAGCTGGATCCTTCGCTGATCGGGCAGCTTCAGCGGCTGGCAGCCAAGCATCCTAACCTCACGATTGTTGCCGGCGATGCGCTGGAAGCCGACCTTCCCGCTCTTGCGGGCGGCCGGCGGATCCGGATCTATGGCAACCTTCCGTACTACATCACATCGCCGCTGCTTCACCGGTTTTTTTCATTCGCAGGGTTGATCGACGAAATTAACATCGTGATTCAACTGGAGGTAGCGCTGCGCCTTGCCGCGGAGCCGGACGATCCGGATTACGGGTATCTTTCGGTCGCCACGCAGTTTTACACGCGGCCGGAGTTTGTGTTCAAGCTGCCGGCGGGCGCGTTCAATCCTCCTCCGGAAGTGGATTCGGCGCTGGTGACCCTGCGGCTGCCGGGGCCCGGCGCGCAATCGGGCGCTGGAGACGCGGAGAAGTTTCTGAATTTTGTGAAGTTGTGTTTCGGGCAGAAGCGAAAGACATTGGCGAACAATCTCCGCCAGATTGCAAAGCCGCAGCAGATACGGGAATTGTTAAAAGAATTAGAACTCAGAGAGGACGCGCGGGCCGAACAGTTGAGCGTCGCGCAGTTTGGTTCTGTTTACCGGGCTATTTCTTCAATGAATCCAGCAACCGGTCCGGGTAATCGGACATGATCCCGTCCACACCCGCGGCCTCCAGCAAACGCATGTGCGCCGGGGAATTGATGGTCCAGCAAACCACCTGCAGGTCGCGCTTGTGGGCCTCTTTCAGAAAGTTTGGGGTCATCAGGTCACCGCGAACGGCCAGTTGGCGGGCGCCGATCTCCAGCGCCTTCTCGAAGGGATTCTCGATCTGCCCGTCAAAGAGAAGGCCGGTCATGAGCGTCGGCTCCAATTTTCGCAAGCCTGCCAGAATTCCCGGGTCAAACGATATGATGACCACGCGGGGAATTTCTCCGGAGTCGCGCAGGTTGCTGATCAGGGCGTGTTCCCCTCCCCAGAAGCCATTGGGTTTTAGCTCCAGGTAGAAAACCACGTCGTGCTTGCGGGCGAACTCCAGAACCTCCACCAGAGTTGGGACGCGCTCACCGATAAATTCGCTGGCAAACCATGCACCCGCATCCAGGCGGCGGATTTCCGTGAGGGTCATCTGGTGGACTTCGCCCTTTCCGCTGGTGGTGCGATCCACGTTCGCATCATGGATGGCCACAAAATGGGCGTCCCGGGTCAGGTGCAGGTCGGTTTCGATAAAAGTTACGCCCTGCGAGACGGCGCGGCGAAAGGCCGACAGGGTATTTTCCGGGGCGTACCCTGACGCGCCGCGATGCGCGATAGCCAGCACTGAAAAACGTCCTCCCGGGGCAATCGGGCACATATCGGAGAGAAGGAAAGCGCGATTCCCTGACGTATGCTAACACTGACCTAACACCCGCAGCGAACATCCGGCGGCGGTGGTGCGCGAGCGGAAACAACCTGCCTGGTCGCGCGCCGCGTTTGATAATCTTGAAGTATATGTTGCGAGCAATTTGCCGGAGATTGGCGCCTATCCTTTTGCTTGGTTTGGTCGTGACTGCGCCATTCTTGAGCGCGCAGCGCCGGCCGGCTGCAAAACAACCCGTTGTGCCGCCTGTCTCCGAGGAACCCCAACTCCCGCGCGAAATCCGCCATCAGCTTGCGGTGCTTCCTTACTATTCGGTCTTTGATTACATCAGTTTCACCGTGGACAAAGACAGAGTCACCCTGACGGGTTACGTCGTCCGGCCCACGCTGCGGGCCGATGCCGAAGCAGCCATAAAAAGCCTGGAAGGGGTCGCTTCGGTGAAAAATGAGATTGAAGTCCTTCCCAAATCGTCCAGCGACGACGACATCCGCCGCGCCGTCTACCGCGCGATCTTCGAGGATCCTGTGCTGCAGCGCTACGCTGCTTCGAATGTTCCGCAGATCCACATTCTTCTGAAGAATGGGGAAGTCACCCTGGAAGGTGCGGTTTCGAGCGAAAGGGAAAAAACCCTTGCCGCCGCGCTGGCCTCCGGAGTTTCCGGCGTTTCCGGCGTGAAAAACAATATCGTTTTCCGTCCGAAGGCTGATTCCTCCAACTAGCCAGCGGTTCGAAACTGTCGCAAAATAGTGTGGGAGGAATAATCTTGGCTCGACCGAGAGATCCGTACACAAATCAGGGGGATGGGAGCGATGCACCGGCGCGCCAGAAGCTGGTCACGCTGCGGCAGGCGCTGCTTCGCTTGCACAAGACTCTGCTGGACATGGAACGACGCGACTACGAAAAGGCCCACGGAGTGGTGACCACGGGCGAACTCTTTCGCCTGGTCGTGGACGATCCGCAGTTCGCGTGGCTGCACAACATCTCTGAATTCGTGGTGCGGATTGACGAAACCCTTTCGAGCGACGAAAGCGTTACGGAAGCGGAGGCCCACATCCCCATTGCTCTGGCGCGAAAGCTGTTCGCTCCCACGGAAACCGGCGACGGATTCCAGAGGCAGTATTTCGACGCTATTCAGCGTGATCCGGCTGTGGTCATGGAGCACGCGGAACTCATGCGGTTGTTCAATAACGAGCCCCCCGACACTGAGGGCTAACAGCATTCTTCCCGCTCAGATTTAATTCGCGCGGCGCCCCTCCTGCCATCTCGCCAAAGGACCTCGGATTGGCCTAAACTAGCCAAATCTGACGGAAAGAGTGGTGCCTTGTGCGCCCCCAAGGAGCCTCATGACGGACATGAACACGGTCTTGCGCGGGAGAACCGCGGCAGTTCGTTTCTGTTTATCGATGATGGTTTTTCTTTCAGGATTCGCTTTTTGCGTGTCCGCAAAAACGACCGTGGATTTCGATCCGAATATAGACTTTGCGAGATTCAAAACGTTCGCATACATCGGCGCTGTCGAGAATCTGGTGGCTATAGAGATGAATCCCGACCTGATCAATATCCGTTTCCACCGGATGGTGGTGCGCGAACTGGAAAAAAAGGGGCTGCGCGAAGTGAATCTGGCGCAGAATCCCGACCTGATTGTTCGCTACTGGGCGAACCCCGCGACACAGGTGGACGTCACGGTCATGGGCAATTGGGGTTCGTATGGGCCGTTCATCAGCGGCGATTGGTCCAATGACTACAATGAGGTGGTTTCCACAAGCAAAAACCAGGGCACGCTGATCCTGGATTTGATCGAGCCGAAAACGAAAGCGTTGGTGTGGCGCGTCTATCTGGTACGGAAGATGAGCGACCCCGACAAGGATCCCAAGAAGGCTGAAGACGAACTCTCCGAGAGCTTCAAGAGTTTTCCCCCGTCGGAAAAAGATAAGGACGCTAAGCGGCAGGAGCGGGCACGCGTCGCTCAATCGAGGAAATCTTCTTGATCACCGACTGCAACGAGGGATTCGTGCAATTTGAACCGGATTCGTGTAACTTCCCGTGCAGTCGCGAACCGCATTTGTTCGGCAGCGCTGACACAGGAGACTCATCATGGCCACACCTGCGTTGAATAAAGAGGAAGCGGTTCGCGAGCGCTACGCCGAGGGAGCCCGGAAAAGTGAAGCTTCGCTGTGCTGCCCGACGAGTTACGACCCCGCTCTTCTGAAAGCCATACCTAACGAAGTTCTCTCCATCGATTACGGTTGCGGCGACCCCACGAAGTACGTTCAGGCGGGAGATACAGTCCTTGATCTTGGCTCCGGCTCCGGCAAGAACTGCTTTCTCGCATGTCAAATTGCCGGCCCAACCGGCCGCGTCATCGGCGTGGATATGACCGATGCGATGCTGGAAGTTGCGCAACGCAATGCGCCGGAAGTGGCGCGCCGTCTTGGTTACGCCAATGTGGAATTCCGCAAAGGGAAAATCCAGGACCTACGTTTGAATATGGCAGAAGTGGATGCCTGGCTTGCTGCTAATCCCGTGCATAGCGCCGAGGACCTCACCAGACTCGAATCCATGATGAACGAATTGCGCACCGAGCGCCCTCTGGTTGCGGATGACTCCGTGGATGTGGTGATTTCCAATTGCGTCCTGAACCTCGTTCGTCCAGAGGACAAGAAGCAACTCTTCACGGAAATTTTTCGCGTCCTGAAGCGTGGAGGCCGCGCAGTCATCTCGGACATCGTGTCTGACGAAGACGTTCCTTTGCCTCTGCAGCAAAATGCGGAGCTCTGGAGCGGATGCATCTCTGGCGCTTTCCGCGAGGACTTCTTCCTTGACGCGTTCGAAAACTCCGGGTTCTACGGCATCGAGATTCTGGACCGGCAGCAGGAACCCTGGAGAACCGTAGAAGGCATCGAATTCCGCAGCATGACCGTTGCGGCCTACAAGGGCAAGCAGGGCGAGTGCTGGGAGCACAAGCAGGCGGTCATTTATAAGGGGCCGTTCCGGCAAGTAGTGGACGATGACGGCCACGTGCTGCGCAGGGGAATGCGCGTGGCCGTGTGCGAGAAAACTTTCAATCTCTATTCGAAGGCTCCCTACCAGGATTCCTTCGCGCTGGTTCCACCGCTTGTGCCGGTGACCAAAGAGGATGCAAAGCCTTTTCCGTGCACCAGCGGAACACTCTTGCGGAATCCGCGCGAGACAAAGGGTGAAGACTATTCACTGACGACCGAAGCGCCGGCGGACTGCTGCTCGCCGGGCGACCGAAAAAGCGGGTGCTGCTGATGGCTGTCGCCAACTCGCCGTTCCCGATCTTTCCCCGCAGCAATGGATATGCCGAGGGGTTTACGCGGGCTCTGCGTGAAAGCGGAGTGGCGGAGCTACTGCGTGTGGAAACGACCACGCTCCAGATCAACGTGGGGAAACTCTGCAACCAGGCGTGCCATCACTGCCACGTGGATGCCGGCCCCAAACGGACGGAAATCATGCCGGCAGACATCGCTCGCCGCGTCATGCAACTTCTGGCTGCCAGCCCCGGCATCTCGACCGTTGACATCACCGGCGGAGCACCGGAACTGAATCCGAATTTTCGCTGGCTCGTTGAGGAATCGCGGCGACTTGGCCGCCACGTCATTGACCGTTGCAACCTCACAGTGCTGCTTGAAGACGGAGAGCGCGACCTGGCCGAGTTTCTCGCCGCGCGCAAGGTCGAAATCATCGCCAGCCTGCCTTGCTACACCGCGGAGAATGTGGACAAGCAGCGCGGCAAGGGCGTTTTCGAGAAGAGCATGGATGCGCTGCGCATGTTGAACGGCCTCGGCTACGGGATGCCCGGTTCGGATTTGCAGTTAAACCTTGTCTACAATCCGGTGGGCGCGTCGTTGCCGCCGCCGCAAGCAAAGCTCGAAGCCGACTATACGCAGCACCTGCGCGAGGAACACGGCATCGAATTCCACCGCCTGCTGACCATCACCAACATGCCCATTCACCGCTTCGAAGAAGACTTGCAGCGCCAGGGCAAGCACGATGCTTACATGGAATTGCTCAAGATAAACTTTAATCCAGCCACGTTGCAGGGACTGATGTGCCGCTCGCTGGTCAGCGTGGGTTACGACGGCAAGCTTTACGATTGCGACTTCAACCAGATGCTGGACATGGAATTGGAAAACCCGGGAGGCGCGGCCACCGTGTGGGACGTGGAAAGTTTCGGTGGCTGGGCTGGCCGTCGAATCTCCACCGCCGGCCACTGCTTCGGCTGCACAGCTGGCGCCGGATCGAGCTGCGCCGGTGCGCTGGCGTAAGATCGCCGGGCCGATCCGAAGATCGGCCACTACAAATCCTAGTGCGCTTCGCGCATTTGGACGGGAGAAGCTACCAGTTTGTCGTAGACGACCTTGCCGTTCGAATCCAGCCGCCCGAACGTCAACACGCCCGTCGGGCACATCTGCACGCAAGCCGAGCAGCGCACGCACTCCGGGTCCTCCATCGGCAAGCCCTTGTTGGCAAAATTCATCACGTCAATTCCCTGGTGGCACACCGAAGTGCACACATTGCAGGAGATGCACTTTTTCTTTTCCGGGAAAATCCGGTAGCGCGAAAATCGCGCATAGATATGCATCAGCGCCGCCAGCGGGCACGCGAACCGGCACCACACCCGTCCGCTGAACCAGAAATACATGCACAACCCGATGATTCCCGCGAGCCCGATATCCACCACGTGGTAGTAGTTCAGCTCAACGCCCAACACCGACCATTGGCTTAGCAACCCCGAGAAGAGCTGCGCGCTCGCGTGCCCAAACGTTGAGTTCGGCGCCATCCAGCTTACGAACCGGAACACCGCAATCAAAAACGCCGCGAACAAAATAACCTGCCCCGTCATATTCAGCCGATTCCAGAACGGCCCGTGCGGCATCTTCTCCCGGTGGGTGTCGCCCATCGTTTCCGCCAAACCGCCACAGGAGCACACCCAACCGCAATACGCGCCCTTGCCCCAGCGGTAGACGATGAGCGGAATAATCACGAAGGTCTGCAAAAACGAAATCGCCAGCCACCACCACAAGGGCTGCGAGGTGAAAATGTTCCACACGAATAATGGCCACGCGAGTACGAACCCGAACGCACGCCAGTATTCCCGCCCCTGTCCATAGTTCGCCACCGGGAACAGGTTGTCTGCGATGGTTTTCATCACGCCGGAATCGAACCACCCGTTGTGCCCCAGAAAGGGCAGCACAATGTAAGGAAGCAAAAACAGGGGGATGAATTGAAACGCCATCAGCGAATACGTCTGGGTACGCACATAAGGCGTGTTGCGCCGGCGAATTCGCCGCAAGCCAAAAGCGACGATCGCCAATGTGTAGGCCAGGGAGTAATAAAATCCAGGCTCAGCCAGATCAACGGTCAGCGTGCCCAACAGCGTCCGTGGATCGGCGGAAGCCGCCGCGATCGAACCGCCCATGGCGTGAAGCCAACCGGGCACGTTAAATGGAAACCAATGTTGCTGCTGGAAAGCGTTGTTCAGATGGCTGCTCGCCTTCCAGATGTAAATAAACGAGCAGAAGGCGAAGAACGCGAGAAAACTGAGCGCCGTTTTTGCAGACCACTCTCCGCGAATGGGAATTCCCGAACGCCGGAAAAAATCCAGCGGCGCTTCCCTGCCCAACATTGTGAATACGACGTCGTTTGGAATGGTTTGCGATTGTCCGGATGCGTCGCGCAGCGTGACGGCGGCGGGTTCGATCTTCTGCACGGATGTTTCCATTATCAAGCGCACGGAACCCGGCGCTTTGTCGCCGCGCATATCTGAGCTCGCCGAAGTTGTCACCCGCTCGGATGTGGGACGCTCCACCGCGACCCGTGCCGCCGGATCTTTCACGAGCATTTGCAATTTCTCGACGTTCTCCGGTTTCGGCCGCGCGAATTCCTTTTTCCGGTAGCTGAGCGTTACGTTGCCGCCGCACGCCGCAACCGCGATCGCCGTCTCCAGCGCCGTGTCGCCGCCGCCCACCACCAGCACTTCCTTGCCGGCAAATTCCTTTGGATCGAAGAGGCGATTGTAGACTTTGTCCAGATCTTCTCCCGGGCATCCGAGCTTCCGGAAATTTCCGCTGCGTCCGATGGCCACAATCACGCGATGCGCACGGGTCGTCTTTCCGTCGGCGTGGTGCAACACCAGCAGGTTCCCCGAACGTTCCAGCCGTTCAATTCGCGCGGCGACCGGTTCAATCCCCGCTGCGCGCTGCTGCGTCTCCATCTCTTCGACCAGCGCCTCTTTCACGGTGGCGTGGAATATCAGTCCGCCATCCAGATTCAATTCCGTGGGATACGTGTAAATCGGTTTCGCTTTCGGGAAATTCACAACTGTGGAAAACAATTGTGTGGCTTCGTAGACCGCAAAGCGAAGCTGCGCTTTCTTTGCCTCAATACCCGCTGAAACTCCCGCCACGCCGGCACCGATAATCGCCAAGTCCAGAACATCCGGTTGGGAAGTATCGCGCTTCTGAAAATCGGGCTCCTTCAGGATCGCGCGCACCGCTTTCGTCGCCGTCTGCGAAGAAAACTTCAGGAGGGGAATCCCCGAAAGATCGCCGGCAATCCGCACCCCGGGCAGATTGGTGATTCCGTTCTCGCCGGTTACCGGGAGTTTTTCGACCGTGCCGGCCGGCCAGCGGGTGTGCAGCCACCGGGTATAAGCAGCTATCGGATTGCCCATAATCTCCTTACCAAATCACGGGAGGCCCGTGAACGCAAGCCCGGCGAGATTTCGCCGCCCCCATTCGACTCGGCGGCCGGGGAAA
>DASSGJ010000362.1:0-8439 GCA_035693545.1 Candidatus Acidiferrum sp.
AGCGTCTCTCGCGGCATTACCTTTTCCGGAAGATCTTTGGCCAGGGCGGATGTGAAAATCACAGCGCCATCCCGGTTGAGGTGCATTCCATCCGGCTGGTAAAACTTCGCTGAAAGCATCGCCGGATCAATGGGCACGGAAACTTCCACGCCCGCGGCCTGCGCGGCCGCGGTCATCTCGTTGATCGCGTTCCCGGAATCCAAAGTCGGCGGGACAAGCAGAATCAGCCTGGCGCCATTCGCTTCACACAATTCGCGCAGTCTCTGCAGGCGGGGGATGGAAATCTCTGCGAATTCTTTCTCCCCCGGAACGCTGGGCTTCTGATTCACAAGGGAAAAGAGGTCTTCCAGGTGCGGCACCATATGGTTCAGAATCTGCATCCGGATCGCGCTGCGGGTATCCCAAAAAGTGCTGGAGTGGGCCAGAAGGAGATTGCTGGCCGCGGTGCGGTCGAGTTTCAAGTCGGAGGCAACAGCAAGCGTGTCCCGGGCGTTGAAAAACATCATTGGCGCATAATCCTGACGGACTCCGTTTTCGAGAAAATAATTCACGCCGACTCCCAGGACCACGACCTGGGGTCTGGCTCCGCGCAAGAACAGCCCGTGGAGCGCATAGAGCCAATCGTAATAGCCGGTTGCTTCCAGGAAAATCGGGTAGAGGCGCATTCTGGAGGAAGTCAGCTTCTGCAGGCGACTCAACTGCACGCCGTGGAGAAGAAGTGAATTGCCGACCATCAGCACGCTTGGAGGTTCACCGGCACCGGCGGCACGAATCTTCAGCGCCTGGTCATACTGCGTGGAGATCCGGGCGTAGGTAGCCG
Source organism: Candidatus Acidiferrum sp. (assembly GCA_035693545.1). Classification (GTDB taxonomy): domain Bacteria; phylum Acidobacteriota; class Terriglobia; order Acidiferrales; family UBA7541; genus Acidiferrum. The sequence goes on from DASSGJ010000362.1 coordinate 821, forward strand.
ACTGGTGGTTCAGCAGATAGACCGAGGCAAATTCGAACACGACGATGAGCAGGAGACAGATTGCCGCTATGGCCTTCGCATAAGCAATGGCCGGGGATTTAGAATCGGAAGTAGACGAAGGCATTGAGATTGCTCCCCGAAAAAAGTGCGAGCACAACGAACGCGGCGGTGGCCATCGCGGTACGAAACGCGTACGAACTGGTTGCGAACGGATATTCCTGGTTGTTGGCTTCCATCAGTAGATCAACCATGAACAATGGGATGGAGAAAAGGCTCAACATGAGGAACGCGGTTCCGTACTCACTCCGCCAGGCAAGGTTGGAAAGTCCCCCCAGATACTCGGTTGCCGCCGCAAGAGACGTCGCGCGGAAGTAAGCCAGGCTCAGGCAAAAAACATTGAACGTGAGAATCCGTTGTCCCCAGATGGAAAAGAACTGACCCAAGCCTCTCGTCTGCACCGCACCGGCCGCCCCTTTATCGGCTGGGAAAACCAGGCGCTCCAGCGAAAGAACCACACCGTGAATGGCGCCGAAAATAACGAACGTCCAATTTGCGCCGTGCCAAAGCCCTGCCAGGATCATCGTGGTGATCAGATTTGCGGAAGTCCTGAATTTTCCACCCGCGCTGCCGCCCAGCGGGATGTAAAGATAATCGCGCAGCCATGTGCTGAGGCTGATGTGCCAGCGCCTCCAGAATTCCTGCAACCGTTGCGAGAGATAAGGTTGCCGGAAATTGACCATGAAGTGAAAGCCCATCAGTTGGGCGCTGCCTCGCGCGATGTCACTGTAACCGCTGAAATCTCCATAGACCTGCCACGCAAAGGCGTAGGTTCCCAGCAGAACGACCCACAAAGACGGTTTCCCGAATTGCCCGCCAAATGCGGCGTTGGCCAGCACCGCGCAATTGTCCGCGACAACGCATTTGCGGATGAGTCCGGAAAAAATCAGCATGATCCCGTCGAAAAAGCGGTCGGCGTCAAACTTTCTTTCTCCCTGCACTTGCGGGAGCAGGTGGCTCGGCCTCTGAATGGGCCCCGCGATCAGGTGCGGGAACAGGCTGACGAAAAGGCCGTATTCCACGAACGACTTCGCCGGGCGGAGCCGCGCTTTGTAAACATCGACGATGTAGGCCACCTCCTGGAACGTGTAGAACGAAATTCCGGGCGGAAGCAGAATGCGGATCAGGGGCATCGGAATGTTGTGGATGCCCATGGTATCCAACGCCACTGAGAAAGAGTCGACGAAGAAGTTGAAATACTTAAACGTGCCAAGAATCGAGAAATTCAGGACCAGTGAAAAAATAAACCACTTTTTACGGTTCGTGTCTCCGCGTTCCGGGTCAATTTTCCGGGCGATCAGGAAATCCGCAGTGGTGCTGCAGATCATCAACGCCAGGAACCGCCAATCCCACCAGCCGTAGAAGAAGTAACTTGCAAGCAGCAGGAAAATATTCTGCTCGCGGCGGCTCAAGCGCCAGTAAATCAGCACTACGGGAATCAAGAAAACAAAATAGGCTGGGGAATCAAAAAGCATGGTGAAGGTGAGTGTTTTATATTTCCAAGATTCGTGGCCGGCGTTCTTGAGGATTAGCGGTCGTTCCTGGTTAATTTTGATTGGTGGACACTTCTTTGCCGCGTGATCAGCTTTTCGCGGTTGCGTGATAATCGGCGTAACCTCCATAGCCGTACCCGCTGGTGGTCTTGGGATCCCAACTGTTCAGAATCGTACCCAGCACCCGCGTGCCGTCTTCGGCAAACCGTTGGCAGGCGGAGAGCGCGCTTTCCGTCGTGGTTTGCCCGGAGCGGATCACCAACACTACGCCGTCGGAAAGGTGGCCCAGCACTCGAGCATCAGCCAAGTGGATCATCGGCGGCGCGTCCATCAAAATCATGTCGAACTCTGAACGCAACTTCTTCAGCAGTGTCGCCATGCGCGGGGAGTAGAAAAGATTCGACGGCGTAACGCCGCAACTTCCGCCGGGCAGCAGGTAAAGCCCGGCAACTTCGGTTTCACGAACCAGGTGGGATACCGAAACGTTTTGGAGATCGCCATCGCCGCGAAGAACGTCGCTCAAGCCCCAGTTGTTGCCCACGCCGAAGACGCTATTCAGTCTCGGCCGGCGCAAGTCACCTTCGATCAGCAGCACCTTGCGGCCGATTTCCGCCACCGCGATGCTCAGGTTGCAGGCGACCGTCGTTTTGCCATCGCCCGGACACGGGCTGGTGATCACAATTACCTGCGGCCCCTCCCCATTTTCGTTGGGCAACAGAATCGAGGTCAGCGTGGTCCGCGCGCATTCCGCGACCATGGATGGTTTGCGCTTCCAGGTGGCCAGCTCGGGCCCATTCGATTTCCACGCGGCAAGAGCCGGAGCGGGGCGCCGGGAGTGCAGGCCGTTGGCCATCTGGCGGGGCAAGGAAGTTTCGTCCAGCGGGATGACGCCCAGTTCCGGTAAATCCAGATAGACCTGGGCGTCGCCTGGAACACTGATCCTGCGGTTCACGCGCTCGCGCAGCAGCACAAATCCAAAACCGAAGAGCACACCGCTGCACAGACCGATCGCAGAGTTCATTGGCAAGCTGGGCCGGTACGGAAGCAGCGGCGGCCGGGCGCGGTCGACAACCATGACATTGCTGTCGCGCATAGCGGAGGCCAAGCTGGCTTCCTTCACGCGTTGCAACATCACTTCATAGAGATGGCGGTTCGAATCCACATCGCGCTTCAACGTGTCGTAATGAATGGCTTTCTCGGATTGATCGGCAACCACCTTTGCCTGCTCATCGCGCGCTTTGGTCAAAAGGGTTTCGCGGCGAAGCGCGGCGGAATACTCGTTGCCAATGCGGTGAACAACGTTCCCGCGTTCTCTCTGCATCGCGGCCTTCAGTTCATCTATCTGCGCCTGCACGCGTTGCACTTTGTAGTGTTGCGGCGTGAGGGTTGCGCTGAGTTCGGCATACTGCCGCTGCAAGTCGGTCAGACGCTGGCGATACTCGCGCATCGTGGTGTCGTCCAGGACTTCCGGCAAAGTATCGGCAGGCTTGCTCTTCGCCCCTTCCAGCTTCGACTGGCTGGTGATGCGGTCCCCCTGCGCCTTGTCGAGCGCATCCTGCAACTCTTTCAATCGGCTCTCTGCCAGGTTTTCTTTTTCGGAGGTGAACGACAATCCGGAGGTGCGCGCGTACTCCTGCATCTGGGTCTCGGACTGTTCCAGCTGGGCCTTCATTTTGTCCAGGTGGCTGGTCAGCCATTCCGCGGTGCCCTGCGCCGATTTCCAACGCTCTTCCTGGGTCAGCTCGATAAACTGGCTGACCAACGTATTCGCAAAATCTGCCGCGCCTTTGGGATCCGGCGATTCATAGGTCACTTCCAGCAAGCGAGAGCTACCAGAAGTCCGCACGGTCAAATTTCGTTCGATCTCCCGCATCAATTTTTCGCGTTCCGGAAGACCGGACGGATCAGAGAACTGAAACATGCGGTGGATACGCCACGTAAAAGCCCGCAACCCTGTTTTCGGCTGCTCGTTCTGGAGTTTCAGCTTGTCGATCACGTGCTCCAGCAACGATTCGCTTTGGAGAAGTTTGACCTGCGTTTCCACATACGATTCCGGTGAGGCATAGTTTCCGCCGGTGTCGTTCGGCCCCTTCTGCTCCAGAAAGCTCGTGCCCTGAATTTCCAGAGAAGTGCGAACACGGTAGATCGGAGTCTGGAGCAAGCTGATCAGGATTGCTCCTACCAAGCCCGCGACAATGAAGGTCAATAGGGTCTTGCGATGGCGGAACAGAACCTGCCAGTGATCCCGGAGGCTGTCGTAGCTGCCCCCCGGGCCGGTTTCCGGCGCGGATGACTCCACATACTTGTATGGAGTTGGACGCGGATCATTCCACAAATCAATCTCAACGGAGCGGCCGTTTTTTCTCTGAATTGGAAATTCCGAAGATCTCATTTCAACCCCTTAAACTAGGTTTCAAGGTATGCGCCAAACAGCCAGGCCGGTGCCGGTTTGAATCGCGGCTTCCAGCCCGCGCAGCGCGGCTTTCTTGCCGGTGCTGCCTGGTATGAACAAAATGTCTTCGCCCTGTAGAGGAAAGTCCGGTTTTTTCCCGTTGAGCGCATCCTTTACATCCACTTTTAATTCTTCCCGCTGATCGGCGTCCTGTTTCAGCCGCAGAATCTTGGCGTGCCGAGGGTCGGCGCCGGTGTTCAAGCCCTCGGCCAGAGAGAGCGCTTGCAGCACGGAGATGGACTGATGTTCGCCCAGAACGAAGCCGCCGGAACGATGGACTTCACCGATCACGTAAACCATTTCCGCTTTGGGAACGGAAATCACATCGTGCGGGAAGATCTGGATATTATCCTCCGGGGTCTTGGCATTCATGATTTTTCGCAAATTCACTTCCGCCACGCTGTACTTTCCCGTGGCGTCAAGCTGCGCGTCAGGCAACGGGATGCAACCCCACTCCAATTGGCGGGTGATTCGGATACTGTATCCGGCGTCCTGGCGAACCCCGCCGGCCGACGCCAGCATCTCCAGAACTGTTTTGTGGCCCTGCACTTGATGAACGCCGGGCGAATTCACCGCGCCGAGGACGGAAACCGGCTGGCTCCGAACTTCCGCGACGTTCACGACAACCTGAGGCTGCTTGATGTACTTGCTCAAAGCTTCATCGAGCTTCTGCTCGGTCTGCTGCACCGTCAGACCAGCCACATGCACGGTTCCCGCCAACGGCACCTGGATGTCACCTTCACCATCAACACGGAGCGGTTTGTTGGACAAATCCGTCAATTCAGGCCCGGAAATCTCCAATTGATCGTCAGGTCCTAACAGGTACGTTGATCGAATTTGGTTATCGCACTTCGCTGTCTCCGAAGCGGATGGGCTTGAAGGCGGCGTTTGCGCGGATACTCCACCGATCAGGATGGCGCCCGCCAAACCAACTCCGATAAGCCGGGAAATAAATAACAGGCAGGCGGCAAGTCGCGTGAGTGTCGAGTTGGCGAAGGTGTAGAGGCCTGGTGGCGAAGAAACTCGCCGCATGCTAACGAATGGCCGAATTTTCTGTTTCATATTCATTTGGGCGGCCCTGTCTATGCCGCGGTGTTTCTTGCCGAGTTCTAGCCAGAGCTTCGGACGGGAATGGATTGCTGGAACCTGGAACCAATGGCAGTACCGGCCGGTTCGTATGCGGTCTTCTGGTTTTTTTCTTCCTCTGGGTAACCCGGCCACCTGTTTTGAATATTTTCAACGCAAGCCCCAACGGCACTGGAAAATCCAGTCGTCGTGAAAGCGTCGAGATCCATCCAAAGCTGAGAGTCGGTGCTCTTTCTATAGAGAGTAAATCCGCCCAGCGGCCTCCCATTTTGTTTTATGAGACTAAACGTCAGACTCCAATTGGCGTCGCACGGCTCCGGCAGTTGGTCCCAAAAATATTGGACTTTGGACCGGGTCACCATCTTGAAAGGGCCGAGCTCCACGTCAGCGGGCAATCCAGTCGAGAGATACAGCCCGAAACCGTCGAACCCGATTGGTTCCAGGCATTCCCGCAAAATCTGGCAGAATTGTGGCAGGCCGGTGCACTTTTCCAGCTTGTCTGCGGTTCTCCGGACGCTGATGCCGTTGGCAATCGCGTGCCGTTGATTCAGGGTGCGGCTAGCCACGCGGCCAAGTTCCAGAAATTCGTGATACTTCAGTTGCTGAACGCCGATAAGCACGCCGATTCCCACCACCAGCAGAACCGCAGCCAGGGCGGCGCCGCCGGGATTCAAAAGCAACAGACTAAACAGGCAAAAGCAAGCGCTGACGCCGTAAAGCAGGAGCACCGTCTGGCGGTGCGAAATTCCTTTGCCAAGCAATTTGTGGTGAATGTGTTCGCGATCGGGGGCGAACAGGCGCTTATAACTGAGGAATCGTCGCAGCACGGCGAAGGTTACATCCAGAATTGGAAGGCCCAGGGAGACGAGCGGAATTGCCACCGCCACCATCGTCGGAGCTTTGTGCGAACCGGCGATCGCGATGGCGCTGATCAGGAAGCCAATCAGGAGGCTGCCGCAATCTCCCAGAAAGATCGAAGCCGGGTTGAAGTTGTAGCGGAGAAAACCGCCGATCGCTCCGGCCAACGCCAGCGTAAGGATCAGAACAACTTCATTGTGGCCGACCATGGCAACGACGCAGCTCACCAATGTGGAGAGAAGCGCCGACCCCGCGGCCAGCCCGTCAAGGCCGTCAATCAGATTGAACGCATTCGTAATCCAGAGGACCCAGAGAATTGTCAGGGGGAGCCCCACCAGCCAACCCAGGTGCGGATGGCCGGCGAGAATCGTCAATTGGGAAATTCCAATTCCGTTGCAATACAGAAGAACCGCCGCAAGAGCCTGCACGGAAAATTTGATATAGGGACTGATGTCGAAAAAATCGTCAATCAATCCAAGCAGAAAGATAATTGTTGCCGGCCCCAAGATTTTCCAGGTGAGCTGAGACAGCGGAAATTCGCTCATCCCGAAATGTTCCGGCACCCAGTGAGCCAGTAGCGCGATGCACCAGAGTGTCAGGAAAATGGCGACTCCACCAAGCCTGGGTATGGGCCGGGTGTGAATATGGCGATCCGAAGCCGGCGGAGTTGCCCAACCGTGCCGGTTGGCATAATTACGGACCAACCGTGTGAAGATTGCCGATAGCAAAAGTGCGGCGACGAATACAAGAAATTGCATGGCCTTCTCGTGATCCGCTGGGAGGAAAGGGATTTTTGCCGGCCGATGGTGGGGGTACAAACACGGCCTGTTTCACTGCTCAAATGTTCTGTTGGAGGATTGCGAAGAGTTCTGGGCGAACCCTACTTTATTTCGCGTAGCAGGCCGCGGCGTCCAACACTTCCGTCGTGGACCGGTGTTCCGAGGGCCTGGCCGGAAGCGCTGCGCGGATCCAACTGCGATCAATCTCCACTGCGATCGAGCGTTGCAGTAATTGGACGGACAGCACCAGCTTCAGTCCGGATTTGATTCTGACCACAATTCCGCTCATTCCTTGCAGCGGCCCTTCCTCGATCCGGGCCGCCTGGCCAACCTGCAGATAAGGCCACGGAATGGTCGAGAGTCCGCTGCTGGCCACGCGCTGTATGGCCGCGATTTCGTGTTCTTCAACCGGAATTGGAGTCTTTCCTGTTCCGACAATCTGCACAACACCCGGCGTGATCAGCACGGGTAAGCGGTCATTCGGATTCATCCGGCAAAACAAATATCCGGGGAACAAGGGCATATCGATCTCTTTGGTGCGATCGGACCACTTCCGGCTGGATTTGCTGACGGGCAAATAACATTCAAAACCTGAATTCTCCAGCAGCAGTGTCGCATTCTTCTCCCGGCCGGTTTTCGTCAAAATTGCGTACCACGGCCAAGGATGATTCCGCGTGCTCATTGCGTGCCCCCAGAAAAGCTACCGCCCTTGGAGTCCCATTTCGCGGAGGCTCCAGATTGTTACGAGGCCTGGTTCCCGTGAAACTCGTCGTGCGGCACTGAGACTGCTCGATTGACGAATCGGAAGTTCGACCCAAACCGGACGATAGCCGATGCGTATTCCACTCACAATCCGGTCTTTACCCTAAAGATTACAGGGGACTTTTCCCCACA
>DASSGJ010000363.1:0-4097 GCA_035693545.1 Candidatus Acidiferrum sp.
TCCATTCCCAAATTCGGGCGGAGCTTGCCCCGCCCCGGGTCCGCCTACAGCGGAAGCCCCAACACCGGCATATCTCACGCCGGGAACCAGTCCATAACGCGCCGCATCCGCCGCGTCATCGCCTTCCATCTTTCGCACATCTTCCACGCGCCGCTCGTCCCGCACCAGCAGCGGCAAACACTCAATCAGGCGCGGGCAATTCTCCGCGATCACCCACGCGTCCCGCTCCAGCAGCTGGTACATCAACTGCCACCCGCCAATCCGGTCGTCATCCGCCGGCACCGGCCGCGGCAATCCGTTCTGCTCCAGCACATCTCCAAGTTGCTCCGCAATCGAAGCCTCGCTCGTCCGCTTCGCAAACGCGTCCGGCGACAAATAAATCTCCCGGATCCTCTCTCGCCCGGTCCGCTCGACAATCGCCTGCCCCAACATCCGCGGCGAAAGCTCGTTCTGCACAAACTCGCGATAGGTGACAATGCGACGAGCATTGTCGTCCCGAGATGCGACGCCGTTTGTCGCATCGAAGGATCTCAAACCACCGCCACCCAAACTGTCATCCCGACCGGAGTGGCCGGCTTTTTCCTGCGCGCTGGTCTCTGGCGCACCGGCCACGGAGCGGAGGGATCTGCTTTCCGCTGTCTCGCCCACCGGCAGAAACCGCGCATCCAACCGCGATTCCCTCTGACCGATTACTGATAACTGATTACTGATACCCGCACTCGGCGAGGCCGAATGCCAATACACCGCGCTCGGATGCCGAAATCCCCAATCAATCGAAATCCACCGCGGCGCCCATTCCTCCAACCGCAAAGCCTCCGGTCGAGCCGTGTGCCGCCCACGCTCAAACAGATCAAAGTACTGCCCATCCAGGACGCTCCAATCCCCTTCCAGAAACGCCCTTCGCAACCGGTCCGGCAGCGCCGCCAGCGTCTTCTTGTAGTTCACGTCATTCGCATAAATCGGATTGTCCTCAATCCGCGCCCGCACAAACTCATAATCGCCTACATCGTAAAGCTCCGGCCGCTCGAACCCCACCGGCGCCACCCTGTCCACCCAAAGCGCCTTCACCCACGCATGTCCGATGTTTCCCGGATTCGTCGCCCCGGCCATGCAGGGAACGACGCTTTTGCCTCTGCTATTTCCGTCCGTGTATTCGGGAATGGGACACCGATTCCTCGATGTCAGAAACTGCCACTGCTTCAGCGTGAAGTGCGTCAGCTCATCGATCCCAATGAACAAAAACTCCGCGCCCTGATACTGGTAAACATCGTTCTCATTCCGGCAGTATCCAAATCGCGTTGTCGATCCGTTCTTCCACGTCACCACATGCTTCGCGTCGTTGTAATCCCGATACGCGTCTCGTGGAACGTCCCGCCGGAAATACGTCAGCAGCGACGATTCCAACTCCGGGAAAGTCCTTCGCAACAGCAGCGTGTCGCTCCCCGCTACTTCCAGCGCCTGCCCGATCGCCTCCGCCAGCAGCGCCTTGCTCTTCCCGGGCCCTGCCGCCCCGCCAAACAACCGGTACTTCGCTCGCGACTTGTGAAACCGTTCCTGCTGAGCGAATGGCGTATACCAGTTCTTGATCGCGAGGCTATCCTCCATCCGCTTCTGTTCCTGGCTAAAACTCTGCGTTCTCTGTGTCTCTGCGTTCGGTTCTTTCTATTCCCCCCGCAGCTTCTTCCCCACAAAATACGCCGCCAGTCCCCCAACCAACGCCACCGCGGCCGGCCAGTGCCGCAGGCTCAGCACCACGCCGCCCACCATGGACGCCACTCCCGCGATCTGCGAGATCTCTCCAACAAACACCACTTTTGTATTGGTCATTGTTCCTCCTCAATCTCGTTCGGGCCTCGGCAATCTCCATCCGATTTCCGGCCCGCGTTCCTCTTCTTTGCCGCCGGCGTGTTTTCCAAACGCCAGTTCCACCCACAACTCAAACGCACGCAATCGCACTTTCTCATCTTCTGACTTCAGCAATCCCTGCATCACTCCTACCAACTGCACTCCCTCGTCCACCGCTTTTGTAAATGCCCACGCGGTTCCCGGCATCTCCTTCAGCGGGATCAGCTCGCTCACCGGGCACGCCTTGTTCGGCGCCCACTGCTCTTTCCCTGGAATAGGAGCGCGCTTCGTCTCTTCGCCGCCGCCGTCTGCCGAACCACCGGACGTCTCGCGGTCCGCGGGGGGTGCCGCGGAGGTACGCGCACTCCCGCCAGCGGTTATTCCGCTTCCGTCGTCAGGCCCAGCACCCGGCTCAGGCGCTCTCGAGTTCGCCCGGCCCGGACGCTTGCGCGCTCCCCTTGCCCGTGAGGTTCCGCCGCTCACGTGCACCTCTCCGGACAGCGGATCATTCAGTGTCCGGAAAGTCCAAATCCCGCAACGCAGCACCGCCGCCATGATTCACTCCCGCCAGCCTGTAGCTCAGGCCTTCAGGCCTGAGGCTTTTCATTGCCTCACCGCCATCCACTCCACGTCCCAGGTGTTCCTCAACCCCGCCGCGCATTTCCGTCAAATCCGGAGCACCCTGCGCTTCCCCCTCCGCCGCTTCCGCCGCTTCCGCCGCGGCAAATCCTCGAAGAACGTCACTGCCTCATTCCTCGGCTCCGCATGCATCAACGCACCCAGCACCGCCCCTTCAATCGCCCGCGCATGCCGCGCACAAAACCGCGACCCTTCCTCCGCCATCCGCACACACGGCACCCAAGCGCTCCGGCTTCCCGCGATCGCCTGATACGCCCAACATCTCTTCATTTTGTCTGGATTTCTCTGACCAACTACCGACTACAAACTACGGACTACCGACTGCTTCTCTGCTACTGCACCACCACACTAAAGCTGGCAGGCGAACCGGGCGCCACCCCCGCAGTAGCAGTAGATCCGTTTGGGCTTGATTCCGCCCCATCCGCCATCTGCGCGGTAGCCGCAAACGTATGAACGCCGGCCTTCAGCGTCACCGGCCCGCTTGTCCCGGTAATCCCTGTAACCGCCGAGTTCGCCCCGCCAGGTGCGGCGATCGAAAACAGCTTCACTGGCGTCCCACCGCCCGTAATATCGTAAATGTTGAACTGCTTCACGCACCCGGTCGTTACGCTCGAGCTGCAGGCATTGTCCACGCTGAAGTCATAATTCAGCGTCACCGAAACCGTATGCTGCGAGCCCGCCCCGGCCGCCATCGCAGCCCCGCAAGCCATCGCCAACCCCAACAAAACAGTCCCTTTCATCTTTCTTCTCCGACCCTCTGTGAACTCTGCCTGCCCTGAGCGGAGTACGCGAAGGGCGTCTCCTCTGTGCTCTCTGTGTTAAAGCTCTTTCTTCACCCCAAAAACAAAAAAGCCCCGGCTTTAAGCCGAGGCCAGCGACACTTCTCTACGCCAGCAAGTGTACCACTTCTTCAATTAATGTCAAGAAAAATATGCGGCTTCCCTAAATAATTTTTCGCTCCCCCTTCCCTCATCCAGCAGTTCCAATATGGGAACCCGCCCCCAAACAATTACTCCTCCCCACCCAAATATTTCATCTTTCCTTCGCTTGACATCCTCATCCCCAAGGTTCAGCCTGAAATTGTTTCAGCCGTCGCCCCGAAAGGTGCCCACTGATGTCCTTCTTTTGTCATCAAGTTAGTTACACCACAGACGCCCGCAACCGGCTTCTCCACGATCCTCTCGATCGCCTGGAAGCCATTCGCAACCCCATCGAAAATCTCGGCGGCAAACTCAAGTCCTCCTTCTTCGCACTCGCCCCCTTCGACGTTCTCGTCATTTCCGAATTCCCAGACGACGTCTCTCCCGCGGCTATTTCCGTAGCCTTCTCTCAGGGAGGCGCTATCGCCAACATTCGCACCTTCCCGCTTCTGCCCCTGGCAGAGGCTCGCGACCTTCCGACTATTTCCGAACCGCCGCGCGCCGCCTCCGCCCTGGCAGCAATCGCCGGCCGCTAATTTTGGAGTGCGGCAGCCCAGCTGCCGCTTTTACAGAGCAGCCCCGTCCGGACAGACGCTCCATCATCCTCGGTCAAAATAATAAAGACGGTCATCCTGAGGCTATCCGACAAGGATAGCCGAAGGATCTCAACTTCAACGCAAAGGAGAAATTCAA
>DASSGJ010000364.1:0-10602 GCA_035693545.1 Candidatus Acidiferrum sp.
CTGTGCTGCCGGGCGGGGTTAGAGTTCGACGATGAGTTTGCCGATGTTGTCGCCGCGGAAGAGCATGTTGATGGCGTCGGGGGCTTTTTCGAGGCCTTTGACGACGGTTTGACGGTCTTTGAGCTTGCCGGTCATTTTCCACATGCCGAGTTTCTGACCGGCGTCCATAAACTTTGACATGTAGTCCATGATGAGGAAACCTTCGACGCGGAGGCGCTTGATGATGAGCTGGCCGAAGCTGACAAGATTGGGATCGTGCGTGGTGTAGCCGGAGATGAGGCCGCAGACGACGACGCGGCCGTGAAGATTCATGCGGTCGAGGACGGCATGCATGATTTCACCGCCGACGTTTTCGAAATTGATGTCCACACCTCTTGGAGTGGCCGCGACCAGTTGGGCTTTCCAGTCGGGGTGCTTGTAGTTGATGGCGGCGTCGAAGCCGAGATCGTCTTTGATCCATTTACATTTTTCATCGGTGCCGGCGATGCCAACTACGCGGCAACCGTGGATTTTGCCGAGTTGGCCGACGATGCTGCCGGTGGCACCGGCGGCGGCGGAGACTACCAGCGTTTCCCCGGACTGCGGTTTGCCTACATCGAGCAGGCCGAAGTAGGCGGTGAGGCCGTTGATGCCGAGGAGGTTCAGGAAATTGGTGTCGGAGAGGAAGGGGATGCTGGGGAGTTTCTGGAAGGCGCCCTTTCCTTCGCCGGCGAGAACACAATATTCCTGGAGGCCGGTGAGGCCGGAGACTTTGTCCCCTTTTTTGAAATTGGGATGGCGGGATTCGATGACTTCGGCGAGGCCGAAGGCGCGCATGACTTCGCCGAGTTTGACGGGAGGCATGTATTGGGGGAAGTCGGTCATCCAGACGCGCATGGTGGGGTCGATGGAGAGGTATTTGACGCGGGCTAACGCCTGGCCTTCCGTGATGGCGGGAATGGGGGAGTCGGTTAGTTGGAGCACGTCGGGAGTGATGAGGCCGGTTGGGCGATTGGCCAGGAGCCATTGGCGGTTGGTGGTTGGCATGGGGAGAGAGTAGTGGAGGAGTGGGAGGGAAGTCAAAAGAGGAGAAAGAGAGAAAAGATAACGCAGAGACGCAGAGAGCGCTGAGATTCGCAGAGGAGGAGGGAGAAGAGAAACCCAAGAGGGCACGATTTATCGTGCCCCTACAGGATCACTGGGTTTTGAGGAGGCGCATCAGGTCGGCGGCGGATTTGGTGGCCTTTTTGATTTGGGTGACGCTGCGGGTGGCGTTGTGGGAAGGATCGAGCTGGTCGGTGAGGACGTCTGCATTGGCGTTGATGACGCAGAGGAGATTGTTTACGGCGTGGGAGATGGCTTCAATTTTGGTGACGGGGCGGCCGTCAACTGCGGACTGATCGTATGGATGTGACATCGAGCTTACCTTTCTGGGCGAATTGCGAAGTGTTTCGGTGTTTATGGCGGTGACGAGGGCGTGCTGCAAAGAGGCGGCGTTGATATCCGCGAGAAGCAGCGAAGCGGCGGCACCCGCGGCGGCGGCGGCTTCCTGGAATTGGCGATCGTTGATGGGAAGAAGGGCGACGATGGGGACAGAGCCCAGCCCGTCGTCGAGCTTCCGGGCGGCCAGAAGCTCTTGAGCGGACGGGTGACTGAGATCAAGAAGAATCGCCTGCCACTCGTCGGAATTGAGGCGGCGGACCGCTTCGTTGAAAGATGGGGCGCGGCAGATCTTAACGGAGGCGCCGGGCGCGTCCAAAATGGATTGAGAAATCTTGAGCCAAAAAGGCAGTTCGCCCAAGAACAGAACTTGTGATGCAACGTTCGACATCGGTCTTTCTAAACACTCCTCACACTTAAAATAAAGCCGCTGACGGCACGGCTTGCGCGACTGCTAGAAACGCTGGGGGCTGAGATCCAGCTTATTGATACAGACCAAGAACACCGAGGAAAGCGCCCGCCTCGGAAGGCGGCCGCTACAACTGGGCGACCCATTCCTGCGTCAGGGCAAGCCTGAAGGTCGCCGCTACACAACGGAATCCGGGAACAAGCGACGAATTTCCTGGATCAGGCCGTCGGGCAGGCGGCCCTTGGAAACGTAACCATCCGCGCCGTGGTTGCGACATTCGTCTTCGAGCGTGGTGCCCTGAATTTCGGAGTAAATGATGACGCGCAGGTCCGGATGCGCGCGGCGCAGTTCTTGCGCGGCCTGCAGACCGTTCAGACGGGGCATGCGGAAGTCGAGCAAGGCCAGATCGGGCTGGTGCTTGGCGACGAGTTGGACGGCGTTCATGCCGTCGCTGGCGGTGCAGACTACTTCGAGGCCGCCGGCGAAATCCAGATAGTCGCAAACGGAACGGAGAGCCGTCGGGGAATCGTCGGCTACGAGAACGCGGATTGGTTCGATGCGCGGCATTGCTGCTCCCGGGTCGGTATTGTTAAGGCTTATTCATATTGGGGGAGTGAGTGGGGGAAGGATATTGGGGAGATTGCGTAGTGAATTTTCACTAGAGGGGAAGTTGTCAGGAATCAGTAATCGGTAATCAGTAAGAGGGATAACAGGGCGCGGCGTTGGTTGCCAGGGTCCCTCCGCTTCGTGGCCGGCGCGCCGCGGACGGCGCGAAAGAGAAAGCCGGCCACTCCGGTCGGGATGACGGAACGTTGAGGTCCTTCGCGCTCGATCAGAATCGGGACGCTCAGGATGACAAGTTTGGGGTGGCCGTGCGGTCAGGTTTGGACGATGTTGTTGCGGATGGCGTACATGACGAGTTCGGCGAGGGAGTGGAAGTCGAGCTTGAGCATGATGTTGGCGCGGTGGGCTTCGGCGGTGTTGACGCTGATGTTTAGAAGGTTGGCGACTTCCTTGTTGCTTTTGCCTTCGGCAAGGAGTTGCAAGATTTCGCGTTCGCGAGGGGTGAGGCGAGAGCGGGAGGCTTTGGCGGGATCGGAGCCATCCGTGTTGCCCGCAGCTTCCGAGACACGGGTGGAGAAGAAGGGTTTGTGCTGGCTGAGGGATTGGACCGCGTCGAGGAGGACGCGGTCGGCTTCGTCCTTGAGAATGTAACCGCGGGCTCCGGCTTCGATGACTTGTTGGACGAGGTCATCGGACTCATGCATGGTGAGGATGAGAATTTCGGTGGCAGGAGAGATTTTGCGAATCTGGCGCGCGGTTTCCACACCATTCAAGAGCGGCATTCCGATGTCGAGAATAGCGATGTTGGGTTTGTGTTTGGCCGCTTTTTCGACGGCGTCGCGGCCGTCCGCGGCTTCGGCGCAGACCTGCCACCGGGTGCGGGACTCGAGAAGAGTGCGCAGGCCAGTGCGAACGACAGCATGATCATCCGCGATCAGGATGGAGAGAGGCGGCATAGGTGGAATCCTTGAGAACCGGAGCTGAGAGAAGAATTCTGGCACGAACCGTGGTGCCGGCGGCACTGGAATCGATGTCGAGGGAGCCGCCGAGCTGGGCCATGCGTTCACGCATGCCGGGGATGCCGACGCCGAGCCGGGGCTGACCACGGTGGGGCGCGCCATTGGAGGGGACGACCATCCCGGTGCCGAAGTCCGTGATCTCAAGGGTTACGCAGTCCGGATCTTCGCGGAGTGTGACCTGGGCGCGCTTGCTGCCGGAATGACGCTGGATGTTGGAGAGGCTCTCCTGGGTGATGCGGAAGAACGCGGTCTCCGCGATCTGCGGCAGGCGGCGAAAGCTGGTCAGGAGTTCGAGAGAGGTATCAATGCCGCTGCGCTCGCCGAAACCGTTGACGTATTCCTTGAGAGCAGAGACGAGGCCGAGGTCGTCGAGCAGCGGAGGGTGGAGGAGATAGGAAAGCGTGCGGATTTCCCGGGACATCTGCTGGAGAAGTTCGCGAGCCTTTTCGAGGGCACGATTGGAGGCTTCGTTGAGAGGCTGCGCGGATTGCCGGAGCTGGGCGAGGCTGAGGTTCACGGCGAGAACGGTTTGCGCCATGCCGTCGTGGAGTTCGCGGCCGATGCGGCGGCGCTCCTCGTCCTGAAGCTTGAGGAGTTCGGTGGACAGTTGGTGGATGGCGCGCTCGGCGTTTTTGAGGTCGGTGATGTCGGTGAACGAAGAAATCACGCGGCGGATGGAGCCATCTGGATTGAATTGTGGAATTGCATTGCCAAAAATCCAGCGGATTTCCGGGGCACCAGGGATGCGCCAGCCCATGGTGGTCTGGCGGAGGGGGCGCCGGGTGCGGAGAACGGTCGGGACGGGGCGATCGAAGTCGGCAATCTCGCGACCGCGCTCATCGAGGGGGATCAACTCGAGTTCCGGGCCGGTGCGACCGATTAGCTGGTCTTCGGTGAGATTGAAAATGTCGAGGGCGGCCTGATTGGCGAATTCACAGGCGGCATCGGGACCGGAGAGAAGCACTCCGACATGAAGATCGCGGACCAGGGTGCGGAAACGCTCTTCGCTTTCGCGGAGGGCATCGGTGGCGCGGCGTTGCTCAGAGAGGTCGGTGAGGGAAACGACGATGTTGGTGACATCGCCGGAGGAATTGAACTGGGGAACGGCGTCGAGAAGGGTCCAGATGGTTTGTTGGGAATGAATGTGGCGCCAGCCGATTACCTGGCTATGAATCGGGCGACGGGAAGCCACCACCGTGGGAATCAGGCCATGCGAATCCGGGAGGATGGAGCCATCTTCAAGGAGGACCTGAAAACCCAAGTCGACTTCCGTCTTGCCGGCGACCTGCTCCAGCCGGAAGCCGAACAGGCTGAGAGCCGCGGGGTTCGCGTAGAGAATCTGGCCGAAAGGGTTGCTGGAAACGATGCCGACGTGGAGGTTTTCGACGAAGGAACGAAAGCGTTCTTCGCTTTCGCGGAGGGCGTCGGCGGCGTGGCGCTGCTCGGTGATGTCGCGAACGACCACGAGAGCACAACGGCGGCCGTCGAGATCGAGGAGGGAACCGGAAAGCTGGCCGGTGCGGAGTTGACCGGATTTGGTGCGGAATGAGAAATCAATGTCGCGGACTTCGCTGCCGGTGCTGAGGTGAGAGAGAACTTCCGCGCGGCGCGCGGGTTCCGTCCAAAGATTCAATTCGAGGGGAGTCTTTCCGAGGACCTCTTCGCGCAAATAGCCAGTGAGGCGGGTGAAACTTTCGTTGACGTCGAGGTAGGGGCCGTCAGGGAAAACGTTGATGGAAAACCCGTCTGGGCTGGAGCGGAAGGCGGAAGAGAGCAGACGCTCGGAGTGGGCGAGGGCGCGTTCTGTTTCAAGAAGCTCTTCGGATACACGGCGCTGCTTGCGATTGGTGAGGATGAGGCGGACGGCAGAGCAAAGGAAAGAGGCACTGATGGCAATCCAGGCGACGACAAAACGATCAAAGGCGATGGCGCGTCCCATGAAGAGGACGAGAAGGGGAATCGCAACGGGAAAGCCGTTCGTGATGGCGAGATTCCCGAAGCGCGAGACAGGCTCGGCGATGGAAGCTTGTGTACGCCCCGGCCAGGTGACCGCAAGAAAAATGACCGCGAGCCAGGGCAACAAGAAAAAGAAATCTCCCCAACTGGCGGCGCCGAGGGCCGTCTTCAGAGTGACGAGAAAGTCCGTATCGGAGATGACTGCGAGCAAAAAAACGAAAGAGAGTCCGAGGGAAAATGAGCGAAGGCTGGGGGAAGCGGAGTTGCGGGAGCGAAAGAAGAAGCCGAAGGAGATGAACGCGTCACGAATGATGTACAGGATCAGGATTTGACGAGGGAGGTCCAAGGAATTGGCGAGCCAGCGCGACGGGGAATAAAAGAAATAGAGATAGGCGGTGATGGCGACAATGGCGACTTGCGCGAAATCGAGTATTCGGAGCCAGTCCCAGCCGCGGGATTTTTCGTCGGCGGCGGGGAGGAACATCATGAAGACGGGAGCGGCCCAAACGAAGAAAAGGACGTCCGAGGGAATTGGCATCCGCGAGGAGCCGGGAACAAAACTTTGATAGTAGGTGGTGATGACCTGGGCGAGAGCCTCAAGGGCGAGGGCAATGCTGAGGAGAGTCCACAACTGGCGCGCATAGGCGTGTGAGCGGCTGGCGGCGTAGAACGAGGCCAGCGAGGCAAGCAATACCATGACGAAATCGAGGGAGTTGGAATACAAGTGACGCGCTGCGAAATTGCGAACGGCCAGAAGGTCAAGGACGAGGAGCGCCGCTACGAGGAGGGCGAGGACGAGGAGGAGCTTAGAGAACTTGCCCAGGGGCAGCAAGCTGACCTCAATCGGCGCGCCTGGCGGTGCGTGCCGCGATTGGAATTGCAGTAAGACCGAGTGTACACCAGGAGAGCGGGAAGAGGAGAGGCATGTTCACCAAGTTGTAAGAGGGAAGTGAGACTATCGGTGAGACGCGGGAAGGAAAGGAAAGAGAATGGAACCTCAGAATCCAATCGAGCACGTGGTGATTATCGTCAAGGAGAACCACAGCTTTGACAATTACTTTGGATCGTTTCCCGGAGCAAACGGAAGCATCCTGCCGGCGGCGCAGGACCCACCAGCGGGAGGCGACCCGCGCCACGATCACACGGCCTGGTTGGAGCGGGCGACGAAAGCGGTGAAGCTGCAGTACAAGGAAGCGGATATTCCGGCGTATTTTTCCTATGCGCGGCAATTCACCCTTTGCGACAACTATTACACGGAGGTGGCGAGCCAGTCGGAACCAAACCACCTGATGCTGATTGCGGCGGACTCGCCGATCATCGATAACGCGAGCAAGACGAGGACGTATCAGCCGCAGGAACCGTTTGACATTCCGTCGCTGCCAGAAAATCTGCAGAAGGCGGGATTGAGTTGGGCGACGTATGGCGACCCGGGGTTCAGTTACTTTGAAAAGATTGTGGCGCTGAACGGAAGCAAGAATATCTTGCCGTGGACACAGTTGGATATTCATGCGGCGGCGGGAACTTTGCCAAATGTTTCGTGGGTGTACGCGCCGAGTTCGCCGCAGGAACTTTCGGAACATCCGCCATCTGGAGCCAATGCAGGGCAGCCCACGGTGAAACTGGGCACTGCGTGGACGGCTGCGCGGATTAGCGCGCTGGGGAAGAGCCCCTTGTGGCCAAAAATGGCGATCTTCATCACTTGGGACGATTGGGGCGGATGGTACGACCATGTGGAGCCTCCGCTGAAGGATAAATGGACCGGAGGAAGCCCGGCGACGGGGCCGAGTTATACCGGGACGCAGTTCAGCTACGGAACGCGGGTGGGGTGCCTGGTGATCAGTCCGTATGCGAAGCGGGGGATATCGAGCCAGTTTCATTCTCATGTAAGCCTGGTGAAGTTCTGCGAAGTGGCGTTTGGGCTGAAGCCGATCAATGCGCGGGATGCGGCGTCGGATGGGATGGAGGACTGCTTTGATTTTGGGCAAACGCCACTGGGGCCGCCGAAGTAGAAGGGAAAGAAAAAGATTTAACACGGAGATCACAGAAAAAGAACACCCTTCGCGAAGAAGGCTCAGGACAAGCAGAGGGCACTGAGAATCCGGGACTGGCGGGGGAATCCGGAATTAATTTATAACCGGAAGGATGGCCAGGCATCCGATGGGAAAGCGGGTAGCGGGTCGTTGAGTTGTTGAGCAATCACGGACAATCCAAGCGAACGGAGAATAGGAGCGATGGCGAAGAATCTTGTGGCGCAGGTGGGCAAAGCTGGCGGGGAGTTTGAGTTGGTGGAGCGGGAGATGCCGGTGCCAGCGGCGGGAGAGGTGCGGATCAAGGTGCAGGCATGCGGAGTTTGCCACAGCGACGCGGCAACGAAATATGGGGCGTTTCCGTTTATTACTTACCCGCGCGTGCCGGGTCACGAAGTAGCGGGCGTGATTGATGAAGTTGGCGCGGGGGTGACGGAATGGAAGAAAGGCGACCGTGTGGGCACCGGGTGGCACGGTGGGCATTGTTTTGTGTGCGAGCCTTGCCGTCGAGGCGAGTTTATTACTTGCAAATACGAGCAGATCAACGGAGTGACTCGCGATGGGGGATACGGACAATACATGATCGCGCGGCACGAAGCCGTGGCGCGGTTGCCGGAGGGGTTCAGCGCGGCGGATGCGGGGCCGCTGCTGTGTGCCGGCATCACGACCTTTAATGCGCTGCGACATAGCGGCGCGGGCCCGGGAGAATTGGTGGCGGTGCAGGGCATCGGCGGGTTGGGGCACCTGGGGATTCAGTATGCAGCGAAGTTCGGGTATCGCGTGGTGGGAATCGGGCGGGGGGCGGAGAACGGAGCGTTGGCGAAGAAGTTGGGGGCGTGGGCGTACATTGACAGCGCCGCGAAGAATGCGGCGGAGGAACTGCAGAAGCTGGGAGGGGCGCGCGTGATTCTGGCGACGGCGCCGAATGCGAAGGCGATGTCGGAGCTGGTGGGAGGATTGGAGCCCGGGGGAGAACTGCTGGCGATTGGAGTGCCCTCGGAACCGCTGGAGGTGCCGCTGGCAACGCTGATCATCGGAAAAAGAAGGATTCAGGGATGGCCTTCGGGGACTGCGATCGATTCGGAGGATACGCTGCAGTTTTCGGCGCAAACGGGAGTGCGGGCGATGATCGAGAAGTATCCGCTGGCGAAGGTGAATGAGGCGTTTGAAAGGATGATGAGCGGGAAGGCGGAGTTCCGGGTGGTGCTGACGATGGAGTAGGAAGAGGCAGTCGGTAGTCAGTAGTTGGTAGTCGGGAGTTGGTAGTAAGAGAGGGAAGAAAAGGCCGACAGTCTACAGTCGACAGTTTACAGCTTCAAGAGCGGAGAGGCGTTGCATGCTTCCCCGTTTTTTTTGTTGGAAGTTGCGGATTAGAAGAGAATGGGATTTAGCGCCGAAAAGGCAGAAGAAGGTAAAGATAAAGAGGCTGACTTAAAAGATCAGCGCTACATAGAAGAGTGGCGAGAGGGAAGAGGGCGGCCTGAAGCCGCCCCTACGTCAGAAGGGGATGTCTTCGTCGGAAATTTCGGGGCCGGAGCTTGGGCCGAATTCTTCGGAGGGGGCGGCTTCGTGGCCGAAGTCGTCGCCACCAGCGCCGGCGCTACGCGCGGCGCTGCCTCCGCTGGCACCTGCGCCTGCGGCCATGCCGTCACCGCGTCCGCCGAGCATGCGGAAGTTGGTGGCGACAATTTCAAAGCTGGTGCGCTTCTGGCCTTCCTTGTCCTGCCATTCGCGGGATTGGATGCGGCCTTCGATGAAAATGAGGGAGCCTTTTTTTAGATATTGCTGGGCGATTTCGGCTTGTTTGCCCCAGACAACGATTTTGTGCCACTCTGTGCGCTTTTGACGCTCGCCGTTGCGGTCTTTGTACGTTTCGTCGGTGGCGACGGAGAAATTGGCGACGGCCTGGCCGCCGGAGGTGAAGCGGGTTTCGGGATCGCGGCCGAGGCGGCCGACGAGAATGACTTTGTTGACGGACATTTGAAACGCTCCTTGGAAACGAAAACGGAGAGGACGGAACGAAGGATGAAGATAACACGGGGGAGAAGAAAAATGAAATGTGGCGAAGGCAGGTAAGGAGAGACGAAGAGAAGATGGCAAGAGGAGGGGTAGGGGCCGGAGGAAAAATTTGTCGTGGGGCTGAACGCGTAAAAGCGAGAGCTTTGCTCTCGCACTCAAAGGTTAGCGGGCGGAGGCGGTTACGGCTACGCCTAGTTCTTTGAGCTTGGCGCGGGCGCGGCGCTCTTCTTCGGTGCCTGGGTAACGCTTGACGACCTCGCGGAGTTCTTTGACGCCGGCGGTTTTTTGGTTCAGTTCGATGAGGGCCATGCCTTTTTTGTAGCGCGCCGGGGCGAGCTTGAAGCTTTTCGGATAGTTGTTGAGGACTTTGTCGTATTCGGTGACGGCTTGCTGATACTGGTGTTGGGAGTAGGCGATTTCGCCGAGGTAGAACTGGGCGTTGGAGGCGAGTTCGGTATCGCCGTAATACTTCAGGTAGTCCTGGAATTCGGAACGAGCGAGATCATATTTGCCGGTCTGGATATCGCTAAGGCCGTTGGAGTAGAGGGTGTCGGCGGAGGGGCGCGGACCGGCCGGGGCGGCGGAGGCTGCGCCCGGAGTCGTTGGAGCCGCGCCAGTGGCACCGGCAGGAGCGCCAGTGGGATTGCCGCCGGCGAGCCGCGCGTCAATGCTCTGCACGGAGTTCTGCAAATCCACCAGTTGCTGATTGACCTTGCCGAGGCGGGACTTGATCTCTTCGAGATTGTCGGAGAGGCCCTGAACCTGGGTGGACATGGTGTCGAGCCGGGTGCCGGAGTTGGCCTGAACGTCTTGAACGGATTTTTGCAGGGAGCTCATGGTGGTGTTGAGCTTGTTAACCGTGTCGGAAGACTGCTCGATGAGGGTTTTCTGGATGGTGTGGTCCTGGGTGAGTTGGGTCTGCATGTCCTTTTGACCCTGGAGGATGGAGGTGACATCGCGCTGGAGTTCGATGATTTCGCGAGCCACGGCCATAACTGGCTTGGGGCCGATGAGGCTGCCGGCGATGGCGCTGGCGAGCATCGCGCCGGAGAAGAAGAGAATGTTGCGAACACGCATGATCAAGACCTCCGAAAGTTGGGCATGGGCAGGGGACAATTCTGGACGAAGAGCGGATTGCGCCCCAATAATCAATTTAACGGGAGAATGGATGGGGAGCAAGTGGGAATGA
>DASSGJ010000365.1:0-13928 GCA_035693545.1 Candidatus Acidiferrum sp.
CCGGTCTTGTTCATCGGCGGCAGAAAAGCCGCGAAGCACCGCATCAACGTGCGGCAACTCCGAAGGCAGTTGAAGGAAGCAAGAGAAAACGCGCAATCGCAATTGGTGATGGTGAGGAAAAAAGGCGCTTAGTGGCCTTCGCCTAGTGGCCTGCGCCTAGTGACCTGAGACTGGCGCGTGCACGCCGACGGTTTCGTCGGGCACGTCGCCCTTGCGGCCTTTCACGCGATCGTAGACGCTGACCTGGCTTACGGAACCCAGCGCTTCGTTGTAGAACGTGGGTACTCCCAGCGCGGTCCGCAGCTCTTCGTTGAACATCCGCAGGTTTTCAAGATGTGTTGCCAGCGCCGGAACCTTTAAGCCTTCGTCGGTCAACAGGAATTTCTGGTAGCCCGCATCCCAGAGGCGCGTGAACTGTCCCTTCAGCATGATGGTTGGCAGCACCGTCAGGTGAAAGCGCCCATCGGGCTCCTGCCGGAATTCCGCGCCAGAGCCGTATTTCTCCACGCGAACCACGCCGCGCGTGCTGCCAACGCCAAAGCCCAGCGCCGCCAGGCTATCAATGGCCTTCTTCTCAAACCGCTCGTTTACATTCCACATAGCTCAATCAGACTAAACAATCTGAACTGCGGTGTAAAGGTGTGCGAGTTGAGGCAAAGTTGTGGAAAACCCCTTTTCCGCACCTTTTCGCCTTGATCGCATTGAATTTTTCAGCTTGTAGGTCGAGAGTCTCCTCGGATAAGATTCGCGCCAACGTAACACGGGTGCCTCGGTCCATACATGTTGGCCAGTTAACGTAAGTTGTTTTTTACTGCCAGTCGGAGCCGGCAGGCGCAGTTGCCGGGTAGTTCGTTCAGGCTTCCCAGGTCGACCAGACGGGTGTCTTCAAAAACTTTGCAGTTCCTCACGTGGGGAGGGAATTCATGCTTAAGAAACTGAACGCCGCACTGGCAATATTGCTTCTTTTAGTTTTTGCAGGATCCAATTCTTCCGCGCAGCAGACTTTGGGAGCGATCAACGGCACAGTGGCCGACGCTTCGGGGGCGGTCGTACAGGGCGCGAAAGTGTCCGTTAAGAATAATGGCACAAACCTGCAACTGGAAAAGGTCACAAAGAGTGACGGCTCTTTTGAATTCGTTGATCTGCCATTGGGCTCGTACTCGGTTACCTTCACTAAGGACGGATTTCAGACCGAAGTTCACTCCCAGATTCTGGTTCGAGGAAACCTGACCACCACCGTCAACGGGTCGCTGCAACCCGGAGCTGTGAGCTCCTCGATTACCGTTACGGGCTCGCCGTTACTCAACCAGACCGACACCACCAACGGTTACACACTGGGAAGCGATCTCATCGAGAACATTCCTCTTGGAACCGGAAGTTTTACGCAATTGGCCCTTTTGTCGCCCGGTGTCAACGCCGATTTTCTCAGCGGAGCCGGCACGAACGCCGGACTCGGGAATCAGAACATCTTTGCCAATGGCCAGCGCGACACAAGCAATAGCTTCAATTTCAATTCGGTCACGGCAACCAATTTCTTTAACGGGCTATCGTCAAGTTCGGTTGGTGAGAGCCGCTTCGTGCTGAACACCAACGAGCAATTTGGCGCGGCAAACCAGGTGCGGACGAACACGTCTGTATTCGATGCGATTGGGCAGGGCATGCCCGCGCCCCCACCGGAGACGATTGAAGAAATTCGCGTGGATACTTCCCTTTACGGCGTTTCACAGGGTGCGAACAGCGGCGCTCATGTTGCGGTCGCGACAAAATCCGGCACAAACGATTTGCACGGGGGAGTGTACGAATATCACCAGTCTGCGGGACTGGATGCCAACCAGTTTTTTTTCAACGCAGCCGGGATTCCGCGCCAAGCGCTGCACAGAAATGTTTTTGGTGGCCTCCTCGGCGGACCAATCAAGAAAGACAAACTTTTCTTTTTCGGCTCCTACCAGGGCCAGCGGATTACCGACGCAACGAATGGATCCACGCAGTTCGTCAGTGTTCCTTGCTTGGACCCTGCGAATCCTACTCCAGCCACTTGCCTCTCCAATGATCGCAGCGCCGCCGGAATTGCCGCAGTAGCCGGCGTCAATGCGTCACAGATCGATCAAGCCGCGCTTAACCTTTTGCAACTGAAGACGCCGGGCGGACAATTCGTCATTCCATCGGCAACTCTTTTTGACCCGACGAAAATCTCGGAAGTCAACGGCAACGCCGAGATTTCAGGTCCCCCTGGCACCTTCAATGCGGATCAGGTGAATGGAAATATTGATTACATTTTCAGTACGAAAGACAGGCTTGCGGCAAAGTATTACTTTCAGAACGACCCCTCGACCAGTCCGTTCGCGGTCAGTCAGGTTTTGGGCTTCCCACAATCTCTTAGAGCCGGCAGCCAGGTATTTTCGTTGGAAAATACGACGGTTTTGACCCCCAACACCACCTGGGAACAGAAATTCGGATTTCTGCGGGCATTTGCCAATGGGACCACAACTCAGCAGTTCGGTCCATCTGCTCTGGGCGTCAACGTCCTGGGAAGCAAGTTCTTTCCAGGTATTGCCATTGGCAACGCAAGTTCCCCAACCGGCAATGGACTGAACATCGGTCCTTCCAATAATTTTGCAAACGCCGGAGAGTTCCAGAATCACTTCCAGGTAGGCACGAACTACAACTGGGTACACGGCAAGCACACTGTGTCTTTCGGGTTCAATGGAGAGTACGGTCAGTTAAACGTCATCAACCGCGAAAATGAAGTGGCTAATTTCAACTTCCACAACTTCGCGGACTTCGCCACAGGAACCATGGGGGGGAGGAGCGGCGGTGGACTACTCTTGAATGGCGAAACGAACCGCTATTTCCGCGCCAAGGAAACGGGCCTCTTCGTCCAGGACAGTTTTAAACTGAAATCAAATCTCACGATAACCGCTGGCCTTCGATGGGACTGGGACGGTCCGCTTGTTGAGAAAAACGGCCTGCTAACAAATTTCTACACCAAAAATTACTCCTTTGACTTGCCTTCCGATACGATCAACAACATCGGGCTGGTGGTCGCGGGAAACAACCGGGAATTCTGCGGGACCAAACCCAAGCCCAGTTTTTGCGCCAGCGATTCCACGCTCACCGGGCGCCAGTGGCTGCTGGAACCCCGTATCGGTGTGGCTTGGAGCCCCAGCTCGCTCAAGAATGTCGTGGTGCGTGCAGGTTTCGGTTTGTATGCGGATCGTGGCGAGTTCTTCAGTGAACTTTCTCCCAGCGCCGGAATCGGAATCAGCGGTCCGTTCGGCGTCACTACCCAGCAGCCCTTTAGCGTTCCGTTTAACACGTCCTGCTCAGGGCAGGGATGCCTTAGCAACAATCCCTTTGGCACCGCGCCGCCGCCCCCACCACCCAACAATTTCAGCGGTGTCGCCGCGCTCGTGCATAACCTGTCGGCATTAAGCGGTTGCGCCGAGCCCGTGACACCCACCTGCTCGCCAACAGGAACCCCGGAATTCGCATTTTTGTTCGGGGGCTACGACCCGCGCAACACCTTGCCTTACTCCGAGAATTGGACCCTGGATGTGCAGTGGCAACCTTTCAACACTTTGTATTTCGATTTGGGCTATGTGGGGAACCACGGCCAGCATTTGCTTTTGCCTATTCCCTTCAACCAGCCGGGCATTGCAACACCCACCAATCCGATTAACGGGCAGATTTACTCGTATGGATATCAAGCCCAGGATGCAAATGGAGGGTCTGGAGTACTACTCACCGAGCAGGTGGCGACCACCATTGCAGAGTTTACCGGGGCGGATGGCAATACAGCACTTCGTGTGCCCTTTGTTGGTTACAATCCCAATTCGGACTTCTGGAAAGCCGAAGGAGTCTCCAATTATCACGCACTGCAATTCAGCGTGAAGAAGCTTCTAGGTCATGGTCTTACGATCAACGCTTCTTACACCTGGTCGCATGTTTTGGATGAGGGAAGCGGAATCTCCGAGGGCCTCTTCTTCAATGGCAACGATCCCCTTCGGCCCAGGTCCGCCTACGGCAGTTCGGGATTCGACCGCACCCACGTCTTTACGATTAATTATGTCTATCTGATTCCAAAGCTCACGAAATCCGAGGGGTTCCTAAAACACGCTCTCAATGATTGGGGCTTCTCTGGAGTGACCGTTGCTGAAAGCGGTCTGCCCTATAGCATTTACGATTTTTCCGGCAGCGTAGCGAGTCAGTATTATGGCGCGGGCGACGACTTCATAACCAACCCCTTGCTTACCATCCCGGGTGGTAGTTTGTCCGATGCGAATAAGAATATCGCGAGCTGCCAATTCACGTCGGGACCCGTCACTGGACTCATCCAGCCGATCAACGCTTGCGCTTTTGGGGTAAATATCAATGCACCGGGGACGAACGGAGTTCCCTCTTGCGGACCCACTACCGACAACGCTTCAGCGACAGCGGCGTGCGATTTCTCGGAAACGGGATTTACGAACGCTCCTCGAAATGCGTTCCGCGGAGCTTTCCAGACGCGTTTCGACTTTACGCTTTTCAAAAACTTCAACCTCACCGAGAGGTATAAACTGCGTTTTGACGCGCAATTCTTCAACATCTTTAACCATCCGAGCTTCGATGTCGCCAACAACAACCTCAGTTTGAACCCATGCTTCGGTCCCAACACGCCGACTGCCCCCGGCGGCTTCTCCTGCACATGGCACGGCAATATTCCTGCCGTGGCTGGTTCGGGGCCGCTTTCAGACGGAAAGGTGGCCTTTGGGTCAGGAGTCGTGCAGGGCACGCTCGGCAGTCCGCGCCTGATTCAGTTTGCCTTGCATCTCACCTTCTAGCCCATTCTCAAAGCCAATTTAATCCCCTGGATGAGGGCCGCTTCGGCGGCCCTCCTTTTTTTGGCTGATGCTTGTCCAGAGTAATCGGCGCCCAGCTCGGTGCTTATATCCGCGCTTTCCTCATACACGCTCACCGCGTAAAATGAAGGTTGGGGAAAAGACGATGTCAACCAAAACGCAGCCGTTGACCGGGAAGGCGCCGGCGGCGAGCCTTACTAATGAAGAGATACTTCGCTACAGCCGGCACCTGATCATGCCCGAGGTGGGCATGGAGGGTCAGCTGAAGCTGAAGGCCGCGAAGGTGCTGCTGATCGGAACGGGCGGGCTTGGCGCGCCGCTTGGGCTTTATCTTACGGCGGCGGGCGTTGGGAAAATCGGGTTGGTGGACTTTGACGTGGTGGACTTCACGAATCTGCAGCGGCAGATTACGTTTGGCACCAGCGACGTCGGCAAACCCAAGACCGGTGCGGCCCATGCGCGCCTGAGTAATCTGAATCCGGACATTGAGATCACTACGTACGAAACGCGGCTCACCAGTGAGAATGCGCTCGAACTCTTCAAGGATTACGACATCGTCGTTGATGGCACGGACAATTTTCCCACGCGCTATCTGGTGAACGACGCTTGCGTGCTGCTTGGCAAGCCCAACGTTTACGGCTCCATCTTTCGGTTTGAAGGGCAAGTCACGGTGTTCGGCATGCCCGAGGGCCCTTGCTATCGTTGCTTGTATCCCGAGCCACCTCCGCCGGGCCTCGTTCCTTCGTGCGCCGAAGGCGGCGTGCTGGGTGTGCTGCCTGGCATCATAGGTTCGCTGCAAGCCATGGAGACGATCAAGCTGATTCTGGGGCGCGGCGATTCGCTCGAAGGCCGGCTGGTGCTCTTTGACGCGCTGGCGATGAAATTCCGCGAATTGAAGCTGCGCAAGAACGCGGGCTGCCCGATGTGCGGCACGAACCGCACGATTCACAAGTTGATCGACTACAACGAATTTTGCGGCATCCGCGGCGAAGAAGAGCCGGAGAGCAATCTGCACGTTCCAGAAATTTCGCCGCGCGAGCTGAAGCAGCGCCTGGACCGCGGCGACGATCTCTTCATCCTGGACGTGCGCGAGCCGCACGAATACCAGATCTGCAATCTCAGCGGACATCTGATCCCGCTCGGGGAACTGCCGCGCCGCGTGCATGAACTTGATTCCTCTCACGAGATTGTCGCGCACTGCCGTAGCGGCAAGCGTTCGGCGGAAGCGGTTGATTTCCTGCGCAAGGCCGGTTTCCGAAAAATTTATAATCTGCACGGCGGGATTCTGGCGTGGTCCACGGAGGTGGATCCTTCCGTTCCGCGCTATTAGCCCGTTATTTCTCACAAACCGCTTAACCAACATGCCGGGGCGCCGGGAGGGTGTCATCCTGAGGCCGTTTTTTGGGGCCGAAGGACCTCAACGAAATTGGAAGTCTGCAACTTTGGATCGCTTGAGATTCTTCGGCTATCCTCGTCGGATAGCCTCAGAATGACACCGTTTTCGCGAGGACAATTGGGAAGTAAGTGGTGCGAATCCGGTGGTGGCCGGCTTGTGTTTCCGGCCACCCGCCGTTATGGTTGAAACGTCTCTATAAGTCATCGCGGAATTTGCAAATGGAGGAATCCTTGGCTGGCACAAAAGTCACAATTCTCAATAATGGCCCACTGCGGGTAGAAGGCGATTTCACGGTTGTGGATCAGGACGGCAAGGAATTTGGCCTGGGCGGGCGCACCGCGGTTTCCTTCTGCCGCTGCGGTGGTACAGGGAACGCCCCGTTTTGCGACGGGACCCACAAGCGCAATGGGTTCGCGTCGATCACGCCAGCCCGTGATTTACCCCCAAAACCCTAAGAAACACTGACTCACCGCAGATTGAGACTGTCTCAGCATGAGACTTTGCACAGTTTCGGGACGTTGGTGCTTAAACTCCTGCTAACTCTCTGGATACATTAGCGATAGTGTTCCAAGACTGGACTGAGACGAGCGGTTCCTTTGTCTCGTTTGCAATCTCAAGCCTCTGCCGGATTTTCCCTTGCTCGAGTAACTATCCTATTTTCTGTTACTTAGAATACCGTCAACAGCCGACAGAAAAGGTCATGGACGTGCTATTTCACGCCCTGTCCGGTTTTCTCCGGCTTTTGGGGGTTGTTTTGGGCGCTAGGGGGCAAATCAACGGTTTCTTCCGCAAAGAGCGCGGAAATCTGCCTGCCATCGCCTATGGTGTTTTCGGAGCCCTCTACCTTTTCGTTGTTTACTATTCCCGGCAATCCCACCTGTTCGGCGCGCCTACCAATTATTTGTACCTGGAAGTAGGCGGGTCGCTTCTTTGCTTCTGCTATGCCGCAAACGCGCTTGTCCGGTTCCGCGGCACGCATGACCGCCTCGCTTTAATCCTGGCGTTCGGGTTTGTCCTTTCGGGGATGATCGAGACGATCGGTTATTTTGGCCTGAACAATCTGCTGCGCTCGGGCACTGTTGCTCTTTCGCATGTCCCGATGGGTTGGATGGTCGGCCGCACGATGCTTGCGGTTCTCCTGCTCGCCGCCCTCGCCGTTGAAAAATTTATTCCGACAGCTCGCCAGCCCAGCCGCGAGACTGCCGGGGCTCTGTTTGTGGTCGCAGCCGCTGCGTACATTACCAGCGCCGCCTTTATGGCCGCGCCCGCAGCGCCGGTGGCTCAGGCGGGTGCTTTCTTTTCCCGTCCGTGGGAACTTCTTCCCGGCGGATTGTTTGCCCTGGCCGCGCTCTTTTTCTACCGCCGCTATCAGACGGAGAAGAAAAATGAGAGCGATGCCTCGCTCTACGATTATTCGCTGTTCCTTGTCGCGCTTTTGAACGCAGCCTGCCATGCCGCGGCGCTTTTTTCGCAGCGCCTGTTTGATGGCCCGTTCTTCTTTGCGGAACTGAACAAGGTGGCCAGCTACGCCATCATGCTGGGCGCCGCGTTGATTGACCAGGCTCGCCTGTTTGACCAGGTGCGCACGATGGCGGTGAGCGATCCTCTAACGGGTCTCGCCAACTACCGCCGGCTGATTGCGGTGATTGAATCGGAACTCGATCGCTCGCGCCGCACGCAACGGCCTTTCAGTATCGTCCTGCTGGACATGGACGGCCTGAAAGCCATCAACGACCGCTACGGACATCTGGTCGGAAGCCGCGCGCTGGTTCGGCTGGGCAAAACGCTGAAGCATCATTCGCGCGCCATTGACACGCCTGCCCGTTACGGCGGAGACGAGTTCGCACTGGTTCTTCCCGAAGCGCCGAAGGAAATTGCCTCTCGCGTCGCAAGCCGAATTCGCGAGCGCCTGTCCACGGAAACCGAAGAGCCCGCGCTCTCCGTCAGCGCCGGGATTGCCGCATATCCGGAGGACGGCGACTCCGCCGAAAAACTTTTGGGCGCGGCCGACCGCGCGCTCTACCGCATGAAGCATCGCGGAAGCGGTAATCCAATAAATTCCATCACGCGCATTGCCGCGTGCCTGTGAGGATGACGAACAATGCCTCTCAGGAATGCCCACCCTTTTCTGCGCCGCGAAAACCGCATTCCGATGGAGATACCCGTCGTGCTCGACGGTCATCGGCATTTGCCCGGCCTGGAGGCCACGTTTACGGAAAACGTCAGCGCCAAGGGAGCGCGCGTGGTCAGCGTGCGGCGCTGGGAGAAAGGCGCGCCGCTGGTGCTGGCGTCGCGCACGGGAGAATTTCGTTCTGAAGCTCGGGTGGCTTACTGCCAACCGCTGCGTGGCGACGGCTACGCGGTGGGGGTGGAGTTTCTCGAAACAAAAGGACGATGGGTAGTCGAATCTACAAATTAGCTTGACGGAATCCGGCGAGCGGACAGGAGGGAACTGCTGGAACATTCTTACAGGGAAAACATTACTAGCGCAAAGTTTGAAAGTGAAAGCGCCGCACAGGAGGTAAAGGACCTGTTCGGCGCTTTTGCTTTGTGGGTTTCATCCCGAGGCGCATCTTCATTTCGGCTGTATACTCAAAACTTGCCGTTTTAACCGTCAGGTGGAGGTTTTTCGTTGAACATTCTTGTGACCGGAGGCGCCGGCTACATCGGCAGCGTCTGCTCGGAAGTATTGCTCGACCGCGGCCATCGCGTGATTGTTCTGGACAATCTTCAGGAGGGGCACCGCGCCGCCGTGCCGGCCGCCGCCGTATTCGTTGAGGCCGATCTTGCCGACCGCCAGCAGATCGAGAAAGTATTCGCGACGCACAAGATTCATGCAGTAATGCACTTTGCCGGCGAAGCGCTGGTGGCAAAATCGGTTCGTGAACCCAGCACGTTTTATGCGGCAAATGTGGGCTGCGGCGTGAATCTGCTGGATGCGATGGTGCGCCATAACGTGGACAAGCTGATTTTTTCCTCCACCGCGGCGACCTACGGAGAGCCGGAAGTTGTGCCCATTCCGGAAGACCACCGGCAGGCGCCGATCAATCCGTATGGGAAATCCAAATTAAGGTTTGAACAGATCCTGGCGGATTATCGCGGCTACACCGGCCTGAAGTACGTGGTCGTGCGTTATTTCAACGCCGCCGGAGCCAGCAAGGAGCGCGGGGAACATCATCGCGTGGAAACGCACCTGATCCCGAGGGTCCTCGATACCGCGCTTGGAAATTTGCCGGAGATGGAGATTTTCGGTTCCGATTATCCGACGCCCGACGGAACCTGCGTTCGCGACTTTGTTCACGTGCTGGATATTGCCGATTCTCACGTGCTGGCGCTGGAAGAGATCGACCGCGTACAGGGTGAAGCTTTCAACGTGGGAACCACCAGCGGCTATTCGAACCTTCAGGTGGTGCAGGTTGCGGAGCGTGTCACCGGCCGCAAAGTGGCGCACAAGCTCTCTCCCCGGCGCCCGGGAGATCCCGCGACCCTAGTCGCCAGCAACGAGAAACTGAAGCGGACGCTTGGATGGGAGCCGAAACACTCCTCTCTCGAAGCCATCATCCAGTCCGCGTGGGACTGGCGAAAGAAATTCCCTCAGGGTTATCCAGACTGATCTTTCCGGGGAAAAATTGAAGACGAATGGGCAGGGAACTGTTGGCCGCGGTTGGCTCTACTGTTTTTCGCGAGCGGCTTGTTGAACCAATTCGCCCAGCTTCGTGTACTTCAGCCAGACCGTGTGCGCCGCCGAGCGCGCAATCAGGAATCCCCGGTAGCCGTCCAGAAATCCGGCGCCGAGCACAAAATAGCGGAACCACGCCCACGGCGTGGCAAACCATTTCGCCGAACGCCATTCCCTACGGCCGCTCTCGAACATGGCGCGCGCCGATGCAGTGGAATACTCCTCGCTCTTCTGCCGCTGTTCCTGCAGGTTGCGAACCGTGTAGTGCAACAAGTCTCCTTGCAGCCGTCCCGCCGCGCCCTGAAACTGCAGGGATTCGTGAATCGCGCCGGAAAACTGCGCCTTGCGGCGATCATAGAGGCGCCGCTGCCAGTCCGGATACCAGCGCGAGTGATGAATCCAGGCCCCAAGAAACCATGCCAGCCGGGCCATCTCATATACAGGGAACTCGGGTGGCACTGCCTTCCACTTCAGGATGGATTCCTGCAATTCGCCGCTTAGCTCTTCGTCGGCGTCCAGCAGCAGAATCCAATCCTCACTGGCCTGCGTTGCGGCAAAGTTTTTCTGCTCGGCATAGTTCGTCCAGGCGCGCGTCAGAACCCGTGCGCCGGCGGCCCGCGCAATTTCCACCGTGGAGTCCGTGCTCCCGGAATCGACTACCACGATCTCTTCCGCGATACCCTCCACCGATTTCAGCAGGCGCGGCAGGTCATGCGCTTCGTTCAGGGTGATAACGCAAATGCTTAGCCGATTCATCTTTGTCCGTAGGGGCTTCGAGCCCGCGCCAGTATCTTACACGCTGGCCGGGCCGCAGCGATGGATGCTGGCGGTTGCGAGAGAAGGGAGATTTACTTCGGCCGGAAGGTGAGGCGGATAATGCTGCTCCCGATGCGGAACAACGCGCCTTCCTTCAACAATGCCGCGCGGGCGCGCTCTCCCTCAAAAAACGTCCCATTGGTCGAATCGAGATCCTTTAGATTAACGTTGCGCTCCCGGACTTCAATCACGCAGTGATTCCGCGATATTTCGGGGTCTTCCAGCGCGATGTCCGCCCCTTTGCGGCCGATCACCGTGCGCGGCTGGCTCAGCGTGTAACTCTTGTTTGCCTGGGGACCGCTCTCCACCGTCAGCACGACATCAAGATGCTCAGGAAGGCGAAGGCTGTCATCCACGGGGAGCAGCCGCAGGCGTTGCGTGGAGGCTTCCGCCCTCGCGAAGGAAGGCATCGGCGAAATCACTACGGTCTGGTCCACGCTGCGCTTTATTTCCACGATGGTCGTCAGGCCGCACTTGGTGCAGCGAAAGCTGACCTTGGGGTGCTTGGAGACAGCATCATCATCCAGCAGGTGCTGCTGGCCGCAGTGGATACAACCGGTCTGCATCCTTCCAAACTACCATGACGCCTGTGGAGGATGAAGACATCGCGAAAACGGCTTGCGGCAAGGGTTACCGGCAAGAGGTCCGGCATACTTCAGTTGTGCTACGATTGAAGTTTCCACATCAGGCAGGAGAGTGCTTGTGTCCGAACATATTTCTCGTAAAGAGCTTAAACACGACCGGGTCCGCGAAACGATTGAACACGGGGCCGAGGCGGTCCTTTCCCACACTCGTCTGGCTTCGATCGCCATCCTCATCGCCATCGTGTTGTTGTCCGGCTATTACGGCTGGAAAATTTACAACGATCGCCAGACGGCGCAAGCCCAGGCGGCGCTTGACGACGCCATGAAGATTTTCAATGCGCAAATTCTGCTGCCGGGTCAGCCAAACATTCCCGGAGAGATTACTTATGTTGACCCGGCGAAGCGCTCGCAGGATGCGGAAGTCAGGCTCTCCGCCGTCGCCGCAAAATATCCCAATACCAGTCCGGGAAGGCTGGCTCGCTACTATTCCGCTATCTGCCTGATGGATCTGGACAAGCTTAATCAGGCTTCCGAAGAGCTGAAGAAGCTTGAGACCGGTTCGGACAAGGAATTGGCGGCTTTGGCCAATTTTCAGAAGGCGCTGATCGCAGAGCGCACCGGGAAGAACGACCAGGCCATCCAGACTCTCCAGGAACTCTCCAATTCCGGCTCCATTCTGGTTCCGAAGCCGCTGGTGCTGCTGGAGCTGGCGGGAATTTACCGGCAGAGCGATCCCAAGAAAGCGATCGCGCTCTACGAGCAGATCAAGAAGGATTATCCGAACACGAACGTCGCCGACGAAGCCGACCGCGGACTGGGCGAGCTCGCGCCGCAATCCTGACACTCCACCCGCCCACCTGACTTCCGGAGGTTTCGGCAATCGAAACGCTTCGCACCTACGCTCCCTGGGCTTTAGACACGGCGGCCTCTCGCGGCCGGCGTTTTCCTGAACCTGTTCATGCCTATCGCAGCGAATATGCGCGCGACCGCGACCGCATCGTACATTCCCGTGCATTCCGCCGGCTGGAAGCAAAAACGCAGGTCTTCAGCACACGATTCTCCGATCACTTTCGAAACCGGCTGACGCACACGCTTGAAGTCGCGCAGATCGCTCGCACCGTAGCTGCTGCCCTTCGCCTCAATTCGGAACTCGTCGAGGCGTTGGCGTTGGTGCATGATATCGGCCATCCACCGTTCGGCCACGCCGGGGAACGCAAACTCGATGAATTGATGCGCGCCCATGGCGCCGGTTTCGATCACAACTTGCACGCGCTTCGCATCGTGGAGCACTTTGAGCACCGCTACATCGGCTTCGACGGCCTCAATCTCACGTTTGAAGTCCGCGAAGGCATCGTGAAGCATTCGCGGGATTACACTGTTGCCACGCATCCCGAGTTGTCCGAGTATCTGCTCGACCTCCGCCCGCCGCTGGAATCGCAACTTATCGACTGGGTGGATGAAATCGCCTATAACTCAGCGGATCTTGACGACGCGCTGGAGGCCAATCTGCTCGACTTGGATTCGCTGCGTCAGGAAGTCCCGTTATTCGCGCAGTTCTACGCCCAGACGGAGGCGGCATATCCCGGCGCCCGTACGCGCCTGAAATTCAACGAAGCCCTTCGCCACGTGATCGATTATCTTGCCAGCGATCTCATCAAAAATACGGAAAGCCTTGTCAAGCAGTCCGGCGCTCGCACCTCGGAGGAAATCCGCGGGGTCCCGCAGCGCCTGGCTCGGTTCAGCGAAAAAGCCCGCGCCGAGAACGCACAGTTGAAGAGCTTCCTCTTCGCCCATATCTACAGCCATCCGCTCATCACGGAGGATTCCACGCGCTCCGTTGCCTGCCTTGCCGACCTGTTCAGCTATTATCTGGAGCAGCAGGACTCGATGCCGGAATCGCAAGAGCAGGCCACGCGGCAGGTCCCCCGCCACCTAGTGGTGTGCGACTACATTGCCGGAATGACCGATCTGTTTCTGCTTCGGCAGTATCAAGAACATTTGGGTGGCGCGGCGCCCAGCGTTCCGCCTTCTCTTGCGTCCTCCTAGTGGCTAAAATGAACCCTTTCCATGGAGTTTCGATAATGTCCGTTCGACGGTCGCTGCTGCTTCTACTGTTCCTGACGAGTATGTCTGACGCGGTAGTTCCGCAGATTCCCGGCCTCACGGCAACGCCGCAGACGGCAACCACGACGCCCGCCGCGCCGGCAGTTCCGCTCGATCCCTTAGGCCGGGAAACTCCACGCGGAACGTTCCTCGGCTTCATCAAGGCCGCGCAGGAAGAACGCTATGCCGTTGCGATCGAATACTTCCAGGCGGCGCCCAGCCGCCGGCGGCGCTCGGAACAGGACGACGAAGAGATTGCCGCGCAACTTCTGGCGATCTTCAATCAGAAATTCGCGGGTGCGCTAGAACTGACCAGCAAAGACCCGCTGGGACGCCTGGATGACGGCTTGCCGCCGGACCAGGAAAGAATCACCGGCGCACTGGGAACGACCGACAAATTTCCCGTCCAGTTGGTTCGTTTGGACGATGAACACGGCCGCAAGCTGTGGTATTTCTCGCGCGCCACGCTGGACCACGTTCCGGAAATGTACGATTCGCTGACTTTCCCGGAA
>DASSGJ010000366.1:0-9076 GCA_035693545.1 Candidatus Acidiferrum sp.
TGATCAAGAACGGTGAAATCGTCACCGTCGGGGCGCGGGAACGCGCCGACATTTTTATCGAAAGCGAGACGATCACCCGCATCGGCAGAAATCTGGAAGCGCCTCCGGGCACGGAGACGATTGATGCCTCCGGCAAGCTGGTTTTTCCCGGGTTCATTGATCCGCACGTCCACATCTATTTGCCTTTCATGGCGACTTTCGCGAAGGATACGCACGAGACCGGCAGCATTGCGGCCTTGATCGGCGGCACAACCACGTACATCGAAATGTGCTGCCCGAATCGCAACGATGACGCGTTGCAGGGTTACCAGCTCTGGAAGTCCAAGGCGGAAGGGAAGAGCGCTTGCGATTACGCCTTCCATATGTCGGTCACCAAATTTGTGAAAGAGACACCGGGCCAGTTGCGCCAGGTGGTGGCCGATGGGACTTCGTCCTTCAAGATTTTTCTTTCGTATAAGAATTTCTTCGGCGTAACGGATGAAGAGATGTACCAGACAATGCAATTGGCGCGGCAATTGGGCGTCATCGTCACGGCCCACTGCGAAAACGCCGAACTGGTTGCGCAGTTGCAGCAGAAACTGCTGGGCGAGGGGAAGACCGGGCCGGAGTGGCACGAGCCGAGCCGGCCGGAATCCGTGGAAGCGGAAGGGACGGGGCGGTTTGCGACATTTCTGGAGAATACAAAAGCCACGGGCTACGTGGTGCATTTGTCCTGCGAGCCCGCGCTGAAAGTGGCGCTGGCGGCGAAAGAGCGCGGGGTGAAAGTCTTCATCGAATCGGTGATTCCGCACTTCCTCCTGGACAAGACATACGCGGAGAAGCCCGGCGTAGAAGGGATGAAGCACGTGATGTCCCCGCCGCTGCGAGCGACGAAAAATCTCGATGTGCTTTGGGGCGCGCTGGATCGCGGATTGATTGATACTGTCGGTACGGATCATTGTCCCTTCGACACGGAACAAAAACTGCTCGGCAAGGATGCCTTCACCAACATTCCCAACGGCATTCCCGGAATTGAGGATCGCATCAACCTGCTTTATACCTACGGCGTAAAGCGAGGGAGACTGGAGATCGAGCGCTTTGTGGATGCGGCCAGCACCCGCCCGGCAAAACTTTTTGGCTTGTTCCCGCGAAAGGGAACAATCGCCATCGGCAGCGACGCGGACCTGGTCATTTATGATCCCGCTTATCGCGGGGTGGTTTCAGCGAAAACCCATCACGTCAACAACGATTACAGCGGCTTCGAGGGAATGGCGATCGAAGGACGGCCTTCGGTCGTCACTGTCCGGGGTAAGGTGCAGGTGAAAGATGGAAAATTTGTAGGCGAGCGAGGCCGCGGGCGTATGCTGAAACGTGAGCCGAGTTATTTCTAAGCGAGACGCAACATGAGCCTGATGCCACAACGAACCGTTGCCGAGCTGAAGGAGCTTCGCGAGTTGACCGCCGACGAGAATGGCGCGCAACGCGTGGCATGGACCGATGTGTGGCAAAAAGCGCGCAAGTGGTTTGCCACGAAACTCGTGGGACTGCCCATCGAACATCACTACGATGCCGCGGGAAATAACTGGGTCACACTCCGGGGCGCGTCCGAAAAAACGTTGCTGATTGGCGGTCACCTGGATTCCGTGCCGAACGGGGGATGGCTTGACGGCAGCCTGAATGTGCTTGCCGGACTCGAGGTGCTCCGCCGGTTCGCCACTGAATTCAAAGGCAAGCCGCCCGCGACGATTCGGCTGGTGGACTGGGCGGACGAAGAAGGCGCACGGTTTGGGCGCAGCCTTTTGGGGTCGTCGGCGTTTGCGGGGACGCACAGCATCGCTGCCGATCGCGTTCGAACCGACAAAGACGGGATCACCATGGAAGATGCTTTGCGCCGCTGCGGCGTCCACATGGACCGCTTTCCCGAAGCGGAAAAAGAGCGCGCCAACGCGAAGGCTTACATTGAATTGCACATTGAGCAGGGGCCGGTGCTCGAGAAAATGGATTTGCCGCTGGGCGTGGTGCTGGGCACCAAAGGGGTCGAGCGGCATGCGCTTACCTTTCATGGGCAGGAAGCGCACTCTGGGGCCACGCCGATGAAGCAACGAAAAGACGCGCTGGCTGCGGCCGCGAAGCTGGCCTTGGACATTCGAAGTATTGCAGGCAAGCATCCTGATGCGGTCTGCACGATGGGCAGCGTGAAAACATTCCCGGGAATTGTGACGGCAGTTGTCGGCCGGTGCGAAGCCACGCTCGACCAGCGCGACCTGGACGCCAAAGTTCTCGCCCAGATGTACCGTGAAGCGCAGGAAGCGAGCAGGCGGTTCGCAAGCGAAGAAAATTGCACTGTGGAGTGGTCGAGGATCTGGAGCATCGAGCCGATCCCGTTTCACGCGCATCTGATCGAGCTTTGCGAGCAATCCGTCCGCGAGCTCTCCGGGAAATCTCACCGGCTTCCCTCGGGCCCCTTGCACGACGCCGCGGAGGTCTCGCGCGCAGGGATTCCAACGGTTATGATGTTTGTGCAATCGTTGCGAGGCATAAGCCACAACAAGATTGAGGACACGCGGGAAGAACACCTGGAAATGTCCGTCGCCGCGCTGAACCGGCTGGCCGGCAAAACCGTGGACTGGATTTTGAAAGCAAACTGACAGGATCGGGAAGGAAGATCGAGCATGGACGCCAAATCGCTGAAGGTAGTTCAAGAAAATCGCGACTACACGATGTTCTCGTGGTCTGTGCAGGGCGCGTCGAATCCAATTCACATGAAGCGCGGCCAGGGCGTCTGGTTCTGGGATGGCGACGACAACCGCTGGCTGGATTTCAGCTCGCAATTGATCAATCTCAATGTTGGCCACCAGCACCCGAAAATGCTGGAAGCGATCAAGAAACAGGTGGATGAACTTTGTTTCGCGGGGCCGAGCTTTGCCACCGAGCCGCGTGGCTCTCTCGGCAAAAAGCTTGCGGAAGTGACCGGGCTGGCGAAAGCGTTCTTCACTCTCGGCGGCGCCGAGGCCAATGAAAACGCCATGAAAATCGCGCGGCTGGTTACCGGCCGCGACAAAATCATCACCCGCTACCGCAGCTATCACGGCGCGACGATGGGTTCGATGACCGCGTCCGGCGATCCGCGGCGCTGGCCCGTCGAGCCGGGCATGCCGGGCATTGTTCGCGTGTTCGATCCTTACTGTTATCGGTGCCCATTTGGCCAGAAGGTCGAAACGTGCCACCGCGAGTGCGTCAGCCACATTGAAGAAGTGATTCAGATGGAAGGGCCGCATACGATCGCTGCGATCATGGTCGAGGGAATTACCGGTTCGAATGGATTGCTGGTTCCTCCGGACGATTATTATCCGAAGCTTCGCGCGTTGTGCGACAAATACGGCATTCTGCTGATAGACGACGAAGTGATGGCCGGATTCGGGCGCACCGGAAAATGGCTGGCGACGCAGCACTTCGGCATCAAGCCGGATATTGTCAGCTGCGCGAAGGGACTGACGAGCGGGTACATGCCACTCGGCGCGGTGATTGTCTCCGACAAAATCGCCAACTATTTCGAAACCAATATGCTTTGGGGCGGACTGACTTACAGCGGCCACCCGGTCTGCTGTGCGGCGGCGGTGGCCAACCTGCACATCTATGAAGAAGAAAAGATTTTTGAAAATGTTGAGAAGCAGGGACGGTATCTGGCTTCGCGGCTGGAAGCGATGAAGAAAAAATATGCCTGCGTTGGCGACGTTCGCCACAAAGGGTTGTTCAGCGTCCTGGAGCTTGTTAAGGACAAGGCGACGCGGGAGCCTCTGGCTCCCTTTAACGGCACCAGTCCGGAAATGGGCAAACTAGCCGCACATTTGAAGTCCAAGCATGTGTACGCGTTCAGCCGGTTCAACATGTTGTGGGTTTGCCCGCCGCTGGTCATTAATGAAGAGGAGCTTCGGCAGGGACTGGACGTTATCGAAGAAGCATTGCAGTTGGTTGACGCCGCGATGGGCAGAGCCAGCGTTGCGCCGTCGCGAGAGCCTGTCGGCGCGCGATAAGCTTCAGCCTGCGCTTGACCAGTTGGCCTGGCGAACGCTCCGCAAGATCGGCATTCGACGCAACGCGGCCCGGGCGTGAAACATCCGGGCTTTCGCTGCCGCGATTGATATTCCCAAAATCCGCGCCGTTTCTTTCACAGAGGATTCGCCCAGTTGGTGAACCTCCACCACTTGCCGGTTTCGAGACCGGAGTCGCCGAACGGCCCTGCCGACGATCTCTCGCCTTTCGCCCAAGCGAAAGGCCTCTTCTGGGTTGGGTGCGCGATCCGCGATCTCGAAATGCGGCCAGGAGTCTTCCGCCGGGCCAGGTTCATCCATGGAGATTTCCCGTACCCCTCGTTTTTTGCGGAGTTGACCGAGGGCCGAGTTGATGGCGATGCGCGTCAGCCAGGTGGCGAAACGCGAGCGTTCATCGAAACTAGCGAGGTGAACGAAGGCGTTCATCAGCGAGTCCTGAACGGCATCTTCCGCGTCCTCGCGATTTCGGGTGATTCGAAAGGTCACACGAAGAATCATCTCCTCATGCCGTTCGCAAAGAGCTCCGAACGCGGCGCCATCGCCATTCTTGGCAGCGGCTATCAGTTTGGCTTCGCTCCACTCCGCAAGTTTGCCTGCGGCGCTTGTGCCGTTCGCTTCCGCCCTGGATGCACGCTGGAAATCAATACGCATTTCTTGCTCCTCGTGTGCTGTTTCTCGACATCAACCTGTTTGTTAGCTCAATCCTTTTCTTTTCCTATCCACTCCCGGATATACGCCGGACAATTCTCCAGCCGCACTCCGCCCGATTCACAGCGCGCCAGGAACCGTACGGCACTTCGGTCTGCCAACCGGAGCTCCCGCAAGTCCAGCGCTATGTCAGGCGCTTCTTGCAGTTCGAAGAGACCTGCCAACTGCTCGATATGTTCGGCCTCGAACCGACCGCTTAGGACAAACACCGTTGCTCCTTGCCGCACCGCTTTCTCAATTTTCAAAGTCATGGGATCGGTAGAGGGCCCTTTTCCGGGTAACTAGCGGCGCGCAGTTTTAGTAAAGCGCGCTGCTATAACAGAGTTGCAATAGCACACCCATTCGTAACTGATTGAAACTAAGCACTTAAAGTCGGGGTGATAGTCACGAAAAATCGGGAAGTGCCGAATTCTCGGCACTCCTGTGACACGTCATTGCGGTTCTGGGATGTATTTATGCTTCCTGATTTTCAGCTGCTTGATCTTTGAATCCAACGTCGAACGGGGGATGCCGAGCTTGGCCGCAGCGCCATTTGGGCCTGCGACTCTTCCCCCGGAGGCCGCCAATGCTGCTTCGATAATTTCCTTTTCTTGATTCTGAAGGGTCTCCGTCAGGGGGGCGGACATCTCGGGCCGCGCGGATTGTTCGTCAATCGTAAGCCATGCCTCATCAATCCAGAGGGTGTGCCCGGTGCAGAGGATGACCGACCTTTCGATAATATTTTGCAGTTCGCGGATGTTGCCCGGCCACGGATAAGCCAGGCAGAGATCCATGGTGTTTTTGTCAATCTTGTAAATCTCTTTGCCCGACTTTTCGGCGTAGCGTTTGACAAAATATTCCAC
Source organism: Candidatus Acidiferrum sp. (assembly GCA_035693545.1). Classification (GTDB taxonomy): domain Bacteria; phylum Acidobacteriota; class Terriglobia; order Acidiferrales; family UBA7541; genus Acidiferrum. Next base: position 5,582 of record DASSGJ010000366.1, read on the forward strand.
CAGCATGGGAATATCTTCTTTTCGCTGGCGCAGAGGAGGCACTTCGACCGGAAACACATTCAGGCGATAGAACAGGTCAGCCCGGAATGTGCCAGCAGCGATGGCCGTGCGCAAATCACGATTCGTTGCGGCAATCACCCGAACGTCTGTTGGAATTGCCCGCGTCCCGCCCACGCGTTCGAATTGATGTTCCTGGAGAACCCGCAACAATGCGATCTGCGTCTCCGCAGGAAGTTCGCCGATTTCATCCAGAAAAATGGTGCCGGAGTGCGCCAGTTCAAATCGTCCTTGATGGCGCTGCAGCGCCCCGGTGAAGGCGCCCTTTTCATGGCCAAACAATTCCGAGGCGATCAACGAAGCAGGAATGGAGGCGCAGTTTACGCCCATAAAAGCGCGGCTCGAGCGCTGGGAGCGCTTATGGATCGCGCGGGCAATCAGTTCCTTGCCCGTGCCGGTTTCGCCCGTGATCAGCACTGTGGAGTCCGTGGGAGCCACCTTCAGAATTTTGGAAAGGACGGTCTGCAGGGCAGAGGACGACCCCACGATTTCCTCGAACATGAAGGCCTGGTCAATTTGTTCGCGCAATGCCAGGTTCTCATCGTGCAGCTGGTCCTTCAGTTTCTTGATCTCCTCGAACGCGGTCTCCAATTCGGCGCTCGCGCGGCGTTGCTCGGTCACATCCATCGCCGTTCCGACGAATTCCACGAGTTCGCCTGCTTCGTTCAGAACGGGATGTCCGATCGTGTGGATGTTCTTGATGGAGCCGTCCGGAAGAATGATGCGATAGTCGGATTCGTAACTGACCTTTGCAGCGGCGGCTTCTGCGAATTCGCGTTCGGCGCTGGGCCGATCCTCCGGATGGATTCTATTGACAAAGAATTCCGTGGTGGAGACATCCTCGTCCGGGGCGGCTCCCAGGATCCGGCGAACTTCCGGCGAGCTGGTCACCTTGCCGGTTGCCGCATCGTGGGCCCAACTGAACATGTGCACCAGGCGCTGGCCTTCCAGCAGATAGGCTTCGCTCCTTCGAAGTTTATAGTCGGCCTTTTTGCGTTCGGCAATTTCCTTCTTGAGTTCATCATTTGCCTGGGTCAATGCCGCGGTGCGTTCAGCGACTTCCTGTTCGAGTACATTTCGCCGGTGTTTAAGCCAGCTCATCAACATGGCAAAAATCACGAATACCAGGTCATAAAATACCCGTGCAAGAGTGGCGATATCCGCCTCGAAGAGGTAGTTGCGGATTAGAATCGCAAGCAAAGTGGCGATGATGCCCGGCTTTGTTCCGCCATACCAGAATGTAATCGCGATGGCCGACAGGGCGAAAGCAGCGAAAGTGTGGGGCAAATGAAAGTGCGTGAGCAGAAGTTCCAACAGAAGCGCCGCTGCCACCGAAGCGAGCGCCAAGCCGTATGGAATTATGCGCGATATTGCGGAGCGCGCCGGAAATCTATCTATGCCTCGATCAGCCATAGCTCAGCATTTCTTTCACGTTGGGTTATGGGTTCCCGGCAAAAAATCACTTGGCTTTTGTAAGAGCCCTTACTTTAGCTCGGATTGAGTCCGTGCACAATGCGTCCCCTTCCATTTTTGGATGATTTATTCGGGATTTTGTAGAATATCCGGTGGTCGCATTTTATGTTTCGCCTGAAATCAAACCACTTGTTTTGCTTTCAAAAAAAAGAATGCAGCCCCTGCAATTTTATTTCCTCTTAAAAATGCAATAAAATAAACACGAGCAATTATTTTTTAAAAAAGTGCAGCTTGCAGGTAACTCCGCACAACCATCGGCCATCTAAGTTGACGGGGGAGAGATAGAAGTCCTGCTTCCAACTCAGGGGTGAGCGAAGGAAACACCGAAGTTCGAAACTCACAAATGCAATCAACAGGAAATTGACATCTCTTTTCGGAGATGAAAGGACTTTGTTTTTTTAAAAGTTGTCTTAGATTCCCCGGAAACGGGTGAAACATCTGTTTGCGGGGTTTGTGCGGAGGGCCTGCCCAGGGCTCGATACCGCTCAAAGGCAAAACCGCGTGAACCAGAACGCGGCGTTTCTGTTGTTCAGCAATTACATGCGAGTGATGAAGTTTGTCGCATGGATTCAAGACCAAACAAAGGGAGAAAGTCAGAATGAAGTTCAGATCAGTAGCTGCAGTTGTGTTTGGAGCATTGTTCATCTTCAGCGCAGGCGCTCGCGCCGACGAACGCAGCACCCAGGAAGTCGGCGTGCAGGGCACGGGGTTTTTCACCAAAGACTCGAGCAGCAACGTACTGAATCAGCACACCACCAACTCGGGTGGATTCCTCGTAAGTTATCGTTATCATTTTAACCGCTGGTTCGCGGCCGACGTCAGCTATGGCTGGAACCGCGATACCCAGCAGAACATTTCGTCTGCCGGAACTGTGGGAGTGCAGTCGAATGTTCACCAGACCACGGTCGCGGGGGTAGTGAATCTTCCCTGGAGCACATCGCGATTCAACCCCTACGTCCTCGCGGGCACCGGCGCGTTGGTTTTTGCGCCAACGGGGAGCGCGGGAGCGACTGTCGCTGGAGCGGGAAATCAGGCGAAAGCCACTTTCGTTTACGGCGGCGGAGTTAACTACGATTATTCCAAGCACTTCACATTCCGCCTGGAATATCGCGGCCTCGTTTACGGGCGTCCTGATTTCGGTGTGAACGCATTGCGTTCCGGCCTGACAACCAACACCGCCCAACCATCCGCCGGCGTAATTTACCGGTTCTAACTCCAAGCAATTAGCGGTTTCAACATCCAGCGCCGGGCGATTCTGTCCCGGCGCTGGATTGATTTTACTGCTTAGGTACAACTGTTGTTGCGCGGCACTTTCGCTCGAATACGCCCGGCGCGACGCTCCGGTCGGCCGCGTCGCATTCGGTATTTGTGATTCCGGCTTGGTTGTTCAAAAAATTCATAATTTCCTGACTCGTCTGGGAACTGATGTTCTGCCACGCTTGATCAATGCAGCGTCTCTCGAAGGGCGTCAAGTGCCACGATAGGGGAGGATTGGCAGCACAAGAGGCGTTGCCGCCGGGAAGCTTGACGGCTCCTGGCGTGTAACGAACCAGCAGCCAGGTGGTTTCGTACCCGCTTGCGTTGAGGAGTTTCTGCAGGTCTTCACCCGCGGTTTTGTCGCGAACAAGTTGCCCTTCGGATCGCACGGTCAGCATCGTCTGGATGGGCGACGTCAATTGGTAATACCACTTCTTCGGAGATTCCACGTCCGCGGTGTTGCTGTCGGGAAACGCCTCCAGTTGCAGAACCAGGATTCTTTTTTTACGCAACGTTGAAGAAACCGCAGAAGTCGCAGTCACTGTCGGAAACCGGGTCGCTTCTTTCAGCCACTCGGAAAGCGTAAACACTCCCGAATTGTCGAAATACCCGCCGTCGCCCAGATGCACTCCGTTTAGCGGCCCGTTAGGGCGCGCCTCAGGCGAAACGTAGGGGAAAGCTGCCGACATCCGCGCAGCGGTTTCCAGA
>DASSGJ010000367.1:0-4078 GCA_035693545.1 Candidatus Acidiferrum sp.
GGCGCCCAGAGCAAACGTGACGCAAGAGCCGATCAGCACGTTCCAGGTAAATGCGACTTTCGTGTACCCCAAAACCAGCAACACACTGGCCAACCCGCCGAACATACCCACAAGCGAACCCACGGCAGTCGCGCGCGAATCAAATGTTCCCAGCAGGAAAAGGCCAAGCAAGCTGCCGAAGGGAAGCGATGCGACGGTCAGCCCCGCCTCCAGCAAATGCCCCCAAGGCAGCAATCCAAACAAAATCAGCACGCTGCCCCACAGAAGAGTCATTCGCCGCGAATATTTCAAGAACGCCGCTGGGTCCGCGCTTCTTCCACTCAGCGCCGCAAAGTCCACCACGCTGGACGCGGCAAGCGAATTTAATGATCCGCTGGCATTGGACATGGCGATGGCCAGTATTGAAGCGAGCAGGAGTCCCACGAGGCCGGTGGGCATCTCGCGAATGATGAAATGCGGCAGAATGCTGTCGGTGCGGTCTCCAGGGCCAAGCAAAGGCCAGTGCTGCGCGAAGACAAAGAGGAAAACGCCCACGAGCAGAAAAAGAGAGAACTGAAACAGCACGATGAACCCACTGGTGATCAAAGCGCGCCTGCTGTCCCGCTGATTTCTGGCGGCCAGCAACCTCTGCACAATGGTTTGATCGGTTCCGTGGCTGGCCAGGGTAAAAAACGCACCGCCGATTACTCCAGACCAGAAGGTGTACGTTTTTGCCAGGGACCAGCTGAAGTCGAAAATTTGCAGTTTGTTGCCATGCGCCAGGGCGACCTGGGCCACTTCGTTCCAGCCGCCGGGAATACGGTGGAGCAATATACCGAACGTCACCATGCTGCCGAGGAGATAAAGCAAAAACTGCGCGACGTCGGTCCAGATCACTGCCTGCATCCCGCCCTCGAACGTGTACAGCACCGTCAGGGCGATCACGATGAACACGGCCAGGCGCTCGGAAGTCCCCAGGGTTACACTGACCACGAGCGCTATGGCGGCCACACGCACGCCTTCGGCCAAAGTGCGGGTGGTCAAGAACGTCACCGCCGCCACGGAGCGCATCCGCCGCCCAAAGCGCTTCTCGATCACCGCGTATGCCGTCAAAATCTCTCCGCGAAAATATCCGGGTAGAAAAATCAAGCTGATCAGAAAGCGCCCCACCAGGTAGCCGAGCACCCATTGGAGAAAGGTCATGTTTCCGGAGTAAGCGAGCGCGGGCGTGCCGATAATCGTGAGCGTGGAGGTTTCCGTGGCCACAATGGAAAACGCCAGAGCCCACCACGGCGCGGTTCGTCCACCCAGGAAATAATCGCGAACATCCCGCTGCTTTCCGCGGAAGTAAACGCCCAGCGCCGTCACTCCCAACAGGTAAACAATGACGATCGCCAGGTCCAGAAGATGGATGTGCATGCGATTTGGACTCCGCTGCCCGCACGCGGCTCCGCGAAGTGTGACGAGAATAGTGGGTGTCTCCCGGTGCGTCAAGAAAGCAATCCCCGGCGCGTCAGCTACGGAAACGTTTTCGGCACCCGCTCCGCTATCGCTGCCCCCAAAAACGTCCGGCTCGCGTATGCTTTTTCCATGCGTTATGTTTTGGGTCTGGACGGCGGCGGAACGAAGACGGAATGCGTCTTGATGGACGAATCGCGCCGCGTGGTCACTACCAGCCGGGGCGGCCCCTCCAACCCGATGCGCGTCGGTTTTGGCGGAGCTCTGGCGGCGGTGTGTGAAGTCGCGCGTGTCGCGATGACATCCGCGAAAGTTCTGAATAACGCAGTGGTCTCGCTTTGTGCGGGCCTTGCCGGGACGGCCTATCCCGAATCCGGGCGGAAAATGAGGTTGCTGCTCGAAGAAGAATTTCCCGGCAAGCTGGTTCGGGTTTGCACCGACATGGAGTTGACTCTCCAGGCGGTCGGCGACGGAGCAGCGATCGTGCTGATTGCCGGAACGGGTTCCGCGGCCATTGGGCGCGATGCCCGGGGGCAGACTGCGCGGGTGGGTGGGCACGGTTATCTGCTTGGCGACGAAGGAAGCGCGTACCACGTCGGCCAGTGCGCCGTGCTGGAAGCGCTGCGCCACTTTGACCGGACCGGCACGGACACCTTGATGGGCAAGAAGATCCTCTCCGAAATCGGTGCGCCGACCTGGACAGATCTGCAATCACGGGTTTACGTTTCTCCCGACGAAGTGTTTCCCCGGTTGTTTCCCATGGTGCTTCAGGCCGCGGAGGCAACCGACGAGACGGCGCGCATGCTCATAGACAACTGCGCGGCGGCGCTGGCCGAACTTGTCAGCGATCTTGCCGAGCGCCTCCAGCTGCAATCCCAAAAATTCCTGTTTGTGAGCACGGGCGGCATGCTGGGCCGCTCCGCCTGGTTCGACGGGCGTTTAGAACAACATCTGCGCAGGGCCGCGCCGAGCGCACAGTTCAGCGCCCTGCAATTCAGTCCCGCGGAGGCTGCCGCGCATCTTGCGCTTCAGCTTCTGCCGCCCGCGTGAGGAGACGGAATTGGCCGCTCTCGAACAGCAACGCGACCGCGCCCGCCTCGCTACCGGTGAAGAACTTAAATCCTTTCTCTATCACCCCGCGCCCGAGGTTCTTTACGCGTTGCTCGATAACCCTGCGTTGGACGATACGCTCCTCGGCCTGCTGCTTTCCCGCAAAGATCTGCCCGCGGAGATCATCGAGAATATCGCCGGCCGAAAAACTTTCCTGAAGAGCTACGCCGTGAAGCGGGCGCTGGTTTTTCATCCCAGTGCGCCGCGCCTCGTTGGCCTGCGGCTCTTGCGCGATCTTTATCTTATGGACCTGGTCCAGTTTTCGTTGTCGCCCTCGGTCTCCGCCGAGCTGAAACGCCACGCCGAGGAGTACATCATCGCGCGCCTGCCGCAGTTGCCGCTGGGGCAGAGAATCACTCTCGCGCGCCGCGGTCCGGGGCGTGTTGCGGGGGCCTTGATCGCCACCGGACATGCCCAGGTTCTGGAAATCGCGCTGGACAATCCTCGCCTCACTGAGGCGCAGGTGCTGAAAGTGCTTTGGCACGATAAATTGCCGCAGGTCGTGGTCCTGACTGTGGCCAATCACCGCAAGTGGTCGCAGCACTACAACGTGCGGCTGGCCCTGGTGCGCAACTCTTCGACGCCGCTCTCGATTGTGCTGAGTTATCTGCCGCAACTGACCGTGGTGGATTTGCGGGAGTTGGCCGCGCCCGGCATCGTGCCGGAAAATCTTCGCAAATATCTGCAGGCGGAGGTGCATCGCCGAATGCAGGCTTCGAAGCGCGAGGTTGCCGGGGAACCGCAGTCGTTGCGGGGGGAATTACTTTCGCAGCCGAAAAATGAGGATCGCTCCGAGGAAGAATAGGACCGCGGAAAAAGAAAACGCGGCTTTTGCGGAGACGGCCGACCAGAGGAAGCCGACCACCAGGCTGGATAAGAAATCTCCCACGGCATTCACCGCTGCCAGCGTTCCGAACGCCATCCCGTGCTGCTCGCGGGGAATCAGTTCCGCCGCCAGAGAGTCCTCCAGCGCTTCTTCTGTCCCAACGTAAATTCCCGCCAGGACGAACAATCCACCCAACAGCCAAATCGAAGCCGGCGTGGTCGTAAGAAAAATAGCCGTCACACCTGCCAGCGCGTATCCACCGGCAAGAATCGCTTTGCGGTGCGGTACGTGATCGCTGATCCACCCGCTTGCATAAGCCGATCCGGCGTAGAAAACGTTGTGCAGCGTGTAGAGCCCAACGGCCAGGCTGGCGGCGCGTGCGGCTCCATGCGCGGGCGTCAGCATTCGCGACGCATACAAAATCAGGAGAGTGTGCGAAAAATCCCCGGAGCCGAAGACGCCAACTCCCAACAGGAATTCCCTGAAATTTCCGGGCAAATTTTTCAGCCCGGCCAGGAACGTCACCTTCTTTCTCGCTTCGAACGCCCGCTCCCGCACCAGCAGCCAGAAGCTCAGCACAGCGATCATTCCGGGCAGGAGCGTCCACAAAAATACGGCGCGATAGTTGTGGTTGGTGACCTGAAGCAGCCATAGGGCTGTCAGCGGCCCCGCAATCGCGCCGACGGTGTCCATCAGGCGTTCCAG
>DASSGJ010000368.1:0-10179 GCA_035693545.1 Candidatus Acidiferrum sp.
TGCGCAGAAAGTCGAGCAGATAGTGGGTGGAATCAACGTTCGAAGAGAGCGCGTCGCGCAGGTCGGGATTGAAGTCTGTTAACCCGGCGCTGTTGGCAATGACATCGAGAGAACGCTGCAGGCGGGATTGTGTGGCTGCGTCGAGGCCCAGGCCGGGCTGGCTGACGTCGCCTTCGACAACTTCCACTTTTTCGCGCAAGAACGCAGCGAGATTCGCGCCGTGAATCTCCTGCAGGCGGTCCAGCGTAGGCGATTCCTCGACAATTTTTTCGAAGCGGCGCTGCGCCGGCGTAGTGCGGTTGCGGCGGATGAGCAGCGTGATTTTCGCGATCTTGGGAATTTTCTCAAGCAGGTCCACCAGCCAGACCTTGCCGATAAAGCCGGTGACGCCGATCAGCAGAATGTGCTTGCCAGCCAAAGAGTCGCGGACGGAAAGGCGAGCGACTTCCGGCGTGCTGCTCAGTCGCTCGACGGAGGTGCGCGTCGGGAGTTGCGAGCGGAGCGCGGGTTGTACAGCGGAATCCAGGCGCCGCGCATCCCCGGTCCACCCGAGTTGCCCGAGAAGTTTTTCTTTCCCGATGCGGCCGTCAGCCGAACCGCTGGCCAGCCAGGCGAACGGGCCGCGCGGGCGAATCACCGGATCCCCAAGGCGTCCCGTGGTTTCTCCGTCGCGAAATTCCAGACGATTCGCTATAAACCCTTCCGCGCCGAAGTATTCCGTCATCGGGCGCACGATGTGTTCCAGCAATTGACTGACAAGCACGACACGTTCGCCGCCACGCACCGCGTCAATCAATTTGTCCACCGCTTCGCGCCGCATTTTGGGCTTCAGTTCGTACTGGAAATACTCTTCGCCCAGCAGATCAAGCCGATCACGGGTAATGCCGCTGAGGACGCTGTGCAGCAGCCGCGTGGCAAATGTCCGGCTGGCGAAATAAGCGGGTGGGCGCACCACGCCCATGGCCAGCGTTCCCGCCCGGCGCACCCAGCGCTCCAGAAAACTCTGGCTGTTCCAATTGAAAAAACCGACGCTTCGCAGCGCGCTGATTTCCAGCAGCGAACCTTCGACCCTCCAATACGTTACCCCGGGCACACGCCCGGATTCACCGCGACCCTGATTGGAAGAAGGCGTCTGCATTTTTCAGATGAACAAAGATTCCGGCCAAACTGGGGGAAGGGCAACCCTCATGAATGGCGAAAAGGTTCCCTCGGGAGATGCTCTTATAAAAGCTCGGTTACCCCGGCTGACCTCACGGATTCAGGCCCCCAAACCTTTGTGTCCGGGAAACTTCGAATTATTAAAATTATCATCCCCAACGGGTTCCCGCAACCGAAGTCAGGATGCTTTCACCGTTTGCCGCTGCGGTACCAGCGTTCAATGGATTGCATGGCAGGCTTGTTCCACGGAGTGTGGGAGGCGTCGCTCGGGCCGCCGTAACCGTTCGTGCCGACTTTCCACCAGTAGACCCCGGCGAACCAGGGCTTTTCGTAGAAGGCGGAAAGCAGCGCGTCGTAGCTCTTCGCCTGGATTTCCAGATCGACGGGGCGGCTCGGCTCGTCCCAGGGTGCGCGATTCGCTTCGGCGACGCTGGGAAAGCCGGCTTCGGTGAAGAGGACTGGCTTCTGAAAACGCGATTGCACCGCGGAGATCTTTTTGACGACCGCGGCGGTCGAGAGGTCGTCGGGCAGCGGGTAGTATTCGTCAATACCTATGTAGTCCAGCGCGTCCCAGAATTTGATGGACTCGAATTCAGTGCCGAAGTTGGCTGCGTAGGTGAGCGGCCCGGGATAAATCTCACGGGCGCGGCCAATGAGTTTACGCCAGGCCTGTTCGTTGCCCGACATTTTCTCGAACTCGACGCCGACACAAAAAACGTCGGCATGAATCGCGGCGGCAAGTTGCGCATAGTGCTCAAGAAACGGCTGGTATTGCGCAAACCACTCTGAATTTTCCGCGGCGCCGGGGAAATTAATGTCCGCGGGATTGCCGCCATGCATCCACAGCTGCGGCTTAAGCAAAACTTTCATGCCCAGCGAATGAGCAACGCGGGCGAGTTGCGTTACCCCCGCGTCGCCTTCCCAACGCGTATTCCACCCGCGCACCTTCGGCTCTTTCGTGGAAGCAAAGCCATAAGGCACCAGCGCGATGGAATTGATTCCGTGAGCCGGAAGCTTCTTGAGCATTTCGACGGCGGAGTCTTCGCCATAGAAGGCGGGAAATTCCGCGGTGAAGTTCACCCCACGCTGAAAAAAGAATTTCGGGTAAGGCGCGTTGGCCGCCGGATCGGGCAGCGTGGCAAGGCGGGTTTCCAGTTCCCGTGCGTGCTTGCGGGCGATAGCGCGATAGCTATAGAACGCTCCAAAAAGAAAAACGATTGCAAAAAGAAAAAAGATGCCGAGGAGTCGGAGCCAGCGCATGGGTGATGCAAGATTGTGAAGTGCTTTCGAAAGCGTGGCAAGTGACTCTCGGCGCGAAGCGAGCGCTCTTCCTTTGTCTGGCCGTGATGGTCAATTCGAATCGGCTGCGCTACCATACGCAGCCGTTATGAGAGAACCCGTACTCACTGCGCGCCGGGAATTTTTGAAATTCTTGGCTGCCAGCCCTTATGTTGCCTCGCTTGGCGGAGTTGCGGCATTTCTCGAAGAGAGCGGCTTCGCCCAAAACAGCTCCCGATCTTCGGAAGTGATTGCCAGCCCGGCAGAAGCGCTGAACGTTTTGGATTTCGAAGAAGCGGCCCATCGCAAGGTTGCTCCCGGGCACTGGGCGTACTTGGCGAGTGGTGTTGATGATGACGGGACCCTTAAGGCCAACACCGAAGGATACAAACAGGTGAAGCTGCGGCCCCGCCGCCTGCGCGATGCCACTAAAGTTGATACACGCCTGGAACTCTTTGGGACCGTTTACGACAGCCCGATTTTTCTTTGCCCAACCTCCGGCGACCGGGCATTCTTTGGCGACGGTGAACTGTCGGTTGCGCGCGCCGCCAAAGCGAAGGGCGCTCCGTTCATGCTCTCCACGATGACCTCAACCCCGGTGGAAGACGTGAACAAGGGATTGGGCCGGCCAGTGTGGCAGCAGTTTTACGCGCCAACTTCCTGGGACGCCTGCGAAAAAATCATGCGTCGAGTGGAATCCGCAGGCTGCTCGGTCCTCGCACTGACCGTGGATTCCACCACCGGGCGAAACCTGGAAACTTTTCTGCGCACGCGCCCGAAGGACGTGAGCCAGTGCACCACGTGCCACGAAAGCGCCGCGGGGCCCAGTCCCAAGGAACGCCCCATGTTCGACGGCATTGATATGACCGGCGTGCGTTCGATCAACCCCACCATGGACTGGGAATTCGTGGACCGGGTGCGCAAATTCTGGAAAGGCAAGTTCATCATCAAGGGAATCGAGACGCGCGAAGACGCACGGCTCTGCGTGGAACACGGCGTGGATGCAATTCTGGTTTCCAACCACGGGGGGCGCGCCACGGAAACTTTGCGGGCGTCGATCGAAGCGCTCCCAGAGGTGGTGGCGGAGGTTGGCAACCGCATTCCGGTGTTTGTGGATGGCGGAGTGCGCCGCGGCACGGATGTTTTCAAGGCCCTGGCTCTCGGAGCGAAGGCCGTGGGCATCGGGCGCCCCTACCTGTGGGGATTGGGAGCGTTTGGCGAAGCCGGTGTGGCCCGGGTGATCGAAATTTTACAAGGCGAATTGAAACTAGCCATGGGCGAGTGCGGCACCAGAAATTTGGCTGAAATCAATCGCAGCTATGTAGCCACGCCGGATTGGAAGATCTGAAAAGTAACAATTGCAGCAGGCCGCACTCCATCAGAGGGATTGAAGATAGTCTCCAATGCAGAGACCTGCCACGATCTGAGTGAGATCGGTTTAGACTCCCCAGCCGTACTTTTCGGCGTGCTCAAAGGTGCGCTGCATCTCATCGTGCAGCATGTCGTTAAAGACGGAACAGGCGACGGTTTTCTTGCCGGGTTCGGCGATGTCGGCGGTGCGCACGCCGGTGTTGAGCACGCGAACGAGCGACTGTTCGGCCCAATCGGCTTCGAGGCTGAGGCCGAAGGTGTCGCGCAGCATCATGGTCGCGCTCAAGATCGAACCGATGGGATTGGCCATGTCTTTTCCGGCAAGGCTTGGCGCCGAGCCGTGAATCGGCTCGAACATCGGCGCGCTTGTCCCAAAACTCGCCGAAGGAATCAGCCCGATGGAGCCGACAAGCGCCGCGGCCGCATCGCTCAAAATATCCCCGAACATGTTGGTGCTCAGCATCACGTCAAATTGCGTGGGCTTCAGCGTAAGCTGCATGGCGGCGTTGTCCACATACATGTGCTCAAGCTTCACGTTCGGATAAACCGTGCCCATGGCGGAGACGGTGCGGCGCCACAGCTGCGAGCTGCTGAGAACGTTGGCCTTGTCCACCGAGCAAAGGCGGCGCGAACGGGCTTCAGCGCGCGTGAAAGCAAAAGCGGCGATGCGCTCGATTTCCGGCGTGGAATAAGACTCTGTATCGAAAGCCCGCTCGACTCCGTTTTCCTTCACGTTGCCGCGTTCGCCGAAATACATTCCTCCGGCAAGTTCGCGGACAATTTCCACATCGAGATCGCCGAGGCGGTCAGCCTTGAGCGGCGAGATTCCGCGCAGAGGTTCGATGACCTTTACAGGACGCAAATTGACGTAGAGCCCCAGCCCTTTGCGCAGGTCGAGCAAGCCGTTTTCCGGGCGCTTGCCGACCGGCAGCGAATCCCACTTGGGTCCGCCAACCGCTCCGAGAAACACCGCGTCGGCTTTCCTGCAAGCATCCAGAGTTTCATTGGGGAGCGGTGTGCCGCTCTTATCAATCGCGGCGCCGCCGACGGGCATCTCCACAAACGTGAACTGGTGCTGAAATTCGCGCGCGCATTCCTGCAGAACGTTCGCGGCCGAACGCGTGACTTCCGGACCGATACCGTCGCCGGGAAGAAGGACAATTGTCTTTTTCAACTTCATGGCCTGGACACCCCGAGAGAATCTCTCTGCATTGTAGCTCAGGCCTTAAGGCCTGAGGTTTTCCCTCACGGCTGCACGATATCGTCGTCGCCGCGAAAATCCTCACCCTTGAAGGGGCGAGCTACAGAAATCACGCGGCCGACGACGCTTCGTTCGCCACCGCAACAGCTTTACGCCGAATCACCTCGTGCGCAATAGCCATCAGATCCCGCGCGCGAACATTCTTGGACTCATCCGCCAGCGAAGTAACGCGGCGATAGCACTCCGCGAGTTCCGCATCGGACGCTTCGTAGCCGAGTTCCTTCAGCGACTGCCGCAGCGCGTTCCGGCCCGAGTGCTTCCCCAAAACGAGCGAACGCGACGGCACGCCAACCGCCTCCGGTGAAATAATTTCATAGGTCAGCGGATTCTTGATGATCCCGTCCTGGTGGATGCCCGCTTCGTGGGCAAACGCGTTCGCGCCAACCACGGCTTTGTTCGGTGCGATTACCGCCCCGGTGATTTCGCTCAGCAGGCGGCTCGATTTGTACAGCTCTTTCAAATTGAGCTTGGTCGCCACGCCAAAGCTGTCCTTGCGTACCGCAAGCGCAACCGCAATCTCTTCCAGCGCCGCATTCCCAGCCCGTTCGCCGATTCCATTGACCGTGCACTCAATCTGCCGCACGCCCGCGCGAACCGCGGCCAGCGAGTTGGCAACGGCAAGGCCCAGGTCGTCATGGCAATGCGCGCTCAGCGTAATGTGTCCCGGGTCGCCGAGATACTCGCGAACCTTCAGAAACATCGCGCCATACTCTTCCGGCACGGCGTATCCGACAGTATCCGGCAAATTAAGAACCGTGGCCCCGGCCTCGACCGCAATCCGGCAAGCCTTGCAGAGAAATTCAATTTCGGTGCGGCCGGCGTCTTCGGCGGAAAACTCGATCTCTTCCACATAGTTGCGCGCCAGCTTGATCATGGACCCGATGGCTTCGAGGGCCTGCTCGCGCGTCAGGTGCAACTTGGCCTGCAGATGCAGGTCAGAGGTGGCGAGAAAGACGTGCATGCGCGGAGACTTCGCGGGCTTCAGCGCTTCCACGGCGGCAAGAATGTCGTCTTTGCGTGCCCGGGCCAGCGCGGCAATGGGAACGTCGCGCACTTCCTTCGCAACGGCTTGCACCGCCTCCAGATCACCGCGTGAAGCGATCGGAAAGCCGGCTTCGATGATGTCCACACCTAGGGCCGCCAGCTGCCGGGCCATGCGGATCTTTTCTTCCGTATTCATGGAAAAGCCCGGCGATTGCTCACCATCGCGGAGCGTAGTATCGAAAATTTGTACGTGGCTCATAGCTACTCCAGAGACCTGAGCTACCAGTAACGCATGGCGGCGGGTTCTAGTCCAATTTATCTTCATTCTGTAATTGATAATTCTAGCTTATACTAGGGTTTAGGGTCGCCGCCGCCCGCAGTCCTCGCAGGCTCGCCGAAACCCTGAAATCAGGCACTTTTGAGGGTTTGGACTGGCCCCCCCTCCGATTTGAGGTTGTTCATGGATTTAGGCGAATTACAGGTCTTTTTGACCGTTGCAAAGGAAGGCAGCTTCTCCCGCGCGGCCGAACGCCTCTACCGCACCCAGCCCGCGGTCAGCCTGACCATCCGCAAGCTGGAAGAATCCCTGGAGCAGCCGTTGTTTGTGCGCGGCGCGCGCCCTGTGCGGCTGACCGATGCCGGCACGCTGCTGCGGGAGTACGCCGAACGCCTGTTGAACCTGCGCGACGAGGTCAAAAAGGGTCTCCTGGAATTGGAAGGCCTGAAACGCGGCGAACTTTCGCTGGGCGTGAATGAAAGTTCCATCCATGCGCTTCTTCCCGCGCTGGCTGCCTTTCGCGAAGCTCATCCCGGCGTGCAGGTCCGCGTGCACCGCATGTTTTCCCGCGATATTCCCCACGAAGTAGTGAATTACCGCCTGGATTTGGGCGCCGTTTCCTTTGTGCCCCGCGACCCGCAATTACAGGCCACAGAGATTCTCAAGGACGAACTGACCCTGGTGGTGCCGCCAAAGCATCCCCTCGCAAAGCGCAAAGAAGTGGACGTGGAGGAACTCGGCAAGGAAGCGTTCATCGCGCACATTGTGGAGTCTCCGTTCCGGCGAAAAGTGATCGAGCTGTTTGCGCGCAACCGCACCGCCCTGGATATGCCCATGGAAATGCCCACAATCGAAAGCATCAAGCGATTCGTGCAGATGGGCATGGGCGTCGCGATTGTCCCGCGCATGTGCGTGACCTGGGAACTGGAGCATGGCTGGATGAAGGAAGTTCGCATAAAGCAGATGAGCATCCCGCGGCACCTTTACATCGTCTCCCGGCGCGGCGCACGCCTGCCGCATACCGCAACGGAATTTATGCGATTGTTAAAAAAATCCTAATTCCTGTAGCTCACCCCTTCAGGGGTGAGGCCTTTCCTAACCCCGGCAAAATTGCGTTGTGATACGAATCACTCGCCCCGGAGCTAAAGCTCCAGTATCCTTGTAACTTCACGGGCGGGGCCGAGGCCGCCCCATTCATCCATGCTCAGCGGACTAACCATTTTGGCCATCGGCTTCTTTCTGGGGATGCGCCACGCCACCGACCCGGATCACGTAATTGCCGTTTCCACCATCATCAGCCGCGAGCCTTCTCTCGGCCGGGCCGGATGGATCGGCGCCCTCTGGGGCCTGGGCCACACGCTGACGATCCTGCTCGTCGGCGCCGCCATTATTCTTTTTAATGTCGCGATTCCCGCGCGAGTCGGCCTGACCATGGAATTTGCCGTGGGCCTGATGCTGATCCTGCTGGGAATTCTGAATCTCACCGGAGTGACGCGCTGGTTAAGCGAGAAATTTTCTCCCGCGCATCCGCAGGTGGCCGGTGAGCACGCGCACATTCACGAGCATGGAACGCAGCTGCACTATCACTGGCATTCTCACCAGCCCGCGGCGGAGCATCATGGGGAAGCGCTGGCCGCGCCAGGCTGGCTGCGTGGCCCGCTCGCGAAGCTCGGGATTTTCCACTCGTTGCGCCCTCTGCTGATCGGCATCGTGCACGGCCTGGCGGGTTCGGCCGCGGTGGCGCTCCTGGTGCTCACGACGATTCATGATCCACGTTGGGGCGTCTTCTACCTGCTGATTTTTGGCGTTGGCACGATTGCGGGAATGATGCTGATCACCCTGGCATTGGCCCTGCCGTTTTCCTACGCGGGCACCCGGTTTGCCTGGGTGAACCGCGGACTGGTCACCGCCTCGGGCGTGCTGAGCCTGTGCTTTGGACTGTTTGTTTCCTACCAGATTGGCTTTGTGGACGGGCTGTTCACCAGCCATCCGAATTGGACGCCCCGGTAACCCTGTAGCTCAGGCCTTCAGGCCTGAGGCTTTCCCTCGACACGGCGCAATTTCGCGACCGTCCTGAAACCGGGTAAGCCACAGATCCGGTCAGACTTTTTTCGCGGCCGCGTCTTCGACCGTCTTGTAAATGGGCAGCAGGTTTTGCAGCCCGGCCACGGTTACCACCGCCACAGCTTGCGGCGGCAAAGCCGCCAGGCCGAACTCCTTCCCCTGATTCCGCCGGCTGACAAAAAGAGAGACTAGCGCCCCGACACCAGCCGAATCGAGAAAGCTCACCCCGTTGAGATCCAGGATCACTCGCTGCGCCGCCTCCGCCCGAAGCTTGGGCAGGAATTCGTTGACAGTCTCAATGCTCAACTTCCCGCTGGCCGTGTAGATCGTGAGCGCTTCCGTGCTGCTTGGCAATTTTTCAACGTCGAGTCTGAATGGTGGCATAAGCGTTTGAATCTATCCCAAGGGCCGCTGGGCCCGCATTAACATTCATTCACAGACATTAACCCTAGAGTTTTCATTTGAAAAGACCTTCGTTGGGAAAGAGACAAACGAAACCGGGGCAGTTCCCATTGTGGAACGGCATCCCAAGGGACGCATTCGCCCGACTGTTCCAATTTGGAACATAGCTCCCTGCTTATTTACCATCTGTTTTATACACTTTTGGTTGACGCTTTCTTTCCTCCACGCTAGTCTCCCTTTCAGGTTTCCCTCTTATTTCATAAAAAGACTGAACCCCGCGTTCAGCGCAAGGAAGCTTTGGTATGAGCGCACCCCCTTCCGGCGGCAAGTACCGCCGCCGTTTTATTTCGTATTTCTTTGCCGCCACGCTTCTCTCGAGTCTGGGAATTTTCCGCGCCGCCGCGCAAACGCCGCAGCCATGGCTTTTCGTGGAAACACTTGCAAACCAGAAACCCTCCGGAGCAGTGACTTTCTTACGCGACGATTCGAGCGGCGCTCTGACTCTCCTCCCGGGCTCGCAAACAACCTTCACGAATCCATGTGGTCCATCCACGATCGATCCCAAAGGACGTTTTCTTTACGGGTATTGTGCCGATGGCCTTTCGATGTACTCGCTGAACGCGACCACCGGTGCCGTCGTCGAGGTCGCGGCTTCACCTTTTCAGGCTTCGACCGGCCAATCCGGAGTGCTGGTGGTCGCCGAGAGTTCCGGGCAATTCGTGTACCTCTTGAAGTCGGACCTTCTGCCAACCCCGGCCACGAGTTCTCTGACGTTGGACACATTTCAGGTAGACCCGACCGTCCCGGGACTTATACCGGTAAACAGCCAACTTCTCCCGCTGCAAGGCGTGTGGATAGTCGAAGGAGCGGCGGCTGATCCGAATGGTCACGGCATCGCGATTTTGATCAATCAGTTCTCTTCCCCGCCGGCGCAATTTCCAAACGCCCTCCTCTACCTCATCACGTTTGATCCGGTGACGGGCGCAGCCACGCTCGATCCAACCGGCGGAACAATCATCGGCAGCCGCGGCCTTGGACTTCGAATCAGCGCGCGGGGAAATTTCCTCGCGCTCGGATACGGTTCAAGCCGCGCTTCGCTTGCTGTCTACCAGGTCGCCACCACGAATTTCGCTCTCACACCGTTGGGAGCCGAAGACCTGGGGAGCGAATTGGGCCCCGGCGGCAGCGACCAGATGTTTCCCAGTTCGATTTTTTTCGATCCCACGGGTCAGGTGACTTACGTACAGGTGCCGCTTTCCGGCGCGTCGAACTGCGTCAACTGCTTCGAACTGCTGGATACCGGTACTTTTCTGGTGCTGCCGTCTTCACCGGTGCCGCTAAGCAACGCGGCGTTTTTGACCTCCGTGCAGAATCCACAGGCTCC
>DASSGJ010000369.1:0-29509 GCA_035693545.1 Candidatus Acidiferrum sp.
GTTGAACGTGCGCGCGGGGTCCGTGCCCAGAGTCATGCCGGAGAGCGCGCCTTGCAGCATCGTGGTCAGCAGCGCCGCCCCTAAACCCTTGCCGCTTACATCGGCAAGCAGGAAGGCCGTGCGGTGATCATCCAGCGGGAAGACGTCGAAATAATCTCCTCCGACAGACAAGCAGGGGAAATTGACACCGGAAACAGCGAGGTGAGGATACTCGCGCAAATTTTTCGGCAAAAGCGCTTGCTGGATGTCCCGCGCGATGCCAATTTCCTGTTCGAGGCGTTGCCGTTCGCGTTCGCGCTCGACGAGACGCGCATTGTCCAGGATGCTGGCGGCGTCGGCTGCAAGTGCGTCCAGAATTTGGCGGTCCAGCTTGGAAAAGGCGGTCGGGCGCTTCGAATCCATGTACAACACGCCAAGAAAATCGCCGCGGCGCACATCCGTGGAGGAAGCGTCCGTGCTTGCCCTGGCGCTGGCGTAAAGCGGGATGACTACCACCGCGCGCAAGCCCTGCGCAACGATGCTGGCGGCCGCTTGAAGGTTCATCTCCGCTTGCGCCAGGTCTTCGGTGATCACCGGCGATTGCTGCTTCATCGCCAGTTGAATGGCGGTTTGGCTGGGGGTCATGCTTTCGGGAGGCAAACGCTGCCCGCCGCTGCGGCGAGCGAGTCTCACCCGCATGTTCTCCACTTTTCCGTCCACGGCTTCTTCCAACAGCCCGCGGTCGGCATCGGTCACAGCGATGGCATGATCGATCATTTTCGCCAGCACGGAATCGAGCGGCAATTGCGAGTGCAGCAGGGAAGTAGCTTCCAGAAGCATGTTCAATTTCCGCAGCCCGCCGCCGGTGGACTCGGAACTGGTCATGTGGTCAATGCGTGTGAGTAATTGCGGGATGGCTTCCTCGGCGGTTCCGGAGGCGGACCGGAAAATCAGCTGGTAGGAATCTTCAAGTCCAAAGGTGATGGCGTCGCCGTCATTGAGCATCCGGCTTTCCACTTTTTCGCCGTTCACAAACATTCCGCGGCGTTGGCCGCGGTCTTCGAGATAGTAGCGGTTTGCTTCCATCACGATCGCGGCGCAGTTTCGCGAAATGCGCCGGTCGGTCAATTGCAGATGGTTGCCGGTTTCCGCACCGCGGCCAATCAGGAAGGGTACCTGGGTCACACGAACATACTTGCGCGCGCCATCGGGTGAAATCACCTCGAGAACCGCTTCGCTTTGCACCAACTGTTCCGTCATTCCCTCCGCCCTTGCTCCCCCACTAAGCCGCGCATTGTAACACGCACTCGCGTGCTTCGCCTTTCTTCTTGCGCCCGCCCCTGGCTCCATCCACAATACCACCGGCCGCCCGCAGATGAATCACTAAGAATTGAGGGAGGACATGCGCATGGTACCAGCGACTCTCCCGCTGCTCATTGCCGCGCTGTGGGCCACCAACGAGCTTTCCCATTCGGATCCCGTCGTTCCCATCCTGATTGCATCCATCTTCATCACACTGGGGGCAGCGCTGGGCGGTTCGCTCATGAAATGGGTGAAGCAGCCCGCGGTACTCGGCGAGCTTCTGGTGGGTCTTATTGCGGGAAATCTCGGCTTTTACCTCGGCAATCCGACGCTAACGGTGCTGCGTGAAGGCGACAATCTTTCACGCATCGCTTCGCTCGCCCTCAGCGGGCCATACAACCTTGGAGAGGCCGTTTTCAAGATACTGCCTGCGGGCCCACACACCGATCTTCTTGCCGGTCTTCTGGGCGGACCTCAAGGTCAGACTTACATTTCGGTTTATTCTTTCGTCGATTTGGTCGCGCGTCTAGCGATTCTCGTTTTACTTTTTCTGGTTGGATTAGAGATCAGCCTGGTGGAGATGAAACGTGTCGGGAAATCCGCAGCTGTCGTGGCGGTGCTTGGCATTGTTGTACCCATGGTGCTGGGTATGGCAACGATGAGATTGATCCGGCCTGATAACCCGCTGGCCGCCGATCTTTTCATCGGCGGCATTCTTACCGCCACCAGCGTGGGGATCACCGCGCGTGTGCTCCGGGATCTCGGACGCGATCGGACGGATGAGGCGCGCGTCATCCTGGGAGCTGCGGTGATTGATGACGTCCTGTGCCTCATCGTGCTGGCGGTCGTCAGCGGGCTCGCGGTCACCGGCCAGATCAGTGTTTCTTCCATCGCTTTGACGACAGGCAAAGCCGCGCTTTTCCTGGTTGCTTCACTCGGTGTCGGTATCTGGCTGACCCCGAAACTCGTCCGGCGCATTTCGGGCCTGGGCATCCAGAATCTCAAACTGCTTTTTGGGGTGAGTTTTGCATTATTGCTTTCGTGGCTTGCGAATCTTGCAGAACTGGCCACCATCGTGGGAGCTTTTGCCGCAGGGATGGTGCTGAACAGTTTCTTTGATCGCGAGGTCGAGGGAATCTCATTGCACGAGCTGCTTTCACCGATTGAATCGCTGCTGGTACCGCTCTTTTTTGTGTGGATGGGTATTCAGGTGAAGCTGGAAGCAATGGCTCGCACCGATGTCTTGATTGTGGGCATCGCTCTAACCGTTGTCGCGATCATCGGCAAAGTCGTTGCCGGATGGGGATGCCCTAAGACCATGAATCGCTGGGCTGTGGGTTTCGGAATGATGCCACGTGGCGAAGTTGGATTGATTTTCGCGGGAATCGGGAAGGGAATTGGCGTTGTGGACGACGGATTGTTCTCCGCGGTCGTGCTGCTGGTGATGGTCACCACGGTTCTTGCGCCAATCATGCTCCGTGTCACGATGGGAGCAGATACCATTCCGGCCGTACCAGCGACATGATTCGGGCAACGTACTGTCGAGTCAATTTGGATTTGAGTTCTTAAGGATTCCTGACTAGCGGTTTGCGGCCAGTCTTCGTTCCACATAATCGGTCACAAATGCGTCAAACGCCACGTCGAGTTTTTTTGTAACCTCTCCCGCGGTTCCGTTCCCTATCTTTCGTCCGGCGATTTCGCGAATGCCAATCACGTTGCGGTTCGTGGAAGTGATGAACACCTCGTCTGCGGCGTACAGGTCTTCCAGCCGCAAAGTCTGCTCGACCACCATTGTCCCCGCCTCTGCCGCGACCTCGGTCAGGACCCCGCGCGTTACGCCTTCCAGACATCCGGAATTCAAAGGCGGGGTCAAAACTTTATCGTCCTTTACGGCGAAGATATTTGCGGCTGTGCATTCGCTAACCTCGCCGCGTTCGTTCAGCAAAACCACCTCGTCAAATCCTTCGCGTTGCGCTTCGGCCACCGCCCAGACGCTGTTCAACCATGAAGTGGTTTTCACTCCTGCCAGTGGTGAAGCGGCATGCCGGCCATGTTCCCGCACGGTGACGCGCAAAGTTTCCGGGTAAACCGGTACATCCGCGCTGGTGATGACCAGGTCCACATCGGCCATCTTCTCATCGCTCTTCCAGAAACCGACAGTGTTCCATACCAGATAGATTCGCGCGCATCCCTCCTCCACTTTGTTTGCGCGGATCACATCCTGGAGTTGCACCCGAACTCTGGCACTGGAATAGCTCAGCGGCAACCGCGTTAGCGCGGCATCCTTTTCCAGCCGCCGCCAGTGTCTTTCATAGGCGAAGGCTTCGCCGCGTACGATGCGCACCGTTGTGAACAGCCCCCAGCCGCAGATCAATCCGGCTTGCCCCGGAGACCATCGCACCTTATCCACTGATTTCAGTTCGTCATTATGAAAGACAAATCGATGAATCACGCTCACACCTGTCCGTCAGATTCAAATCTGGTACCAGACGCATTGTACCGGAATACGAGGTTGCCTCAGTAGCGTTAGCCGTTCGGCACGCCAAATGCACGTATCGTCTACGGCCAGATTTGGCCAGTGAACTGAGCGATTGCGGTGGGGTTCGAAACTCGCTCGGTTACAGAGGGTTAGTGGCGTCTCGGAAAGTCGAAAGTGGTGTGGGCGGCCGGGAAGGCGCGCAAGGGAGGCCTGCAGTGGAGCGCGAGCCGGGAAAACTGTTTCAGAGCGGAACAGTTCCTGTTGGGAAGGAGAGCACTTTTCGCAGACTGCTCAGTCGAATTATTGGGTCGCGCGAAGTTCCGAGTTCGCTTCTCTCGTTTTTGCAACGTAATTTTAAGTTTTATCTCCGGCGGCTGGTGTTTGGTCTGTTTTGCATGGCTGTCTACGGCCTGCTGGACCGCACCACGGTCTACCTGCAAATCTGGCCGAACATCAGTGCCTGGTATCCGCCTGTTGGGATTTCGGTGGCGTTGCTGGTGGGCATCGGACCAGCAATTATTCCGGTGATTGTCGCGGCGGGCTACCTGGCCGGGTACGTCAATTACCATCAAGATGTCAGAGGCCTGCCTTTTCTCCTCATCAATCCGCTTCTACCGCTTATCTACGGAGCCGCAAGCCTTTATCTCCGTAGCAAATTGACGGACAAATTTCGCGTTCGTTCCACGAGTGACGTAATTGCAATTCTGGGGGTTTCGTTGGTCGGTTCGTTAGCGGCCGCCGCCAGTGGGACAGCAGTCCTTGTTTGGAGCCGTGAGATTGCGCTGGCCGATTACGCGCAAGCCACCTTCAACTGGTGGATTGGCGACGCGGTTGCACTGTCCAGCATCACGCCGTTCCTGCTGGAATTTGTGATCCCGTGGTGCCGCCGATATCTGGGATTTGCGACTGCGCAGGAGTTAGCGCGGCGGGAAAGCAACTGGACTTGGAGCCGCCCGGAACTCATCGAATATTTCTGCTTCCTTGCTTCTCTTGCATTTCTGGTTTATCTGGCGTTTGGCAACAGTTTCGCCCGCAGCGCCCATCTTTTCTACCTTTTCTTCCTGCCATTAATTTGGATCGCCATCCGCCGAGGTGTTCGAGGGGTGGTGGTGGCCCTGATCCTGGTCGATACCAGCCTGGCCATCATGATGCGTGTGGTGCACCAAGGGATGGAAGACCTGGCGGTTCTGCAGTTTCTCATGCTGATTCTGGCCCTGACCGCGCTGATTCTGGGCGCCATCATCGGAGAGCGGAAGCGCGCGGAACAGACTCTTGCGGAGGAGGAAGAACGTATCCGCCTGATCCTGGAATCCACCGCCGAGGGCATCTACGGCATTGACGCCCAGGGTGTCTGCACTTTTATCAACCAGGCGGCATTGCGCATCCTCGGATATTCCTCCCGCGATCAGGTTCTCGGGCTGAACTGCCATTTGCTGTTCCACCATTCCCACGCCGATGGCACTCCATTTCCAATGCAGGACTGCCGGGTCGTTCACGCTTTTCGATCCAGGAAGGACACTCACTCGGACGACGAGTTCTTCTGGCGCAGCGACGGCACCAGCTTTCCGGTCGAATACTGGTCCCATCCTCTGGTCCGAGATGGCCAGGCAGTGGGTTCCGTTGTCACCTTTCTGGACATCTCCCAACGCCGATCTTTCGAACTGGCCATCCGTGAAAGCGAGCAAAAATTTCGGGCGGTTTTCGAAGGCGCTGAAATCGGAATCGCTGTTGCCGAGATCAAGAGTGGCCATACCACCGCCAACCCGGCGTACGGGCGGATGCTGGGGTGCGCGGCCGAGGAGATGCGTTCACTTAGCATGTTTGACGAGCTGACTCATCCGGATGACATGGAGCGGGACAAGGAAGCCTTCCAAGAGCTGGCCCGGGGCGAAATCGATCACCTTCAATTGGAGAAGCGCTACGTTCTCCGAGACGGCCGCATGGTTTGGGCCAGCGCTGAATTCTCACTCCAGCGCGACGCCGCGGGGAAACCGCAATATATCCTTGGACTCGCGTCCGACATTACCGAACGAAAACACGCGGAAGAAAAGTTGCGCACCAGCGAGCGGCAGCTTCGCGCCTTCATCGAGGACGCCCCGGTATGCGTGGCGATGTTCGACCGCACGATGCGCTACCTTGCGGCGAGCCGCCGCTGGATCACAGACTATGGATTTGGACATTCGGACCTGACCGGAGTTTGCCTGTACGATTTGATCCCCAATCTGCCGGAGAAATGGCGGGAATCCCATCGCCGGGGATTGGCGGGCGAGAAGCAGCATCTGGGCGAAGACGTCTGGATGCGCGCCGATGGGAGCGAGCAGTGGGTGACGTCCGCCGTTTATCCGTGGAGCGATCCTCACGGAAACGTCGGCGGAATCATCATCTCCGCGGAAGATATTTCTGAACGCAAGCAGTTCGAGCAGCGGTTGCAAAAGGCCAAGCATGCAGCCGAGGCCGCCAGCGCCGCAAAAAGCACTTTTCTCGCGACCATGAGCCATGAAATCCGAACACCGCTGAACGGCATCCTGGGCATGACAGATCTTGTGTTGGATACCGAGCTCACCCTCAAGCAGCGTGAAAATCTCAGCCTGGTCCGTTTCTCAGCCGAATCCTTGCTCTCGATCATCAATGACATTCTGGACTTCTCGAAAATTGAAGCCGGGAAGCTGGAGATGGAGATGATCCCGTTCCGGCTTCGCGGCAGCCTGGAGCAGATCTTGAAAACCTGCGCAATCCGCGCGCAGCAGAAAGGACTTCAGTTTGCCTTCAACGCGCCCGCCGACGTTCCGGATTCTCTCATCGGCGATCCCGGGCGTCTCCGCCAGGTGCTTCTCAACCTGGTTGGTAACGCCATCAAATTCACCGAGCGTGGGCAAATCCTTGTCGCTGTGGGCGCTGCGTTCCCCGTCAAGGGCCGTGTAGTGCTTCACTTCGGGGTGAAGGATACCGGCATCGGGATATCGGCGGAAGCGCGGGAAAAAATATTTGCTCCATTCTCGCAGGCGGACGGCTCCATGGCGCGCAAGTACGGCGGCACGGGGCTTGGGCTGGCCATCTGTGTCCGCCTGGTCGAAATGATGGGCGGCCGGATTTGGGTCGAGAGCGTTCCCCGGGAAGGCAGCGTCTTTCACTTCATACTGGACCTGGCGCTTGCGGAGGAGAATACGATTGCGATGGATGGGCGCGCGCCTCTTCCCGCAGGGATAGAAACCTTCGATGGCAATGGACGCCGCGTTTTGCTGGTGGAAGACAACGCCGTCAATCGCACACTGGCCCAGCGCCTGCTTGAAAAGCGCGGCTTCGCAGTCACGATTGCTGTTGACGGGAAAGAATCGCTTGCCGCGATGGAGAAGGCGGAGTTCGACGTGGTCCTGATGGACATTCAGATGCCGGAAATGGACGGATTTGAAGCCACCGCGGAAATCCGCAAACGGGAGAGGCTTACCGGCCAGCGTACCCCCATTATCGCCCTGACCGCTCACGCCCTGAAGGAGGATCGCGCCCAGTGCCTTGCGGCGGGAATGGATGCGTACGTGACTAAGCCCATCAAAGTTACGGATTTATTCACGGCCATCCGGAAGGTGCTACAGGGGTCTGCCGCGCCGGAGGAACCAACGGTCATGGCACCTGTCCCCTCTTCCCGTTAGCCGGTGATGTGACCGAATACCTTGCCGAGTTCCTCGCGCCATGCGACAAGCATTCCACTATGCCGACACTTACCGATGTACCTACCTCGAAATTTCAGGCCCTGAAGCGTCTGGTCGGAAACACTCCGCTTGTTACGATTCATTTCCGTTTTGAAGGCAAGCATCGGGTCCTTTACGCCAAGTCCGAACACCTGAATCTCACTGGGAGCATCAAGGACCGAATGGCCCTGCACATTCTTCAGCGGGCGTACGCCGACGGAAAAATTGCGCCCGGAGATACCATCGCTGAGGCCACCAGCGGCAACACCGGCATTTCCTTCGCCGCCATTGGCCGCATGCTCGGCCATCCCGTTAAGATTTTCATGCCGGACTGGATGAGCCAGGAGCGCGTTCACCTGCTTCGCAGCTACGGCGCGGAGGTCGTTACGGTATCGAAGGACGAAGGCGGGTTCCTGGGCAGCATCCAGCGCTGCGAAGAGCTGGCTGTGGCGTCCAAAGGGGTCTTCCTGCCGCGGCAGTTTTCCAATCCAGCCAACACCGAGGCGCATTTCGAAACGACGGGTCCGGAGATCTGGTCGCAACTTCTGACTATCGGCAAGCGCCCACAAGCGTTTGTTGCTGGCGTTGGCACCGGTGGAACGGTAATGGGTGTAGGAAAGTTCCTGCGGCAGCGCGATCCTTCCATCCGGATCCATCCGGTCGAGCCGGCGGAATCTCCGACACTTACCACAGGCTGCAAAGTGGGCCATCACCGAATCCAGGGAATCTCCGATGAATTTATTCCCGAAATTGTGCGTCTTAAGGAGCTCGACGACGTCCTCACCGTACCCGATGGCGACGCTATCCTGATGGCTCAAAAGCTGGCGTTCTCCCTGGGACTCGCGGTGGGCATCTCTTCCGGGTGTAATTTTGTTGCGGCCGTTAAAGCCCAGGAAAAACTGGGGCCGGAATCTTGCGTCGTGACCATCTTCTGCGACGACAACAAGAAATATCTCAGCACTGCTTTGCTGAGCGAGGAAGCGCCGCGGCCGGGATATTTATCGCCGCGCATCGAACTGTTGGGCATCGGAACGGTGGGCCGCGCCTGCGAATTCTGCCGCTAGCTCAGGCAGCGGCTGGGCGCGCCGAAACCACAAAACCGCAAGCCAACAGGTACCGGAACAGGAAATTGATCGGCTCGGCCGGATGAAGGTTGTCCACGTAAACCAAACCATTCGAAACTTCGTAGGACCACTCGCCTGCTCCCAGTTCCTGCAATCTGGCCTTCAGCGCCGCTTCTGTCATTGGATACACGCTTAACCTGACGTTCTGCGTGAACAGCCTGGCCGTCCCTTCGAGCAGCGCGCCGTCCAGATTCTTGTAGCGGTCCTGCAGCGCGTGGACCACCACCGAGAGCCCCACGGCAAAATACACTTGCGATTTCGTGTAACGGCTGACGTATGCGCTCATCGTATAAAGTTCCTTCGCGCGGAAAATCAGCGTCCCGAATCCAAGTTTCCGCAGGTCCTCCACATGCTTCATCAGATGGTCCGCCGTCGGCGCGTGGCCCTCCGGAATCATCGATTGTCCCGGCAGGCAAAACAGTCCCAGGCTTCCCTTGCTCTGTTCGAGTTCCTCTTTCGGAAGTTGCGCCAGGGTGGTCTGAATTAATTGCCCGTGAAGATCGGACGCGATTTCGAAAAGGCCTGGCGCCAGAACCAACGCCTTCTTATAAAGGAGTTCCGTGGGAGGAACTGCCTTGCCCTCGGCGGTGAAGGCCACTGCCTCCGCATAGCCGTTTGTCACCAGCAACGCCGGCAATTTGCGCTTGTCCCAGGATTCAAAAGCCGGGCCCTTCAGGTCCACGAGGTCAATCTCCATTCGCGCCAGGCTCAGATCTTCAAAAAGTCCCGCGAGAAATGATTCGGGGGAATCCAGATTATGCACGGCCGAGTAAATCAAATTTACTCCCAGAATTCCGACGGCTTCCTGCTGTTGCAGATTGGTGGGATCCTGCAGATTGATGTGCAGGACCACGTCGCTCGACGGACCGCCTGGCGTCTGCTGGAATCTGAGTCCCACCCAGCCGTGGCATTCGTTGGTCCCCGCAAAATTGCGCGCCGAAATCGTATCCACAAAGGTGAAAAAAAGGGTCGTCGCCCCGCGGCTCGCCTGTAGTTCGGCCAGCAGTTGCTTCCACTCGCTTTCCATCATCGCATCCAGGCGGGGCTGCGAAACGTAGCGCGTTCCTCGTCCGTACAAGTCGTCGCTCACTTCCTTGTCGTAGGCGGAGATGGTCTTGGCCACGGTTCCGGAGGCGCCGCCAACGGTAAGAAACCAGCGGGCCACTTCCTGTCCGGCGCCGATTTCGGCGAACGAGCCGAAAATCGCGGCATCCAGGTTGATGGTGAGCGCTTTCTGGTGCGTTCCTACCTTCTCTTCAATCGGCATTGGCCTTCTCCCGGGCGCGCGGAGGGATTTCCGCGCAGTGGAAAAATCTGAACACATATCCGCGGCACCCGCTCTTCCTTGAACGGGGTGGGCGAGCCACGTTGCTTGGATGAATGAAACGGGTGGTTGGCTTCGGTCGAATCAGTGGCCGAGAAACTTTTCGATTTTGGTCAGTTCGGCTTCGGCCTGGTCGTAGTATTTCTGGGCTTTCGTCAGATCCTTGGCTTTCAGGGCTGCGTCGCCTTTTGTCAGGTACATCTGCATGCGGTCCTGAGCCGACGAGATGTCTGCCCGCAGGTTGTAGCCGTCTGCCTGCTGCTGCTGGCGCAGAGTCTCGAGGCTCCTGGAGGCTGAGCTTATGCGAACGCTCAGGCGGTCGGCTTCGTCTTCCATTTTTGCAATTTCCTCGGGAGAGGGGCCCGCGGGGACCGGCGGGGCGGAGGCCTTTGGCTTTGCGTCAACCTTGGGAGGCGTGCCTGCCTGTACCGAAGTGCCCGGCGCGCTGATGTTTACATTGCCGTCCGGATTCGCGCTGATGGAGACTCCAGGCGCCTGCACGGAGACATTTCCTTTTTCGTCCACGTTTACCGATCCAGCCGGCGTGGTGATGGCCACTGGGCCGTCCGTGCCAGTTTTCGGCTTGGCCGCGGAATCTGTGGCGGACTGGGATGGCATATTTGACTGCTCGGGATCGGCGTGGGTCTTCATTCTTCGGGGAATATAAACTCCGGCAGCAATCAAGACGCCCGCACCTAGCAGTGAGCCCATCGCCAGCCACAATCCGCGGCTGGAGGAACGAGGAGGCGGTTGATAAGCAGCAGGAGCCGGCTCGGCCGCCGCCGCAACTGCGGGAGGAGGCGCCATCGGCACCGTGGGTATTGCGGAGGGCGAACGAGGTTGCGCTGGTGCAGGCACTCTCACCGCTGCTTGCGTAGTAGCGGGCGGGCTAACCATGCGGCCCATTGCTCCGGCGCCCGGCGCCAGGGTTCCCATCAGCGTGTCGTCAGGCGACACCGGCGGTTTTGTTGCGGGTGCAAACGTGGTGCCCTGGCCCGGCAGGTCCGACACCGGCACGCTTTTCAGGGCGTTGGAGAATGCCTCCGCGCTTTGGAAGCGGTCTGCCTGCTCCTTGGCCATGGCCATCAAGATGATTTCGTTGAGCGCGGGAGGAACGTCGGCGCGCAAACTGATCGGCGAAGGCGGTTGCTGGTTCAACTGCGCGGTCATCAGCGAGTATTGCGAATCGCCCTGGAACGGGAGCTTGCCGGTCAGCAGTTCGTAGAGTGAGATACCGAAGGAGTAGAGGTCCGAACGGGCGTCGGCTGCTTCACCGCGTACCTGTTCCGGCGGCATATAGTTCAGCGAACCGAGCGTCGTACCGGTGGAAGTGAGCGAGCCGTCGGTGCCGGAGCGTGCGATTCCGAAATCCATGAGTTTTACTACGCCTTGGGGGGTGAGCATCATGTTGGCGGGCTTGATGTCGCGGTGGATGATGTTCTGCTTGTGCGCGTAGCTCAGGGCGGCAAGGATCTGTTGGGAGTAGTTCACGGCCTCGGCGGTCGAAATGGGAGCGCGGGCGATGCGGTTCGCCAGAGTCTCGCCCTCTACAAATTCCATGATCATGACCAACTGGTTTTCGTAGGTCAGAGCGGTCCGCAGCGCAGCGATGTTTGGATGATTCAGCGAAGCCAGCAGGCGGATTTCCCGAAGGAAGCGGTCGGCCAGGCTCTGGTGCGAATTCAAGTCGGGCAGAAGCACTTTCATCGCTTCCATTCGGTCTGAAATGACGTTGCGGACCTTGTAGACCTTGCCCATGCCGCCGAGTCCGAGAATGGAAAGAACTTCGTAGTCGCCAACGTTTTGGCCAACAGTGAATTCGGCAGTCATGGAAGCCTCCAACGGGGGAGCTTAATTGCACTGAGGATACACCAAAGAAAGGATTGAAAATAGAACGAGTCCGGGACACCGCAGCGCCCGGACTCGGAATTCATTTCGGATCAACCGATGTGGCAGAGACGGGGTCAGGGATTGTTCTTAGCTACGTCGCCGACCTTTGCGGCTCCGGCCCCGCTGAAGGTTGCGGTGGCCGAATCGTCGTCAACGTCCGTAACCGTGGCCTGGCCAATCTTGTCGGTTACCGCCTTGATCACTTTTCCGGTGGTGGGGTCTTTCACAACGCGCACCTGCCGGCTGATTTCCAGCGTGTCACCCACTTTGACGCCGGCCTTTTTGCCGACATTCAGGATCAGCGTGGTGCCGGTCACATCAGCAACCACTCCGCTGATCGAGTGTTTCAGCGCCTCCACCTTGTCGGAAGCTGCGTTCAGTTGCTCGGCCGTGCTGTCCACCGCGGCCCGGACCGCTTCTCCAAGGATGGTGTTGGCAAAATTGCTGCTTCCCATGTCCAAGCCACCGCCGCCTCCGCCACCACCGCCTCCGCCGGCGCCGATCAGTGAGGTGCTGCCGCGGGTAGACTCCCCTTTGCCCGTGACCGCGGCCATGATTTCTGCTGTTGAAGTATTGATTACCCGGGCGCTGACGGCTACTATCGCCTTTGATTTGCTGGTGCCCACACCGCCCAGGCCAAACTTTCCGAGGCCATACCCACCGCCGCCGACGTTGGTGTGTTGGTCATCGCGGCCGAACTGGGTGATCGAGCCGATGATGATGGCATCCACGCCGAGCACCGCTCCGATTTTCGCGGCCGAGTTGGCATCGGCACGGTCGCTGTTCGAAAAATTCTGCTCCTTCAGGATTTTGTCCAGGGCGTTGCGCTCGATCACGGAATATTGACCGCCATTGACGAGTTTTTCCACCAGCATGTCGCTGATGCCCTTGCCCACGTCCTGGTCCGAACCGAAAATCTGCTGGACCGTGGTGCGTACGGTGCCGTAATCGAAATTCATCACCGCCACGCGTTTCTTATGGACGGCAGGTGCAGCCGGCGCGGCAGCAGTCTGGGCCCGAGTTGGCAGGGCGAAAAGGGCCGCGAGCGCGCAGCCAAGTGCCATTCGGGAAATACGTGCATGCGACATAGGAGGACTCCTTGGAGAGGAGCGCAATTTGGGGGGGCCCGGTGAAGACGCGCGCTCCTGCGAAAATCTGCCCGTATGTTAATGAAGGATGCCGCTCTCCGCAACGGGGAAATAGCTCCAGGTGAGTGGGAAGTAAATCCGCGAAAACGGAGAGAACAGGGGCATCAACAGAAGGGAACTTCTCAGCGGGGAGTCTTGGTCCGGAGCACGCGGAAGGCGGCCCAGGTGCCTTCGTGCTTGGTGGGGACGTCGCGCGATTCCACTTCCACGTCGCGCCAGACGTGTTTCAGGAATTCGGAGCTCAGGATAATTTCGTTGGCGCCTGCCGCGGCGCAGAAGCGAGACGCGCGGTTCACGGCGTCGCCTACGACCGTAAACTCCAGGCGTTCCTGGGTGCCGACAAATCCGTGCAGCACGTCGCCGGAATGAACCCCAATCCCGATTTCACATGTAGGCTGGTTGCGTTCCTTGCGCGCGGCGTTCAGTTTCTGCACCGCTTCCTGCATGGCGAGAGCCGCATGCAACGCCTGGTGGTGGTGATCGGGGTCGGGATCGGGGCTGCCGAACACGGCGAGAATCGCGTCGCCGATGAATTTGTCGACGGTGCCTTCGCAGCGGAAGATCGCTTCGACCAGGGCGGCGAAGTAGGCGTTCAGCATGTCCACGACGTCGTCGGGTTCCATGGTGGCACTCATGCGCGTGAAGCCGCGGATATCGGAAAACAGGATGCTGACTTCGGAACGCTCGCCGCCGAGCGTGAGCCTCCCCTTACCGGCGCGCTCCAGCAAACGCTGCCGCACCTTGGGGGAGAAATGCGTCAACAACCGTTGCAGGAGTTGATTCTGGGCCTGCAGGTCGCGGGTCAACCGTTGCGAATAGATGGAGAGAGCAACGTGATGCGTGATCGCGATGAACAGCCGCAGGTCGTCGGAAGTGAACGTGTTACCGGCGCGGCGCGTGTCCACGCACAAAACGCCCAGGCGTTCGTTCTGCCAGGAAAGCGGCGCGTACATCGCGCAGGTGGTCTGCATGCCAATCAAGCTGCGGGCGCCGATGTCGTTGGCAGCGGCCGCAGCGGGGTTCCAGACGACGGCCGAGTTCTGTTGCAGCACGTGCTCGGCAAGCTCCATGCTCGCGGAGGGCTCTCCGGCGGGCACGTGCGCTTGCAGGAGGAGGCATTTCGAATTGCGGTCGCGCAGAAGCATGACTGCGTGGCTGGCGGCGGGAAAAAATTTCAGCAGGGAACTGACCGCGCAATCGAGCATCGCCTGGTAGTTAGGCTGGGAAGCCAGTTGCAAGGGAAGGTCGTAGAAGAGGGCTTCCCGCGGCGTAGTCTTCAGATGCTCCAAAGGTTCTTCGATGGAAGTTCGAGTGGCATCCAGTTGCAACGTGACGCCGGAAACCGGCGGAGGAGCCATCAGCGTTTGCAACTTGCGCAGCGGCCCGCTGAAGTGCACGGGAATCACGGGATCTTTTTCCACTATGGCCGGCAGCAGGGCAGCGAGCAGGTCGAGCAGGGTCGTCAGGCCGCGTCCTGCCATACCCGCGCGTTGGCCGGCTTGGTCGAAAACCACGCGCGTTGCGCCGGCGCGTTTTGCGACATGGTTTTCAGGCAGCACGATTTGAGTCTTTGGAAGGCGCGCACGAACCTCTCGCCGGAGATGAATCGCGTCGAGCCCGGCCATGGCCGACGCGGAACTGACGTCGTTCCATTCTTGGCTCACGATTCCCAGCCGGCTGGGGGAAACCGCGTAGCGTTCCCACGCTTCTTCCCGGATCACGCGATCCACGCCGAAAATGCCCAGCAGCAGATGGGGCGGTTCGATCTGCGGGCTACCCGCATGCACGGCTTCTTCAGCTGCCAAGCGCCAGGCAAGTTTTATCGTTTCAGAAAAGGGCGGCAAGGACTGCTGGGCCATGAACGCTCCCGGGTTCTTTCTTTGGTTCAAGTATATGGGGGAATTCTCAGACGACGGGGAGCATAGCAGAAGATGTGTGCACAAATGACACAGGAAGGGACTTGATCAGCGATTTTTCGCGAGTGTTCGGCGCTTCGAGGGGAAGCTTATTTTGTCGAGGCCGCCTTTGCTCCCGTTTTTGCCTGGTTGAGAAGTTTGTCGAGCGCGGCGCGGTCCAGATAGACGCCACTGCGGATGACCGCGGCGATTCTCGTGGTGTTGGAAATTTGCTCGACGGGATTGCCTTCCAACAGGACCAGATCGGCTTGTGCGCCCTCGCGTATCGTGCCGATGTCTTGCTCGCGCTCCAAGAATTTTGCCGGGTTCCGCGTAGCTGTCTGCAACGCTTCCAACGGAGTCAAGCCTGCTTCGTTGAGCAACTCCAACTCCCGATGCAACGCGAATCCCGGGAACACGTAGCGATCCAGCGAATCACTCCCCGCCAGCAGCGCTACTCCGCCATTGTGCATCGCCGTGGTTAATTTTCCGTCGTTAATGTATTGCTGCGCCCACCATTGCTGTTCTCCGGCGGAGAACTGGTTTTCCGGCTTCGTCGGGTCCCATTCCTTGCGCAACGAATCCGGCACGTATTCCAATCGGGGATCTTTCGCTTGCGTTTCCGGGCCGGCGTTGTGACGGGATAGAGCCTCGATGGATACGAGCGTCGGGACCAGCCAGGTGCCATTGCGGCGAAATCTTTGCCAGAGTGCGGCGGCCTTGTCGGCATCGTACGAAGTCATCGCCTCCTGCAAAAGCTTGGCCGAGGTGCCCTCTTCGTGCGTGGCCCGCGCGGCTCTCTCCGCAGCCCGCAACTCATCTTCCTTTGCCGAACAATCCATCTCCAGATTGCTGTAAACGACGTGTTCGATGCTTCGCATTCCCGCGTCGGAAGCCTCGCTTGCCGTTACAACGGGTGGCACATGCCCCACGAACGGCAGATTCTGCTTTTTCGCTTCGTCCGCCACCGCGTAGAACGCCTCGCGGGAAGGCAGATCGATAATCTTGATGAAGTCCGCGCCCTGCAGCTTCAGGCTTTTCACCGCCGCGCGGGCTTCGTCCGCATCTTTGATCGGGATTTGCTCCGGCGTGCGTTTTCCACCTGAGACGAGCATCGGTCCTCCCGTGACGATGTGGGGTCCGAGCAGTTGCCCGTTCTCAATTTCGCGCCGCCATTGTTGGAGCACCGCTAAATCGCCTCCCATGTCGCGCACGCCAATAATGCCCTGGGCGATCAGTAGCGGCAGGATGACGTTTTTGCTCCACTTCGGGTCGGCGCTGATTCCGGCGATGTGCACGTGCATGTCCCAAAGCCCCGGAATCAAATACTTTCCGCGAGCTTCGATGATTCGCGCTCCTTTTTCTGGTTGGTAGTTTGCCGAGGGAACAATTCGCTGAATGCGCCCGGCGGCTATGACCACGGTCTGGTCCGTCCGGAGCGAGCCCGTTGCGGGGTCGATTATGGCGGCATGGGTAATCGCCAGGACTTGCTGCGGCTCCCCTGCATCGGAACCGATCGTTGCTGCCAAGCCCAAGACCAAAAGCAAAGAGAGTTTCTGCCTCCATCGCATCTTTGCCCTCCACAAAAACGCCAGTAACCTGGCCCGCCACAGTAGCATAGACGCGAGCGAGGCCCCGGCGGTGCTTTACGGTGCATTTTGCTTCGTTGACAAACCTGTCCTCACCCCCTAGACTTAGATTTTGTGCTTACAGGGAAAGGTGTGACTGTTGCGATGAGGACGTACGTAGCCAAGGGAGAAGAAGCTGAAGCCCTGAAAGTGGGGGCTCAGTGGTTTGTTGTGGATGCGAAAGATCAGGTGCTTGGGCGTTTGGCCACCAAGGTGGCGCGCATGTTGATCGGCAAGGACAAGCCCAGTTTTACGCCGTATCTCGATTCGGGTGACCACGTTGTGGTCATCAACGCCAACCAGATTAAGATGACCGGCAACAAGGTCGAGCAGAAGATGTACTACTCGCACAGCGGCTATCCCGGCGGTCTGAAGGAAGTTCCGGCGAAGCGGGTTCGCCAGAGCAAGCCGGAATGGGTGGTTCGCGAAGCGATTGTCGGGATGTTGCCGAAGAACAAGCTGCGGGCGCGGCGCGCGAAGAAGCTGCGCGTGTATCGCGATGCGGCGGGTTTGGCGCGGCACGCCGGGCAGAAGCCCCAGGCTGTCGCGGTTTAAGAGTTTCGGTTGCATGGGCTTTAGCCTGTGCGCTTGGGTAATAGTAGGATCGGAGTTCACAGGCTAAGGCCTGTGCTACTTGGTTCCGCACGTGGGTGTTCCTTTCTAAGTTTTGCCTTAGCAGGGATCCAGCCGAGCGTGAAATTCGATGAGACGAGCGGGATACGTCTCGTCAAACAGGGTTTGAGGAGGAGCATTGAGTACAGTTGATTCGCCCGCAGCGGGCAGCAAGAC
This sequence comes from Candidatus Acidiferrum sp., assembly GCA_035693545.1. Classification (GTDB taxonomy): domain Bacteria; phylum Acidobacteriota; class Terriglobia; order Acidiferrales; family UBA7541; genus Acidiferrum. The sequence continues at coordinate 17,245 of DASSGJ010000369.1, forward strand.
CTGGTTTTACGGCACGGGACGCCGCAAGGAATCGATCGCGCGCGTTTTTCTCCGGCCGGGCTCGGGGAAATTCACGGTCAATGGCCGTACCGCCGAGCAATATTTTCCGAATCACGCGTGGCTGCATGACGCCACGGAGCCGCTGAAGTTCACGAGCCTTGCCGAGCAGGTGGATGTTGTTGCGACGGCCAAGGGAGGCGGCGTGGGCGGACAGTCGGGAGCGGTGCGCATGGGACTCTCCCGCGCGATCAGCCGCTTTAACCCCGAGCTGCGTCCGGCTCTGCGGAAGAACGGATTTTTGACGCGCGACTCCCGTATGAAGGAACGCAAGAAGTACGGGCAAAAGGGAGCACGCAAGCGCTTCCAGTTCACGAAGCGTTAAAGAATTGGGCGGGGGGAATTCCCCGCTGCAACGAGCTCTGGCGGCGATGCGAAAGCGTCGCCGCCAAGATCACGGCCGGCAAGCCGCCGGCAAGAGGCTGCTGCGAGGCAAGTAGCGGCCACCTTCAGGTGGCCACGAACACCCGAAAAGCAGCTATCTAACAAGGAGGAAAAGTGGCAGTAGAAATCACCATGAAGGAGCTGCTGGAGGCCGGCGTTCATTTCGGTCACCAGACGCGCCGTTGGAATCCCAAGATGAAGGAATATATCTTCGGGGAGCGCAATGGCATTCACATCATTGACCTGCAGAAAACCCTGAAGATGTTCCGCGAAGCCAGCCGCTTCGTCACGGACATTTCCGGGCAGGGAAGAACCGTTCTTTTTGTTGGTACCAAGCGGCAAGCTCAGGAAGCGGTCGCCGAAGAGGCGAAGCGCTGCGGTGCGTTTTTCGTGAACCATCGCTGGCTGGGCGGCACGCTGACCAATTGGGCCACACTCCAGAAGTCCATCAAGCGCCTGAAACTATTGAAGGCCATGACCGAAGACGGCCGCATGCTGGAGCTCTCGAAGAAAGAGCGCGCGCGCCTGGACCGCGAAATGAAGCACCTGTTTCAGAACCTCGAGGGCATTGAGAACATGACGCAGTTGCCGGACATCATGTTCGTGATCGACTCGAACGCCGAAGAGATCGCTGTAAAGGAAGCACGCCGCATGGGCATTCCTGTGGTCTCCGTTGTGGATACGAACTGCGATCCGGACATGGTTGACTGGATTATTCCGGGCAACGATGACGCGCTGCGCGCCATCCGCCTGTTCACCACGAAGATTGCCGACTCCGTTGCGGAAGGCCGCGCGCAGTACGAGCAGTCGCAGGTTGCCGACCAGAAGGCTGCCGCCGATCAGGCGGCGCTTGAAGCCGGACCGGACTACGTGGACACCAGCGCCTACGAGAAGTACGAGAAGCAGGAAGGCGAGTTCGTTGAGGGCACGGAAGCCTTCATCGAAGCAGCCGAAACCACCGTTCCTCCCGACGAGGAACCCCGCTAACAACGGCGCAAGGCTCAATCATTCTGTTGGCCCGGTGCTGAAAGCGAAATCCACACCGGGCCATTTTTGTAAAAATTTGTAATCGCGAAATTCAGAAAAGAGAAAAAGAGAAAAGGATGAGTACTTCAAAACCAGTTATGGAAATCCCAGCCAAGCTCGTTAAGGAACTGAGAGAACTCACGAACGCTGGCTTCAGTGACTGCCGCTCCGCGCTTGTGGAAACCGCCGGGGACGTGCAGAAGGCCATTGACGTCCTTCGCAAGAAGGGCCAGGCCGCCGCGGCCAAAAAGGCCACGCGCGAAGCCACCGAAGGCTTGATTGGCCACTACATTCATGCCGGCGGGAAAATCGGCGTGATCGTGGAAATCAATTGCGAAAGCGATTTCGTGGCCCGCACCGATGCGTTCCAGCAGCTTTGCCACGACGTGGCCATGCACATCGCCGCGGTTGATCCGCGCTACGTTCGGCGGGAAGATGTGACGCCGGAAATGCTGGAGCGCGAGCGCGAAATTTACGCTGCGCAGGCGCGCGCCACCGGCAAGCCGGACGCCGTCATCCAGAAGATCGTTACCGGCAAGATGGAGAAGTTCTACGAGGAGACTTGCCTCTACGAACAGCACTTCATCAAGGACGAAACGATGACCATCGGGGAGAAAATTACCCAGGCGATCGCCAAGCTCGGCGAGAACATCACCATTCGCCGCTTTGCCCGGTTCAAGGTCGGCGAAGTTCCCAACCAGATCGGCACCCCCGCTCCCGAGCAGGCCTAAGCCGGTATTGATTCGTATCTCGGCGACGCAAGTTGCCACACCCAAAACGCCCCGGTCCCCGGGGCGTTTTTCATTGTTTGGACTGCGGTGGCACTGCCACCGCTTTTACGGCATCGACTCAACCACCCAAATTATCCGCAAACTACCGATGTTTGTTACAATCGGCAGGGTTCAATTTGGTTTAACGGAGACACATGGCATCGCAATCGAAAGCGGTGAAGAAAAACGGCAAGAAGCGCCCGGCCTACCGCCGGATTCTGCTGAAGCTTTCCGGCGAATCGTTTCAAGGCTCGCAGGGATTTGGCATCGACGGCCAGACGATTTACAGCATCGCCAAAGAACTGCGCGACGTGCATAAACTTGGCACGCAGATCGCCATCATGGTCGGCGGGGGAAATATTTTTCGCGGCGCGCGGCAAAAGGGATTTGAGATCGACCGCGCCACCGGCGACTACATGGGCATGCTGGCCACCGTGCTGAACGCCCTCGCGTTGCAGGACGCGCTTGAAAAACTGGGCGTGCACACCCGGGTGCAAAGCGCCATCGAAATGCACCAGGTGTGCGAACCGTTCATCCGGCGCCGGGCGGTCCGTCACATCGAAAAAGGCCGCGTGGTGATTTTCGCCGCGGGCACGGGCAATCCTTATTTTTCCACGGACACCGCCGCCGCCCTGCGCGCCATGGAAATCAAGGCGGACGTGATTCTCAAAGCCACCCGCGTGGATGGCGTCTACGATGCGGATCCCGAGAAAGTCAGCGGGGCAAAATTTTTCGCGCAGATCACGTATCGCGAAGTGCTGCACCAGAATCTGAAGGTCATGGACTCCACCGCCATTTCATTGTGCATGGACAACGGCATGCCCATCGTGGTTTTTAATATGAATCAGCCCGGCAATATCCGCCGCGCCGTGCTTGGAGAGCGCGTCGGCTCAACGGTCACCCCGGCTTAATTTGATTTTTGTATCGGGTCTCTGGACGACTGGAATCCTCGCGCCTGCCTGGGCGAGTCGCGGCAACGCGAGACAATTTCTGACAGTGAGGATGGAACGATGACGAATCTGGACAGCACAAAAGCCGCCATTGTGGCGGCAAAAACGCGCATGGAAAAGGCCGTCGATGATTTTCGCAAGGAACTCACCAGCGTCCGCACCGGGCGCGCCAACGCGGCGATTCTGGAAAATGTGCGCGTGGACTATCACGGCACGCCGATGCCCGTGAATCAGCTTGGCAACCTGACCGTTCCGGACTCCTCCATGCTGATGATCACGCCGTGGGATCCCAGCGTAGTGCCGCTGATCGATAAGGCCATTCGCGCCTCCGACCTCGGGCTGAATCCCACGAACGACGGCAAGGTCGTGCGCATTCCGATTCCCGCCCCGACCGGCGAGCGCCGCAAGGAACTTGTGAAACAGATTCACAAGGCGCTCGAGAATCACCGCACTGCCGTGCGCAATATCCGGCGGGACATCAAGGAAGCCATCGACAAGCTGGAGAAGGACAAGAAAATCAGCCAGGACGACCAGAAGCGGTCGCTCGACGAACTCGAAAAACTGTCTCACGCCGAAACCAAGAAAATCGAAGACCTCTCCGCCACCAAAGAGCGCGAAGTTATGGAGTTGTAGCGCTCGCCGCAGGCGGTGGCAGCAACACAAGCATCTGCGCCTGGTCATTTTGCACCGCGCGCAGAAACGCGTTGAAATCAACGGCGCGGTCCGCGGGAATCTCTCTCATTACAAAATTGACGTGCCGCGAAACATTCACTATGTTCAGATGCCCGTCGTATTTTGACGCGAACGTTGCATAATCGCGCGCCACTGACGTCGCCGCCGGAGTCTGCACGGTAGTTCCCTCCGGCAGTTGTAATTTCAAACTCGTTTGCACATCTAGTGGGGTTCCCAGTTCAATCTTTCCCGCCGTTTTCTCTGGAAGATCTGGCAGCGCAATCTGCGGTAAGAGCGCAGGTATTCGCACTGGCTTCTTCGACCAATCCACGAACTTAGGCTGCGTAATCTCATACTCCACGGTGAACGGATCCTTCGTCGCAATAGGGTCCGAAGCCATCACATTCGTAATCGTCCCTCGAAATCCATCCGACAGCGCCAGCAACCCGGCCACTTCCTTCCAGCGCTCCTTCGGCGTCTGGTGAAACGCCAACCGCAACAGCAGTTCGTTGTCTCCGCGCAAAGTATATTTCACGCGCGCAGCCAACTTTCCGTCCTCCCCGATTGCCGCATTTACGGCAACCTTTTGGACGGCGGGGAACGGGAGATCGCTGGGGATGGCAGTCCATACAAGGGACTCCAGATCGTGCGTCTCCTCGACTGGTCCCAGATAGAGTCCCGAATTTCCCCGGTAAGCCGCTGGGAGAGAGCGGAAGGGCGCAACTTCTAGGCTGGGATCGAGCCAGACATCGACGATGGGAATCCAGATCACTAAATGGTTGAAGGCAGTCGGCCGGACCACTAGGGTCTCAATCTTTTTCGTGGGCCCAATCAACACCGCGGCACTGGGAAGATTCATGGCCTCGCTGAGGGCGTGAAAAAGAGCGAATTTGTCTTCTGCGATGGCATAACCGGACGAGAGTATGTCGCCGGGCAGGCGTGTATGGAAACCAGTCGCGCCAATCGGAAGATCGACTGTGAAGATTTTTTGCGAAACAAAATCGTAGATGCGTTCAGCCCTCTCCACATCTGTCTTGGTGCCCAGCTTAAGTTGCCGGGAAAGATCGCCTACTGCATTGGGGACTGGATCAGGCGTCCTTAGAGCGCCGTATAGCGCATGAGAGAGACTCCACCACGTGGATGCCAGGCCAACTTCCACGTCGGCCATTTCCGGGTTCGCGGACGACTCCGCCGCTTGGGCGGATTTCATCGAGCCGAGCGAAGAATGCCACGTGTAGGAAGTCCTGGATTCTTCCCCACCTTGTTTTTTCTGAATAGAAACACTGGGCGCTGATGGTTTGAGGAATATCTCCGCCTGGGTGAAAATGCGAGGAGGCAGCGCCGGACCGATTGCCTGCACCGGAGGTAGCTTCGGATGGGTAGTCCAGCCAAAGGAAGAATTGGAAAGGCGCGAAACCAACCCAGACCTCGTTTGTTGATCCTCAACCACCATCAGTGTGGCGGGTGCAAGCGACGCGGGGAGATCGAGTTCGTACTCCTCCTGGAGCACTTGTCCCGAGCGGTCAAATGTGTGTTCGAGCCAGAAATCGGGCGCCAGCGGATGGTTCGTGGTTGTCGTCATCACCCGATATTCAATCGTGTCGCCATCCTGCAGGCCCAAGATGCGCACTGATTTCACACGAACATCGTGATACGCAGGAAATTTCTCCACTGTTGGATTCGGAGCATCTGTGATTGCGCCTGGAAGAATTTCGCTGGTGCCGCCGTTGGCGTGGCTGATTCTTACCAGTGAGATTTCCACTTGCTGGAAGGCACGATTGTAATCAAAGCCCAGCCGCGCAAATTGCCGGGCGCCTGCTAGGTCGTTGATCTTAACTATCGTGTGTACTTCTTTTCGGGAATCCCCGTTCGTTTCAAAGCGGATATGCGTTTCCAGCAGTTGGATCTGGAAGGGCAGCGAGGGCTTTTCTTCGCTCTTGGGTGTAGCCACGTTATCGCCTGGCTTAGCCGAGTCTGGCGGCTTGGCCGCGGGTTCTTGCGCCAGGGTTGCGGCACACAACAGGGCGCATAGGAATGAAAACTTGGAAAGAATTGGAACCGGGGAGCTCACGTTGGAAGTTTAGGAGCACCCGCCATTACGGTAAAGCAGCGTCTCAGGCTGCGTTTCGAGCCAGGTACTAAAGACGCCCCCGCAGGCGGCGGCCGCTACAAAAGCTTCAAACCAGGAGCGCCGCTGCGTTCTGGGGCGCGTCTAAGAGCATGTTAGAGTGGACGTTTGTGCTTCCATAAAATTTACCGGAGAGCGAACGAATGAAGAATCGATTGCTGGCCCTGGCAGTGGCGCTGGTTGCGGCGAATTGCAGCTTCGCCAACGAAGTTTCTTCGCCCAAAAGCGGCGACGCTGACACCACCAAAGCGGGCCTCGTCAAAGTAGCCGGGAATGGCGCGATGGACTCCCACGCTTTCGAATACCTCACGGAGCTAAGCGACGATATCGGCGCTCGCCTCACCGGTACTTCTCAGGACCAAAAAGGCATTGCATGGGGGCTGGCGAAAATGAAGTCCATCGGCCTCGAGAATGTTCGCGCCGAAAAATATTCCGTCTGGAAGGGATGGACACGGGGCACTGCCGAGGCCTCGATCCTTACGCCGACTCCCCGTAAACTCACGGTAGTCGCGATGGGCTGGACCGGATCCACACCAGCTGGCGGAGTGGATGCCGACCTCGCCACAGCCAATGTATTCGATCTTGAGCACGAGATCAAAAACGCCAAATCCTATCGCGGCAAAGTGGTATTTCTGCGGGCGCAGGGACCTCCTAAGGGCACCATTGGCACCATCTTTGGACAGATCGGCGAATTTTTGCGGGCCGCCAAGCGTGAAGGCGTGCTCGCCGTGCTCACAGGCGATTACGGCTTCCGCCCCGAAGGACTGGGCCTCGCTCACACCGGCATCCTCGGCTTCGCCGCGGACTTTGCCATTCCCTTTGGGGAACTCCCCCGCGAAGACCAGGGCCAGATCGAACGTTACCTGCTCGCCGGAAAAACCGTTCGGGTCCACGTCAACATCCAAAACAAGTTCACAGACGGTCCAGTGGAAAGCGCAAACGTCGTCGGTGAAATTCCTGGCCGCGAACATCCCGAGGAAATCGTAGTCCTCGGCGGGCATCTGGATTCCTGGGATTTGAGCGAAGGTGCAACCGACAACGGCATGGGCGTTGCTGCCACGCTTGCCGCTGCCGACGCAATCATCAAGAGCGGCGTTCGCCCGCGACGCACGCTTCGGTTCGTGCTCTTTACCGGGGAAGAAGAGGGGCTGCTCGGCTCGCTCGCCTACGTGAAGCAGCACGCCGGCGAAATCAAGAATCATCTCGCCGCGGTAATTCTCGATAACGGCCAAGGACCCGTGCGCGAGTTCCAACTGGGCGGCCGCGCGGATCTCCTCGATTCTTTCGAGCCTTTCGCCGACTCGCTGCGCAACATTCGCGACATCAAGGTTTCCGACAAAATCGAACTCGAAACCGACACCGCCTCGTTCATTCTCGTCGGACTCCCCGGCATCAATCTCGATCAGGATTCGCCGGAATACAAATACACCCACCACAGCGCCGCCGACGCCCTCGAGGCTGTGAAACCGGATGTCCTCGCGCAGGACGCTACGGTCATGGCGCTGACCGGCTACTGGATCGCGGACCGCCAGGAACGATTTGCGACCCCATGGTCAGCGGAAAAGACCGCCCGCGCGCTGCGCGAGAGCGGCCTGTACGACATGGTGAAAGCCATAGGTCTCTGGACGTTCGGTGACCTGGGGCAAGGTCCACAGTAGGCAGTAAAGTGCCTATTTATAATTGTTTAGAGGATTGATGGCGGGATTTTACCCTTGGGTAACCATCCAGCATCTAAATCCTTTGTGGCGTGGGATTTGAGGAGTACTAGGCCCAAAGAAAGGCAAGCCCCGTGCCATTCACCACTTTTCCACAATTATTTCCACTGGCTTGTGGCTAAAGAGGTTTGACAGAAGGTTCCGCCTTCTCTATACTTTATGTTTGTTCAGGGGTATTTTCCCCGAGCAGTAGCAGCCATCCGGTTTAGGGTAATTGGGGGATGGTTGGTTTGATGGGAATTCTTCGGTCCCGGAACAAGAACGATGGAATGGGACAGAAGAGCGGCCGGAATGGGGCGCCAGCCCCGAAAAGCCGAGTGAGCCTCTCCGAATCGAAACCAGGAGCGTAGTTCTCCCTCTTGGAGTGCGTGCGGAGTTTCTTGCTGGTCTCTCCGGATTCGCAGTACACCTTTGAGCCTGTTGGTGTGCTCTCGCGTATTGGGCTGCGCGCAAAGCGAGAGTGAGAGCAATTTGTCTGCGCGCGCAGAAAAAGTTGTTAGTCGTAAGTTTTAAGTAATCAGTAAAGCGGTCGCGCTTAAAACTTATAACTGAGAGCTTAGTACTTCTGAAAAGAGGAACGACTGTGCCGACGTTTTCGCAACTTGTCCGGATGGGAAGAGAAGGAATCATCTCGAAGACGAAGTCGCCTGCGCTGATGGGCTGCCCGGAAAAGCGCGGCGTGTGCATTCGCGTTTACACGCAGACGCCGAAGAAACCGAACTCCGCGCTGCGCAAGGTGGCTCGCGTTCGCCTGACCAATGCCATCGAAGTCACAACGTATATTCCCGGTGTCGGCCACAACCTGCAGGAGCATTCGATCGTGCTGGTGCGCGGAGGCCGTGTGAAGGACCTTCCGGGTGTCCGTTATCACATTGTGCGCGGCACGCTGGACGCGGCGGGAGTGGAAAACCGCAAGCAGGGCCGCTCGAAGTACGGAGCGAAGCGTCCGAAGGCCGGCGCGGCGGCGAAGTGACGACCCGATAAGGGTCGGCATCCTGAGGAGTCCGCGACGAAGGATCTCAGGGTGAAGTAAGGATCGAATTTAGCAGCTGAACAAGATTCTGAAGGAGCATGAAACGAAATGCCTCGCAAAGGAATAATCAGCCGGCGCGCACAAGCGACCGACCCGGTGTACGGCGAAACGATCGTCGAAAAGTTCATCTGCTCGATGATGTGGGAAGGCAAGAAGAGCACGGCGCAGCGGGTGTTCTACGGCGCGATGGACCAGATCGCCAAGAAGACGAATGACGATGCGCTGAAAATCTTCAAGAAGGCCATCGAGAACCTGAAACCGCTGGTCGAGGTCAAGACCCGGCGCGTCGGCGGCGCCAACTACCAGGTGCCCGTGGAAGTGAATCCGTTCCGCCGGCAATCGCTGGCGATCCGCTGGCTGCTGCAATATTCGCGCGAGCGCGCCGGCAAGACCATGGTGGAGAAGCTGGCCGATGAGTTGATCGACGCGGCGAATTCCCGTGGCGGCGCGATCAAGAAGAAAGAAGACGTGCACCGTATGGCCGAAGCCAACAAGGCGTTCGCGCACTATCGCTGGTAATACGAATTTCAGAAAGATTTGGTGGTAGCCGTGAGTGAAGCTGTCGCAACAAGAACCGGGGAGAAAAGGGCCGTTCAAGGGACTATGAGCCGAGCATTCAAACTCGAAGATACCCGCAACATCGGGATCATGGCGCACATCGACGCCGGCAAGACCACGTCGACCGAGCGCATCCTGTTCTACACGGGTGTCACTTACAAAATCGGTTCGGTGGATGAAGGCACGGCCACCATGGACTGGATGGAGCAGGAGCGCGAGCGTGGAATCACGATCACCAGCGCCGCCACGACCGCCAGCTGGACCCGTTTTGACAAGAAATATCGCGTCAACATCATTGATACGCCCGGCCACGTGGACTTCACTGTTGAAGTCGAGCGCTCTTTACGCGTTCTCGACGGCGCCGTTTGCGTGTTCGACTCCGTTGCCGGCGTGCAGCCGCAATCGGAAACCGTGTGGCGCCAGGCCGACAAGTATCGCGTGCCGCGCATCTGCTTCGTAAACAAGATGGACCGCATGGGCGCGGACTTCGACCACGTGATCCGCACCATCCGCAAGCGGCTTGGCGCACATCCAGTGCCTCTGCAGTTTCCCCTCGGCCGCGAAGATAATTTCATCGGGGTGATCGATTTCATCGAGCAGAAAGTGATTGTGTGGCTCGAGGAAACCCTGGGCGCGAAGTTCGAGGTTTTCGAAGTGGAAAAGCTTTGGGACAAAGCGTTTGTGGATTCGCGTCCGGACATTGCAGCTGCTCTCAAGGGCTCGGCTATCGACAAGGCTTTTTACGACGAGCATCGCAACAAAATGGTGGAATACATCGCCGAGCACGATGACACCCTGCTCGATAAGTATTTGAACGGCGTCTCGCTGACCGTTGAGGAAATGCGGCATTCGGTCCGCAAGTCCACGCTAGCGCTGAAAATTGTTCCCGTGCTGGCCGGCTCCGCGTTCAAGAACAAAGGCATTCAGCCGCTGCTCGACGCGGTGGTTGATTACCTGCCTTCGCCGATCGATGTTCCTCCGGTGGAAGGCACGAACCCCGAAAACGACGAAACCGAACTTCGCCGCGCCGCTGACGACCAACCCTTTTCCGCGCTGGCCTTCAAAATCATGTCCGACCCCTTCGTCGGCCACGTTACTTACATCCGCGTTTACTCCGGCGTCCTCAAGTCCGGCAGCTACGTGATGAACTCTGCAAAGGGTTCCCGCGAACGCATCAGCCGGCTGTTGCAGATGCATGCCAACAAACGCGAAGAGATCGACGAAATTTATGCCGGCGATATTTGCGCCTGCGTCGGTTTGAAGAGCGTCAACACCGGCGACACGCTCTGCGATGAGAACAAGCAGATCATTTTGGAATCCATTGATTTCCCGACGCCGGTTATCTCCGTCGCCATTGAGCCGAAAACCAAAGCGGACCAGGACAAGCTGGGCGTAGCCATGCAGCGCCTGGCGCAGGAAGATCCGACTTTCCGTGTTTCGACGGAGCCCGACACCGGCCAGACTTTGATCTCCGGCATGGGCGAGCTTCACCTTGAAATTATCGTCGACCGCATGCTGCGCGAATACAACGTGCAGGCCAACGTTGGCCGGCCACAGGTCGCTTATCGCGAAACAGTCCGCAAAAAAGCGCTCGCGGAAGGCAAGTACATCAAGCAGACCGGCGGCAAGGGGCAATACGGGCACTGCAAGATCGAATTGCATCCGATGCCCAGCTCCGACCATGAAAACATGAAGGAGCTTTCGACCGACGATATCGACGAACTGGCGAAGTCCATCACCGGCGGCACGCCCGGCAAATGGAAGTTCGACAAGGAACACAGGTTTCTGTTCATTGACAAGATCGTCGGCGGCTCGATTCCGCGCGAATTCATTCCTCCGATTGAAGCAGGCATTCGCGAAGCGCTGGACAACGGCATTCTCGCGGGCTTCACGATGGTGGATGTCGCCGTGGTTCTTGTGGACGGCAGCTACCACGATGTGGACTCGAACGAAATGGCTTTCAAAATCGCGGGCTCCATGGCTTTCAAGGAAGCTTGCGCTCGCGCCAAGGCAGTTCTTCTCGAACCCATCATGAAGGTGGAAGTCGTGGTTCCCGAAGAATACATGCCGCCTGTCTTCGGCGACTTGAATGCGCGGCGCTCCGCGATTCAGGGCACCGAGAGCCGCGCGGGCAGCAACGTCATCCGCGTCGAGGTTCCTCTCGCGCAGATGTTCGGCTACGCCACGGATCTTCGCAGCCGCACCCAGGGCCGTGCCACATTCACCATGCACTTTTCGCACTACGCAGAGTTGCCGGCGGCGCTTGCGGAAGAAGTTATCAAGAAGCACCGCGGAGAGAAGTAAAACAAGTTTGAGTTGTAGAACGATTTCGAACTAGGAGCAGAGGAAGCAATGGCGAAAGAGAAATTTGAGCGGACTAAGCCGCACGTGAACATCGGAACGATCGGGCACATCGATCATGGCAAGACGACGTTGACGGCGGCAATCACGAAGGTGTTGTCGAAGCACAACCCGAAAGTGGCGTTCCGCGCGTTCGATTCGATTGACAACGCGCCGGAAGAGCGCGAGCGCGGTATTACGATCGCGGTTTCGCACGTGGAGTACGAAACTCCGAACCGGCACTACGCGCACATGGATTGCCCGGGCCACGCCGACTACATCAAGAACATGATCACCGGCGCGGCGCAGATGGATGGCGCGATTCTGGTGGTTGCGGCGACCGACGGACCGATGCCGCAGACCCGCGAGCACATTCTCCTGGCTCGCCAGGTGGGCGTGCCGGCGATTGTGGTGTTCCTGAATAAGTGCGACATGGTGGAAGACGCCGAGTTGCTGGAACTTGTGGAACTCGAAGTTCGCGAATTGCTGAAGAGCTATCAATTCCCCGGCGACACGATTGCCGTGGTGCGCGGTTCGGCGCTGCAAGCGTTGAACGGCGACGCCGCGTGGGAAAAGAAGATTGATGAACTGATGGCTGCTGTGGACGCCAACATTCCTCTGCCGGTTCGCGA
>DASSGJ010000370.1:0-3001 GCA_035693545.1 Candidatus Acidiferrum sp.
TGGTCAGACTATGGTTTGACTATGGTCGTTCATTGTGCTACCATTTGACCCGCTAGGAGCAGTCCCATGGAAGAAATCGCCATCTCGAAATTCAAAGCCACTTGCTTGGCCGTCCTGGAAAAGGTCAAAAAAACCGGCCAGCCCATTCTCGTTACTCGCTTCGGCCACCCGGTCGCCCAGATCATTCCTCCTTCTCCGGCCAAGCGGGCTCCGAAGCTTGGTACTGGCATAGGTTCAATCACGATTCACGGAGATATAGTCGGCCCGATCTCGGACCTTTCAGACTGGGAAGCCGCTCGCGAGTCGGATGAGGAAAAATAAATGCGGTTCTTGCTCGACACCCATATCTGGTTGTGGATGTTCCGAGAACCCCATAAATTGAGTTCGATCGTCCACCAGGCTGTAACTGAACGCTGCAACGATTGCTACCTATCGCCGATCAGCATTTGGGAGGTAATGATTCTTTTGGAAAAGAAAAGGATCTCATTCCAAGAGGATTTCGCGGTGTGGTATGCACGCACGGTTCAGGATATGGAATTACAGGAAGCGAACCTGACTTGGCATGTGGCGCATGAGATGCGTTACATTTTGCCGAATCACAAGGACCCAGCCGACAGATTTCTTGCCGCCACGGCCATCGCTTTCGATCTGATTCTGGTCACCGCCGACCAGAAAATGATCGGCGTTCCCGGCCTGAAGGTGCTGGCGAACGTCTGATTCTCCGCGAGCGAAACTCGATCGCTCAGTGCAGATATTTTTGAAAGAAGCCCGAGATGCGCTGTCCGGCATCCGCGGCGGCTTCCGGACGATACCCCTGCTTGTTGTTGGGATTCTGAAATGCGTGGCCAGCCCCGTCATAAATCTTGATGTCGGTGGTTTTCCCGTCGGCTTTCATCGCCGCCTCAAATGCCTTCACATCTTTCGGTGGGATCCCCTGGTCATCCGCCCCGAAATTTCCTTGCACCGGCGCTTTGATCTTTGCCACCAGTGCGGCATCCGAAGGCAGCCAGCCATAATTCACCACGCAAGCCGCCAGTTTCGGCTGGTCCACTGCCAGCTTGATCGACCAGCTTCCGCCCATGCACCATCCCACCGAACCAATCTTTCCCGCATTCACATCCGGCCGCGACGAAAGATACGCAAACGCCGCCTCCAGGTCGCGCATCCCCCGATCATCGGGCAATCCCCGCATCAGGATGTGCGCTTCATCGGGATTCGCCGCCACTTTTCCGCGATAGAGATCCACCGCCAGCGCCACATACCCCTGCGCGGCGTATTTCTGCGCCTGCTCCTTCACCCAGTCGTTCAGTCCCCACCACTCGTGGATCACGACGATGGCTGGGTGCTTTCCCGCGCCGTCCGGCAACGCCAGATAGGCGTTCACCGTTTCGTCGCCGCTCTTGTAACTGACCGTTTCTGTTTTTGGGGCTCCAGCTCGCAGAGCCAGCCCTAATCCCAATATTCCCAGCGCGAGTATGGGTAGAAAGAGTTTCCGTTTCATGTCTGCACCCTCCAAAATAAAAGGCTCCGAAACTTTAGCGCATTCCGGAGCCTGAAACCACCGCCCCCATTTGAAGACGGACTCAGCCGCCCGCCTTCTGCAATTCGTCCAGGGAAGCCAGCACGTCGTCGCTGTGCGTTTTCACATCCACCGTGGTCCACACTTTGCGAACGACGCCGTTCGGGTCAATCAGGAATGTATGCCGCGCCGACAGCTTCGCGACTCCAAGATTCATCACCGAGTCGTACTTCTTCGAAACTTCTTTGTCCGTGTCCGCCAGCAACTTGAAGGTCAGGCTTTCCTTGGCGCAAAACTCCTGGTGTGTTTTCTCGTTCTGCACGCTGACCCCCAGGATCACGGCGTGCTTTGCGTCATACTTCGCCAGATCGCGTTGAAAATTGTGGGCCTCGATCGTGCAGCCGCTGGTCATATCCTTCGGGTAGAAATACAGCACCACCCACTTGCCCTTGAAATCGTGCAGGCTGATGGGCTTTCCATCCTGCGAATTCAGGCTGAAGTCCGGCGCAGGCGTTCCCACAGCCGGCGATTTGTCTCCGGCGCGCAGATTTGCGTTGATGACGGCGAGCAGCGCTGCTGCTGCCAGAATCACTCCAATAGCCGTCCACATAAGCTGTTTCCTCATCAGTGCCTCCGCCCGAAATTACCAAAAATCGCCGCAATTCGCCCAGCAGAAAGATGCGCGGAAGGATGGAACGCCTATTCCACTCGCATTCGCAACCCGGCCCGTGGCAATTAGTCGGCTGATTTTCTCTCTCCATCCACTACAATGGAATCCTGAACCGCCCGTAGCCGTTGCTGCTGCGGGTGATTTTCCGAACTCTCAATGGATTCTTCCATCCCCACTTGGCTCACCGAGCCAACCGTTACGATTTTGCTCGCGCTCGCGTTTGTGCTGCCGGCGATTTTTTTCCCGGGCCCTTCCGAGCGTTTCTTCAGGAGGATGGAGCGCCTCTTTTCCCGCCTCGCTGCCCGGAAACTCCTCGCCGTTCTGCTCTTGTTTCTCTTTGTGATAACGCTGCGTCTTGCGCTGCTCGGCCGGCTTCCCGTTCCCAATCCCGGCATCCACGACGAATTCAGCTACCTTCTGATGGGCGATACGTTTTCTCACGGCCGCCTTGCCAATCCGCCTCACCCGCTCTGGCGAAGCTTTGAGACGTTCCACGAACTCTGGTTTCCCACTTACGCCTCCAAATATCCTCCCGCGCAGGGGTTGCTTCTGGCCTTTGGCCAACTTCTCGGCAATCCGTGGATTGGTGTGCTCCTCAGCGCTGCCGCTATGGCCGCCGCATTCGTCTGGATGCTGCAGGCGTGGATGCCCGCTCGCTGGGCTTTTCTCGCCGGGGTTCTCGCCGCGCTCCGGCTTTGCATCGCTTCTTATTGGATCAACAGCTATTGGGGTGGCGCGGTCGCGGCCATCGGCGGAGCTCTGGCTCTCGGCGCTTTCGGCCGCATCAAAAATCGCCCGTCGTTCGCCGCGGG
>DASSGJ010000371.1:0-7164 GCA_035693545.1 Candidatus Acidiferrum sp.
GTCGCCGTCGGCGGCAAGGCCCGCGTCGTATTTGCCGGCGCGCACGGCCTTGCGGAGGGCTTCGATGTGCGGCTCGATAGGCTCGGGATGGACGCCACCGAAGCGCGGGTCGCGCGTGCCGCGAATTTCGTCGCAGACGACACCGTTGCGCTGGAAGAGTTCGCGCAGCAGGCCGGCAGCTGAGCCGTGCATCGGATCAACGACGAAGCGGAATTTCGCATCGCGGAGGCGCTGCCAATCGATCAGCTTTTCGATGGTGTCGAGATAGGGCGCTCGCGGCTCCAGCCGGTGGATCAAATCTTTTCGCGGCGGCAGAGGCGGCACGCCGTTCGAAACCACGCCTTCGAGCTCGCTTTCAATTTGGGCGACGATAGAGGGCAGCGCGCTGCTGCCGTAGCTGGCCTTGTACTTGATGCCGTTCCACGAATACGGATTGTGACTCGCGGTGATGACGAGGCCGCCGGCGGCTTGACGCTGCCGGACGAGCAGGGAAATCGCGGGCGTGGGGCAGGGCTTGTCGGCGAGCCACACCGGTGTTCCGGTGGAACTGATCACCTCGGCGACGGCCGCTGCGACGGTGTCGCTGGCGTAGCGATGGTCATAGCCTACGAGCACTCCCTTGCGAGCGTCTTCGCCGCGCACCACGTATCGTGCAATTGCGGCGGCGACGGTGCGTGCGTTCGCAAACGTAAAATCTCCGGCGATGATGCCGCGCCATCCGTCGGTGCCAAACTTGAGCGAAGTCATTCCAGTGAGTATACGCGAGGAAGGCGAGTGGCCAAAGATTGCAGGGTTAGGCAACGGTAAAGAAAAGTGATAAACGCCGACCATTTTGGCTGCAGATGCACAAAGGGATAGTCACTCTTACATGAAATAGAGAATGGTTGGATTGACAGGCGCGCGGCGATACCGGATTCTGTTGCCAAAGTCATCAGCCTGAAGGGAATTTACGGGGTGGGCGGGCATGGGAGGACTCAGTTTCCTCATCTATCCGTGGGGCTTTGTTGTGCAGGGTGTGGCTCTCTGGCACTTCGTGAAGCGGCGTCCGGAAGGCTATTGGCTCTGGATCATTATTTTTGGCGGAGCGCTGGGAGCGGGTGTTTACGTGGTCGCCGAGATGATTCCTGACCTGGGTTTGTTGCGCGGCACATTCCAGGGATTCGGCAGACGTTCGCGGATTCAGAACCTTGAGATACAGATTCTAGACAATCCTTCGGCGGGAAATCTCGAAGAACTGGCCGAACTCTATTTCGAACAGAAGAATTATGCGAAGGCGAGGGAGTTGCTGAACCGGGCGATCTCCACGAGGAGCGATTCACCGCATGCGTTTTACCTGCGGGCAAAGGCGGCGCTGGAAATGGGGGATTATGCCGGCGCCATCCCCGACCTGGAGTACGTAGTCGGGAAGGACCCGAAATTCGACTACTACCGGGCGACGGGGCTGCTGGGCGACGCCTATGCGCGCACTGGCGATCTGGAGAAAGCTGCGTTTTATTTCGCACCGGCCGCGCAATTTTCGACAACACCGGAAACGCTGTACAACTACGCAAACTATCTGAAGCTGGCAGGGAAAAAAGAAGAAGCGCAGGAGTGGGCGCAGAAATTGGTGGCGAAGAAAAGAACGTTGCCCAGATACATGCAACGGGTGGAGCGGCCTTGGTTCCGCAAGGGGAAAGCGCTGCAGAAAGAATTAGCGGCTTGACGCGAGGGGAACATCGGTATCCTTGATGACAAATCGGTAGCACGACTGGAAATCTCAGTGAAAATGACCTCGAAATGCCAGGCCCATTAACACCAACCCCATCAGCAGAGCAGTTACACCAACCACGCGAAACACGATTCGCGAACTTCGGGATCCACCCGGCGTCCCGGCAGACCACAACTCGCGGTTCAAGCCGGACGGTCCTAATTTCTTGTGGAACCAGGCCTTTAATCGAAGACTCGAATCCTGGTCGAATCGCACGAGCGCGACGAGATTGTGGAGAATGAGGGCTCCCGTCGCTAGACAAAGACTGCCCCACAGAAAATAACTGAAGTTTTCGCTCATCTGGGCCGGAACTCTACAGTGCAATTCCACCGATTTCAAGCTACCTCCACCACTTTTCCGAAGGGCGGCGATCACGCGCGATGGAGTTTGCGTTTACAGAAGTTTCTTGTGCTTGCGGTCTTCGAGGGCTTTGACGATTTTGCCGACGTCCTGGGCGCGATCGCGGGGGCAGATGAGGAGGGCGTCGGGAGTTTCCACAACCACGAGCCCACTGACACCGATGGCGGCGACGTATTTCCCGGGGCTCCAGAGGAAATTGCCTTCGGCGTCGAGCGTGTGGCCGGAGCCCGCAAAAATATTTTCCGCCGGATGCTTGGCGAGCAGTTCGTGGACCGCGGCCCAGGAGCCGATGTCGCTCCAACCCATTTCGGCGGGGATGACAAAGACGCGCGGCTGGCCGGAACGCTGCGTGGCGCGTTCGAGAATGGCGTAGTCCACGGATATGTTTTCGAGCTGAGGGTAAATGCGCTTCAATTTAGCGGCGTAGGTTCGCTTCCCGATGTGCCGGGCGAGTTCTTCAACCAGCGCATGGGTCTTCGGCAGGAATTCCTTTAACGCGTCCAGGAAAGTGGAGATGCGCCAGAAAAACATTCCCGCGTTCCAGTGGAAATTTCCAGAGGCAACATATTCCCTGGCGACGGCGAGCTCCGGCTTTTCCTTGAAGCAGCGCACGGCGAAAATTGGCGCACCTTGTAAGGTGATCGAATCTCCCTGGCGCTCAATGTAGCCGTAGCCGGTTTCGGGGCGCGTTGGCGGAATGCCGAGGACGACCATGTGCCCGGGCTTGCGTGCTTCGTCCAAAGCAGCGCGCACGATGTCGCGATAACGGTCCGGCCGCGCGATGTAGTGATCCGCGGGCAGAACTGCGAGCAAAGCATCGCCGCCAGCGGCGCGGCGTACGTGAATTGCGGCCAGGGCGATTGCTGCGGCGGTGTTTCTACCGACCGGTTCGGCCAACACATGCGTTCTTGCGGCGGCAGGCAATTGTTTTGTGAGAGCAGAGGCCTGCTCGGCGTTGGTCACGGTCCAGATGCGCTGCGCGGGAACAAAAGGGGCGAGGCGCGCAACCGTCTGCTGCAGCATGGATCCTTCGCCGACAATGTTCAGAAGCTGCTTGGGCGTGCGCGTGCGGCTGCGGGGCCAGAAACGCGTGCCGCGGCCTCCGGCAAGAATCACAGCGTGGATCGCGAGTGGCTTTTCCTTTTTCACTCGGCACCTATCACGACGCGCGAAATCGCCTGGCCTTCAAATCCCTGGTTGCGCAACTGCCGCTGCAGTTCGCGAGTGTCCGGCACAGTTACGCGCAAGACCGAGCATACGCCATCCGGCTGGAGAAGAGTGGTCGCCAAATTTGCAGGCAGAAACCATGCTTCGCCCGGACGAAATGGAAATGCGTGCTCGCTTTCATGGAAGGCGCCGGTTCCTTCCAAAATTACGAAAATCTGAAACTCCTGCGGATCGCTTTCGATGGGTGTGGTCCGGTTGCAATCCCAGCGTTCGGTCGCAAAATATTGGCAGGCCGCAAGGAGATATTTCTTCGCGTCCGGCGAGTGCAATGGCAATGGCTCAATTTTTCCCCCGCGAGTTCCGCTGAAATCCGTCACTTCGAGGGCCTTTTCGATGTGCAGTTGGCGTGGTTTGCCGGAGGAATCCACCCGGCCAAAATCGTAGACGCGGTAAGTCAGGTCCGAATATTCCTGGATTTCGCAGACGACGAGGCCGGCGCCCATGGCGTGTTGTGTTCCCGCTGGAACGAAGTAGGTGTCGCCGGTCTGGGCAGGAATGTGGGGCAGGAGATTTTCTACGGAGTGGTCAGCGAGGGCCTTGCGGAATTCCTGGTTGTCCACCCCGGGTTTCAGTCCAAAAAGGATTTCCGCGCCGTTTTTCGCCCAGACCAGATGCCACATCTCGGTTTTTCCCCGGCCGCCTGCGGCCTGCTCGTGCTTTTTGGCGTAGGCATCGTCGGGGTGCACTTGGATGGATAATTTGTCGTCTGGGAAAATGAATTTGATGAGCACAGGAAATTCGGCTAGAGACGCGTGCCGCCGTCCGCGCCAATCCGCGGGCATAGCGTGCCACATCTCGCGCAGGGTTTTGCCCGCGAACGGCCCGTTCGATACACGCGAATCGAAGGCCGTCAGCCACGCTTCGCCGATGGGTTCTTTCAGATTTACTTTGTCGGGATACCAGGGAGCAAGCGAACGCTGACCCCAAATCCGTGGGCTGAAAAAGGGCTCAAGTCGCGAGAGAACAGGTTGCATCACGGTCTAGGCGGCAGCCTCCGCGCGGGAAAAGAATTTTTCCAGGCGCCGGAGCCCTTCCTCGATGCGTTCAATGGAAGTGGCATACGAAAGGCGAAGGAAGCCGGGGGCGCCAAAGGCTTCGCCTGGAACGAGTGCGACATGCGCTTTTTCGAGGAGCAGCTTCGCAAGCTCTGTATCGTTTTTGGCAGCGGCGTTTTTGCCTTCGCCAAGATGTGCGGAAACGTTGGGGAAGGCGTAGAACGCGCCACCGGGCCATTCGCAGGTGATGCCGGGAATCGCGCGCAGACCTTCCACGATGCGTTTCCGGCGCTTCGCATATTCGGCAAGCATGGGCGGTACGGTGTCCATCGAGCCGCGCATCGCTTCGAGCGCCGCGTACTGGGCGATCGAAGTCGGGTTCGAGGTGGACTGGCTTTGTACCTTGATCATGGCTTGAATAAGTTCTTCGGGCGCGAGCGTGTAGCCGATGCGCCAGCCCGTCATGGCGAAGGTTTTCGAAACGCTGCCGATGATAATGACGTTGGCTTTGCTGTCCTTCGCGCTGGCGATGGAAAACGGTTTGTGCGGATCGTAGACGAAATGCGAGTAGCATTCGTCGCCCATCACCCAGATATTTCGTTTCTTGCAGATTGCCAGGATTTTCTCGAACTCCGGCGCGTCCACCACGCCGCCCGTCGGATTGCTGGGCGAGTTGATGATCACCATCTTTGTTTTTGGGGTGATGGCTTTTTCGATGTCGGCGGCCTTGGCGGCGAATCCGTCTTCCGCGCTGGTCTGCACGATTACGGGCGTGCCGCCGGCGTACTTGATGATGTCCGGGAAGCTGACCCAGTATGGCGCGGGCAGAATCACTTCGTCGCCGTTCTGGATGAGCACGCTGGCGGCGTTGAAGATGGAATGTTTTCCTCCAACGGTGACGACGCATTCTCTTGCCGTGTAGTCGGAGGCGAGTTCGCGCTTGTGCCAGGCAGCGATTGCTTCGCGCAGCGCCATGATTCCGCCGGTCGGCGTGTATTTGGTGCGATTTTCCTCGATGGCCTTGACCGCGGCTTTCTTGATGTGGTCGGGCGTCGGAAAGTCCGGCTCGCCGGGGCCGAAGTCGGCAATGTCCACACCCTTGGCTTTCAACTGTTCAGCGGCGGAAATCACCAAAGCGGTGGGCGAAGTTTGGATGCGATTGATGCGGTTGGTCAGTTGCACGGGCTCTCCTCGGGGCGAAGCTGTGACTAACTAGTTTTCAGGAAAAGTGCGGGAATTTCAATCGGGAACAGCGGCAAAGACAGGGGCGGATTTACTTGGCGCCGATGGCAAGCTTCGCGCGAATCTTTTGTTCGACGAGCGGAGGGACCAAGCCGGTCAGCGGGCCGCCGAGTTGCGCGATTTCGCGGACGAGTTTTGCGCTCAGGTAGCTGTAGGTTTCGCCGGGGAGCATGAACACAGTTTCGAGGCGCGGCTCGAGCTTGCGGTTCATCAGCGCCATTTGCAATTCGTATTCGTAGTCGGAAACGGCGCGGATGCCGCGGAGGATCACGGCCGCGTCGCGCTTACGGGCATAGTCCACCAGCAGGCCCTGGAAAACGTCGACTTCCACGCTCGGGAATTCTTTGGTGACTTCTCGCAGCATTTCGACGCGTTCGGGGACCGAGAAGAGGGGTTCTTTCTCCATATTTTTCAGGACGGCGACAATCAGGTGGTCGAACATCTTTTCGCCACGGCCGATCAAGTCGAGATGCCCGTTGGTGACGGGATCGAAAGAGCCGGGATAAATGGCAATCGAAGTTTTCATGAAGGTTGCACGCGATACCGCGGCACATTCTAACCCAATCATTCAGCAAAGCCAGAATGAACTTCAAAAGCCGTTGTTACAAGCGTGAAATCTTGGGAAGGGAATTGTCCTGGCACGAGAGTTGTGCCACCCTTAGGGCGGCGCGTTCCGGGGATTTGGGGGCGTTGAACCGATTTAAACGGGCTGGGGGAATTGCCGATGAATCGAGTGGGGACAGGGCCACGGTGCATTTTACCGGCAATATTCCTTGTGGCAACCGGAGCTTGCATGGCAAACGCGCAGTCAAACACACCATTGAACCTCATGCCGCTGCCGGCGAAGGTGGAGCTCACGGAAGGTTCGCTGAAGATTGATTCGAGCTTCCGTATCGCGCTGGCGGGCTACCGCGAGCCGCGCCTCGATCGTGCCGGCCAAAGATTTCTGCATCAGGTGCGGCGGCAAACTGGGCTTGTTCTGCCGCCAGCAAGCACCAGCACCGGCGCGGCGACGCTCGAAATCAAGACTGACCGTGAGAGCAAACCCGTTCAAGAGGTCGGAGAGGACGAGTCTTACACGCTGGATGTTTCTTCCACCGGTGCGAAATTGCATGCTGCAAATCCGCTGGGCACACTTCGCGGGCTGCAAACATTCCTCCAGTTGATCGAGATTAGTCCCGACGGTTTCCGCGTGCCGGCTCTGCACATTGAAGATCGTCCGCGATTTCCGTGGCGGGGACTGCTGGTCGACTCCGGCCGGCATTTCATTCCGGTCGAAGTTATCAAGCGCAATCTGGATGGCATGGAAGCCGTGAAGATGAATGTCTTTCATTGGCACATTTCCGACTACCAGGGCTTCCGCGTGGAGAGCCGGAAATTTCCCAAGCTGCACGAACAAGGCTCCGACGGGCTGTACTACAGCCAGGAGGAGATTCGCGACGTGATCGACTACGCGCGCGATCGCGGCATCCGCGTGATGCCCGAATTCGACATGCCCGGACACAGTACCTCATGGTTTGTCGGATACCCGGAGCTTGCCAGCGGCGCTGGTCCTTACGCGATTGAGCGCAAATGGGGCGTCCTCGATCCGGC
>DASSGJ010000372.1:0-3693 GCA_035693545.1 Candidatus Acidiferrum sp.
CATCGGCTCCACGTTAGCCGTATCCAGCTCGTTCAATTTCCCGATGTACTCCAGAATCTCATCAACCTGCGCGCGGTAAGTCTCCAACTCCGCCTCAGTCAAGTCCAAATAGGCCAGCTCCGCCACCCGCAACACATCTTCCCGGCTAATTTTCACGTTGGCTCCATCCCGAGGTCAAAATGAAATTGCTAGTCTAACATGGCGGAAACGACCCAATCACCGGACTATACGTCGGATCTATTGGAATTTGATCAGTCTTACTCTGCAGTTCGTTTCCCGGTCGTACCAGGTTCTTCCTTGAGCGTCGAGGCCCGGCTTGAACACTGCGAACAAGGTCAGACCCCGAAATTCGAACCAGACTCTCCGAGCAGCCTCTCGGAAGGTGAAACATCCTTTGTCTCCAAACGGAGGAGTGGTCGAGAGGCGCATTATGAATGCGCCCACTGTCTGTTTCCCCTTTGTAAGCGGCCAAACGAAATAAAAAAACATTAGGACCATGGTTAAAACTAGAAGAGGAAGGAGGATCATATCGTCGGTCGGTAATGAATAATTCCTTTCAAAACTCCATGCGAATTGTCTCGTGTGCGAGTATTCGATGAGCAGGGCAATCACGGCTGCGAAAGTCGATATCACTGCAAGGCTGAAAAAGAAGTCAATCAAAAATGCTAAAAACCTTCTTCCCAGACTAGGAATTCCATCCTCGGTCGCCGTCCCCTCGATGTATACGCTCGCAAAAAACAGAACAATAGCAATAATTGACCATGCGAGCAGGATGGGATGCGAACCTGCGCTGACATGGTAGGCGCCATCTCCCCCTTGGACTGCGATCTGACTTATCGAGAAACGGTAGAACAGAACGAAGATAAGAATCACCCAGACTGCAAGTGCCCTCCGGAGTGAATTCATTCCTGCTGCAGGCTGCGCCATGGCAAGTGATTTTAACGTGAAGATACTTCCGTCACTTTGCGCGAATACTTGGTGCTGACGTAATCATCGAGGAGCTTCTTGAACGCCGCCGCGAGTTCGTCGTAAGTCCCTTCAAGCGTCATCGCCTTTTGCCCGTCAATGTACACCGGGCACCGTGGCGCCTCTCCCGTTCCCGGCAAACTAATCCCAATGTTCGCGGCCTTCGATTCGCCCGGCCCGTTCACAATACAGCCCATAACCGCCAGCGTCATTGTTTCCACGCCGTCATACTGCGTCTTCCACGTCGGCATCATCTCGCGAATGTAATCCTGCGTCCGCTCCGCCAATTCCTGAAACGTAGTGCTCGTCGTCCGCCCGCAACCCGGACACGCCGTCACGCTCGGCGAAAACGACCGCAGCCCCAGCGCCTGCAGCAGTTCGCAGCACGCGTACACTTCCTCGCGCCGGTCGCCGCCCGGTTTCGGCGTCAGCGAAATCCGGATGGTATCGCCAATCCCATCTGCCAGCAGCACGCCCAGCGAAGCCGACGACCACACCAGCCCCTTCATCCCCATCCCTGCTTCCGTCAATCCCAGGTGCAGCGGCTGCTGCGTCTTCCCCGACAAATCCCGATACACCGTAATCAAATCCCGCGGCCGCGAAGTCTTGCACGAAATAATAATCTGGTCGTTGCGAAGTCCGCTCTCCAGCGCCAGTTCCGTGGACTGCAGCGCCGAAAGCACCATGCAATCATTGATAATCTCTTCGCTTTCTTTCCCCAGGTTCTGGTCGGTGTTTTCCTGCATCTTGCGCATCACCAGCTCTTGATTCAGCGATCCGCCATTCACGCCGATGCGCACCGGCTTGCCATGCTCCACGGCCACCTTACAAATCGTTGAAAACTGTTCGTCCCGCCGCTGCCCCGCGCCCACATTCCCCGGATTAATCCTGTACTTGTCCAGCGCCGCCGCGCACTCCGGATATTTCGTCAGCAGCACATGCCCGTTATAGTGAAAATCCCCGATGATTGGCACGTTGCAGCCCGCGTCCAGCAGCCGCTTTTTGATTACCGGCACGGCCGCCGCCGCTTCCGGCACGTTCACCGTCCAGCGCACAATTTCGCTTCCCGCTTCGGCCAGCTCCAGCGTCTGCTGCAGCGTCGTCTCCACGTCGGCCGTGTCCGTGTTGGTCATGGACTGCACCACGATCGGCGCGCCTCCGCCCACCGTGATGTTCCCCACCTTCACGCCATACGCCTTCTTCCGCGGATGCCGCAGCGCCGCGGCATCAAATCCCGCAATCTGGTTCAACATATCCATCCATTTTAACAGCCCCTGCAAAATTCTGCCGCATAGTGGTGCCGTCTGTTGACCAGCAGCCCCCATCCGGGCCCCCAAAAATAATGCTTGACATATTCCTGTATGGGAATATAATCCGACCATGCCTCGCGCCTCCACTACCTCCGACGCCTTCAACGCCGTGGCCGAACCCCGCCGCCGCGACATTCTCTCGTTCCTGGTGACCCAGGAGCGCCCGGTAAATGACATCGTCGCCACACTCAATCTGCCTCAGCCTTCCGTCTCCAAGCACCTTCGCGTCCTGCTTGAAGTCGGCCTGGTGGATGTGCGGCGGGAAGGCCGTCAAATGTTCTACCGTACCAACGCCGCTGCAATCCGCCCTCTTCATGAATGGACCGGCACGTTCGAGCGTTACTGGGCGCATCAACTCGCCCGCGTGAAGGAACGCGCCGAGGCCAGCGAGAAGCCCAATAGATTTCCCAATTCATCGCCATTAAAGGAGAAACCATGAGCTCACCCGCACCAAGCATGTTGGACAATTTAACGTTGCACGTTACCCAGGAAATTCACGTCCGCGCCTCGCTCGAATCCACCTTCACCGCGCTGCTCGAGCAACTCGGCCCCTACAACGAAGTGGGCGAAGGCAAGCCCATGCCCATGGTGATCGAGGCCTGGCCCGGCGGCCGCTGGTTCCGCGACCTCGGCGACGGCAACGGCCACTACTGGGGCACAGTCCAGGCCATCAAGAAGCCCACGCTCCTCGAAATCTGCGGCCCGCTCTTCATGTCGCACCCAGTAGCCAACAATCTTCAATACCGCCTGAGCGAAGTGCCCGGCGGCACGCTGATCAAGTTCCACCACGCCGGGTTTGGTTTGCTTGTTGAATCTGATCGCAACGTGAAAGACGGCTGGAAATACATCCACGAGCGCGTAGTGCAACGCGCCGAACGCGTTCGCGCGCACTGACCGGAAAACTCTAAATCGAATTCGAGCCTCGAGAAGAGGCGGCTCTATCGGTGAAACGCTATGGGTGTGCCCAAGGGTGGAAAAAAATAAAGGAGAAAAACACTATGTCGATCGCACAAGCAATGCTCGCTGAATTTGAAATCCAGGCGCCGATCACCCGGAGATTCCTGGAGCGCCTTCCGGAAGACAAACTGACTTGGAAGCCCCACGCGAAATCCATGTCCGCCGGGCAACTGGCGTATCACCTCGCGTTTGTCCCGGGGTCGGTCGTTCAGTTTGCACAGGGCAATCCGGGGCAAATCCCCGATTTTGCCGATTTCCCCCAAGCCGCCAGCCGCGAAGAAGTCTTGAAAATATTCGACGAAAGTGTCGCGACAGTGCGCCGCGTTTTGCCGAAATTTAGCGACCCCGCGATGAACGAAACCTGGCGCTTGATGCTTGGCCAAAGGGAAGTGCTCGCGCAGCCTCGCGGTGCCTTCCTTCGCGACATCTTGCTCAGCCACTGGTACCAGCATCGCGGCCA
>DASSGJ010000373.1:0-5524 GCA_035693545.1 Candidatus Acidiferrum sp.
GACCGGGTCGAGATGCGGTGGGCTGCAATGTGGGAAGGATAGCTGTACCTGGGTACAGGTGTCACTGGCCCATTGGTCACGTTTTGAATGGTACTTGCGGAGGGGCCAGAACGATGACACTGGAGTTACTCCCCCTCCCCCTGTTTTTTGAAAGTGATAGATATTGCAGGGGGATGAAGTCGTTTGTTTCGTGACAGTTTTGGATGTGTTGAAAAGAAAGGGCTTACGAGGAGGCGGAACCTGGGGTGAGAGGAGTTACTTTAGGGTTACGGAAGACGAGAATTGGAAGATCAGCCGGCGGCAGGGCAGGCGGCGACAATTCTCCCCGCAGCGATGATGCACCGGCGGTATCTTAAAGTCAAGTCACAGTACGGTAACGGATGGGGCACAACAGACAGGAGCCAGGAGGCGGGACCGGAAGAAGAGGCGCTGGCATAAAAGCCAGCGCTACACGAGCGGAGACCGGGCCGGACCTTCAGCCTTCGTGCAGGGTGAGCGAGCCGGCCCCTACAAAGAAAGCTTGAACGGGGACGGAAATTGCCGGAGCCCTACGATGATTCTCAGGGCAAGCCCTTCGATGGTTCTCAGGGTAAACCTGTGCCACTCGATTGGCTCCTGCTATAATCGCGCGCAATTGGCGGGTGGCGGACGAAGCGAGGTGATATGTCGGGAATGGAATCGTCTTCGGCGAAGCGGGCGCGGATACCGATGAAGGGGCCGCAGGCTCCGCGGTTTATTGTGATTGAAGGGCCGCTGCGGGTGGGCAAGACGACGCTGGCGCGGATCCTGGCGGAGCGGCTGCACGCGCGGCGGATTTACGACTGCGAGGACAATCCGTTTCTGGCGGAGTTTTATGCGGAGAAGCCGGGGGCGGCTCTGCGGGCGCAGATGTATTTTTTGATGGAGAGGCAGAAGAGGCTGCGCGAAGGGCTCGCAGGGGATGCGCCAGGTCCGGTGATCAGCGATTTTCTGATGGAGAAGGACCGGATTTTCGCGAATTTGAATCTGGATGACAAAGAACTGAAACTTTACGAGCGATATTACGAGATGCTGACCGCCGAGATTCCCGAGCCGGACCTGGTGATTTATCTGCAGGCGAAGCCGGAAGTGCTGCGGGCGCGGATTGCGAAGAAGAAGGCGGCGGAAGAGAAGCAGATTGCGCCGGAGTATGTGGAAGAGGTGGCGCGAGCGTACGAGCATTTCTTTTTCCGGTATGAGGCGGCGGATCTGCTGGTGGTGGATACGTCGGAGATTGATTTTGTGGAGCGCAGCGATGATTTGCAGCAGTTGTTGAAGAGATTGCAGGAGCCGGTGAAGGGGACGCAGTATTATTTGCCGCTGGGGGGCGATTAGCATTTTCCCAAGCTCGGGAATCGTCCTGTCTCCCATCGATGGAAGAGATTTTTGAGCCTTGCCACGGTCCCTCCACTCCGAGCCAGCAAAAAGCGCTGGCTCTCCGGTCGGGATGACAGACAAACACCTGAATGAATTTTGTTTGCTCGATACGAGTCGCTATTGAGGAGAAAACCAATGGGATTGTGGACGCGGAGGAAGTTTTTTGTGAGTTCGGTGGTGGGTGGGGCGTTGGCGGGGGCGGGGCGTTTGGTTGGGAAGACGCTGGGGTTGGAAGAGGGCGCAGAGGGCACGATTTATCGTGCCCCTACAGTGGAGGCGGGCGGACCGGCGGCGGGCGGGACGCGGCCGGTGATGATTTCTTCGGCTAATGGGGTGAATGCGCTGCCGAAAGGGATGGAGATTCTGAAGGGCGGCGGGGACACGCTGGAGGCGGCGGTGGCCGCGGTGACGATTGTGGAAGACGATCCGAATGATGATTCGGTGGGGTATGGCGGATTGCCGAATGAAGAGGGCGTGGTGGAGCTGGACGCGAGCGTGATGCACGGGCCGACGCGGCGGGCGGGCAGTGTGGCTAGCGTGCAGAAGATCAAGAACGTGGCGCGGCTGGCGAAGACGGTGATGGAGCGGACAAACCACGTGATGATCGTGGGCGACGGGGCGCGGCGGTTTGGGGTGGCGGAAGGGTTCGAGGAGATGAACCTGCTAACGGAGCATTCGCGGAAGATCTGGCTGGCATGGAAGGCGAAGACGAGCTTTAACTGGCGGCCGGGGATTGATAGCCCGGAGTGGAAGGAGTACATGGCGCAATTGTTTGACGGGGATGCGGAGAAGATTGCGTATGCGGAGAAGCGCATCGCGCACCCGATCACGGGGACGATCAATTGCCTGGCGGTGAATGCGAAGGGCGAGGTGAGCGGGACGACGACGACTTCGGGATTGTCGTGGAAGATTCCCGGGCGCGTGGGGGATTCGCCGATTATAGGGGCGGGACTTTATGTGGATGGAGACGTGGGCGGGGCCGGATCGACGGGAAAAGGCGAGGAGAACATCAAGATTTCGGGCGGCCACACGATTGTGGAGATGATGCGGAAGGGGATGAAGCCAACGGATGCTTGTTTGGAGGCGTTGGGGCGGGTGGTGCGGAATTACAACGGGGACAAGAAAAAGCTGGGGACGTTCCATTTGTATTATTACGCGGTGAACAAGGATGGGGAGTACGGGTCGGCGACGTTGTGGAAGAACGGGTATGAGAAGGGAAAGGTGGCGAAGTTTTCGGTGTGTGATGGGGCGGGGAGCCGGTTGGAGACGTGTAAGGCGTTTTTTGATGAGGTGGGGGGAGATCAATAGGGAGGAGGGTGGCTGGTGATTGGTGACTAGTGACTGTTGAAGAGGGCCGGGTAAACCCGGCCCCTACAAAGGTAGCTAATGGATCGGGCGAATGTTTTGATTGTGGGGGGCGGGGTGGTGGGGTGCGCGGTGGCGGAGGCGCTTTCGCGGCGGTGGACGGATGTTTTTCTTGTGGAGAAGAATCCCAGGTTGGGGATGGCTACGAGTTCGCGGAACAGCGGGGTGATTCATTCGGGGATTTATTATCCGAAGGATTCGTGGAAGGCGAAACTTTGCGTGGCGGGAAATCGGCTGACGAAGGAGTTTTGCGCACGGCATGGCGTGGCACACCGGACTACGGGGAAATTGGTGGTGGCGAAGGATGCGAGCGAGGAAGCGGAGTTGGCGGCCCTGAAGAAGAAGGGCGAGGACAACGGAGTGGAAGGATTGCGGCTGATTGATGCGGCGGAGATTCGGCGGCAAGAGCCACATGTGAAGGGATATGCGGCCTTGGAGGTGCCCTCGACGGGGATTTGTTCGGCGGAGGAGCTGGTGCATGCGTATGCGCGGGTGGCGGAGGGACAGGGCGCGCACCTGGTGAATTACGCGGCGGTGGTGAGAATGGAGCCGCAGAAAGATTCGGTGCGGGTAACTTTGCAGATTGGGGATGAGGAGGCGTCGGAGGAAGAGACGATTGAGGCGCGGTGCGTGGTGAACTCGGCGGGATTGTATGCGGATGAAGTGGCGGGGATGCTGGGGCCACGGCCGTGGAAGATTTATCCGGTGCGCGGGGAGTATTGCGAGATTCGCGGGGCGAAGGCGGAGTTGATACGGAATTTGGTTTACCCACTGCCGCATCATGATCAGTTGACGCTGGGCGTGCATTTTACGAAGACGCTTTGGGGAACGACGCTGGTGGGGCCCACGGCGACGTATGTGGATGGGAAAGAGAACTACGAGAAGGGACGCATGGAGATTGCAGAGTTTGCGGCGGATGCGAGGACGATGTTGCCGGAGATTTCGGCGGAGGATTTGCAGTTGGGATATTCGGGGTTGCGGCCGAAGTTGAAGGCGGAGGGCGAAAAGGGTGTGGCGGATTTTGTGATTGAGGCGGACCGCGAAGTGCCGCGGGCGATTCAGCTGGTGGGGATTGAGTCGCCAGGGTTGACGGCGGCGGGGGCGATTGCGGAGAGGGTGGCGCGGTTGGCGGCAGAGGTGATTGGTGTTTAGTGGCCAGCGCGGAAAGAAAAGATAACGCAGAGGCGCAGAGGAGCCGGAGGTTCGCAGAGAAGAGCGGCCCGCCTCGGAAGGCGGGCCCTACATTTTTCTATTCGACGATGAGGCGAAGAAATTTTTTCTTGCCGAGCTTTATTTCGTAAACTCCCGGCCGCTCATGATCAAGTTTGGCAGTCGGATCATTGACGATTTGGCCGTTCAGTTCGAAGCCTCCCTGTTTGATTGTCCGCTCCGTCTCCGCCGTGGATTCGATCTCTCCTAGATATTTCAGTACCTGTGACCATCTCTTGGAACCCATTATCGCGTTGTTGCCGTTCCATAGCCCACCTTCTCTTCGAGCAAGTCTTAACTCCTTCATCTCTGCAGGAGCCTGGCGGTCGCGGAAGACGCGTTGGAAATTTTCGGCGGCTTTGCGGGCGGGGTCGGGGCCGTGGAAGCCGGAGACGATTTCTTCGGCGAGGCGCATTTTGGCGTCCATGGGGTGGAGGGCGCCGGAAGAGACTTCCTGTTTCAGCGCGGCGATTTGTTGCGGGGTGCGGTCGGTGGCGAGTTCGTAATAGGTCCACATCAGGTCGTCGGGGATGGACATGATTTTGCCGAACATGTCGCCGGGCGGCTCGGTGATGCCGATGTAGTTGCCGAGGCTCTTGGACATTTTGCGCTGGCCGTCGAGGCCGACGAGGATGGGCATGGTGAGGATGGCCTGGCCGGGGAGGCCGTACTCGCGCTGGATTTCGCGGTGGACGAGGAGATTGAATTTTTGTTCGGTGGCGCCGAGTTCGACGTCGGATTTGAGTTCGACGGCGTCGAGCGCGGTCAGCAGCGGGTAGAGAAGCTCGTGCACGGAGATGGGCTGGCCTTCGTCGAGACGCTTGCGAAAATCTTCGCGTTCGAGCATGCGCGCGAGGCGGTAGCGGCCGCAGAGGTGAACGATTTCCACGGCGGAGAGTTTGGAGAGCCACTCGCTGTTGTAGCGGACTTCGGTTTTTGCCGGATCGAGGATTTTGAAAACCTGGGCGAGATAGGTTTTGGCGTTGGCGTCGACCTGTTCGCGGGTGAGCGGCGGGCGAGTTTCGGAAACGCCGGTGGGGTCGCCGATCATGGCGGAGAAATCGCCGATGAGGAAGACGGCGGTGTGGCCCATGTCCTGGAAATGTTTTAGTTTTCGGAGAACTACGGTGTGGCCCAAGTGGAGATCGGGGGCGGTGGGATCGACGCCTAGGTAGACACGGAGTGGGGTGCCGGTTTTGATGGATTTTTCGAGGGCGGCGCGGAGTTCGGGTTCGGGAATGATTTCGGCGGCGCCTTTTTTGAGGTAGGCGAGTTGTTCGTCGACGGGTTTGAAGGTGGCGGTGGACATTTTTGGTTGTGGGAGACCTTCCTAGTTTACTTTGTGCGCGGCGCTTTACGTTGAGGTCCTTCGGCTATCCTTGCCGGATAGCCTCAGGATGACAACTTAACTACACAGGATGCAGGACGCGGCGGCCGGCGATTTTGTAGTTCCCTTCCAGGATGATTTTTACGGCTTGGGTGTAGATGCGATGCTCCTCTTTCAGGATGCGCTCGGAAAGGGTGTGCTCGTCGTCGGTGTCGAGGACCGGAACGG
>DASSGJ010000374.1:0-2069 GCA_035693545.1 Candidatus Acidiferrum sp.
ACCATCCAGCGGTAAAAGTAATCCACCGGGTGGTCCATGATGGGTTTGAATCTACGATCGTATTCTCGATGAGCTTTCTCAATGTCGTCTTTCAGTCGGATGCAGATATCTCTGTTTTCGCGGCCCAGTCTGACCTGTTCCGGTCTTAACATTTTAATATCCTGCATGGATACTTTCGCAACGCGATTTGCGCGGCGATGAAGCTCTTGTTCCTCAGGAGTCAACTGGTTGATATCGAATTCGCCGTCGGAGGCACGGCTGACTTCGGTGACGTGGAGCTCGGTTTCGACACGAGGCTCGGGAACGGGCTCGATCCGGGGAGGAGCAGGGGCCGGAGCGGCCGCCTTGGGTTCCGGATAACTGGGGGCCGGGCGGGCAGGCGCAGGAGGCGGTTCGGGAGCGACGCGGCCGATGGCTTCGGTGATTTTCTCTTCGAGCGGGCTGCGCGGGCCGGGCTGCATGGAGATGGCGGTAAAGCGGGTGAGAACTTCGAGAGCCGCGGAGAGCGAGGCGGCGGCGGTTTGCGCGCGAAGCATCGGGGGAAGCGCGTTGGTGGGCTTGCTGCTGGAGCAGGCGGCTACGATATCGTTGATGGACTGCTGAAGTTCCTCGCTGGTGCGCTGAATGCGCTCGAGGTTGTCGCGGAGAGCGCGAGCGACGGCTTGTTCGACGGCATTGGATTCAGGTGCCATACCCGTTATTGGGGGCGTTTTGCCCGATGTTCTCCCGTTTTGCCATTGTGGGGTGCGGAAGGGGGAGCGTCAACGGGAAGGGGGAGGCGGTGTGACTAAAAGGATGATGAAGAGTTGGGGGGGGAGTAGGCAGTCGGTAGTCGGGAGTCTGTAGTCGGGAGAAGGACAAGGCGGAGCGGCTTGCGAAGGTGTTGAGGGGACAACAGATAGGGGCAATTGGAGGACAAGAGAAATGAGACGGAGGTCGACAGTCTACAGTCAACAGTTGGGGCGGGGTGGGTTGCGTAGTGACTAAGGAGGAAAGCGTTCAAATCGAAGAGGGCCGGGCGAGCCCGCCCCCTACAAGTGGTCTAAGGCTTTGGACATGAGGTAGCGGTCGTGTTCGAGGAAGCCGCGGCGGCGATAGAGTTCGATGGCGAGGTTGCCGTGGGTGACTTCGAGGTGCAGGAATTTGGCTTGGTGTTCGCGGGAGGCGGCTTCGGCCAGATCAAGAAGTTGTGTACCGATTCCCTTCCCGCGATGGGATGCCTCGACGAAGAGTTCGTCAATCCACGCTCCCTTGCCGCGGTATTCGAGGCTGTAGTCGAAGCAGATCACGAGGTAGCCGATCGGTTTCTGCTCCTCACGGACAATATAGACGACGCCATAGACAGGGTTCTGCAAAAGCTCGAGGAGATTCGCGCGCACCGTGGGCTCGTGGAAAGGCTCCGACCACGGATCGTCCTTTTGCATCTGGAGCATCATCGGGAGCGACAGTTCCAAGTCTGAGGAAGTGGCACGTGTGATGGAAACGGGCATGAGGGGAGGAGTCGCCTTTGCAAGAAAAATGAAGTGGCGACGAGGATCATACTACGGGCGGAAAACCAACAGAAAGCGATTCGCGTTGTTGCAGCCGGCTTTAGGGCTGGCCGCAAAAAAAAGAGCACAGCGAGGAATCGCTGTGCCACAAAGAGTGAAAAAAAAGTTCGTTTACGCGGAGACGCTGAAGCCTGCGCCCGATGCGGCGGAGGGTGCTCCGGAGGATGAGGAAGAATTGACGAGAGCGGACTGCTGGAAGTCCTGCTGCAGCGAGGCGTAGGCCTGTTGGGCGGCGGACAAATTGCCGGACTGGAGATCCTGTCCGAGTTGGCCGAAGAGAGCAGACAGTGAATTCTGTTGGCCGGAATCGGCGTCGGCATGGTGATGATGGTGGTGGGCGTGTCCGGCGGCGAAGCGCGAGCCGGCTTGCTGCAAATCCTGCTGAACGTTGGCGAGATCCGATTGGGCGGCCGTGAGATTGCCCGATTTCAGATCCTGGGCGAGTTGCGAAACGGCGGCGGCGAGCGGGTTGCCGGTTTGCGCGCCGGAGGTTGGCGCGAGCAGAGTGTTCTGCGGGCC
>DASSGJ010000375.1:0-2241 GCA_035693545.1 Candidatus Acidiferrum sp.
AGCCCGGCTTCTTCCTCATTGTGGCCGGTGAGGTAATAGAAATTCTCGTCCTGGGAAAAGATATACGCCTGGGAATCCTCTTCGCGTCCGGTGAGGCCCGTCAGCACGATTGGCGCGTCAGCCGTAGCGGCCAGCCTGGCGCGGCGCTCGGCGTACACGGAATTGGGCTCGCGTTCGCGGCGCTGCTGCGAGTCAGCGGAGGCTGCGAAGGGAAGAAGAACGAGCGTCAAAAGCAGGAGCGCGCCACAGCCAGACCACGGGAACATCCGGCGGGAACGCACACAAATACGGAGCAGACCACTCATCCGGCCACCTCGGAGCCCCAGGGCAATAGGGCAAGCCCAAGATTGTAGCGGAAGAGTGAAGACTGAAGCAAAGTAGGTGCGATTTACAGCAGCTTACTCCCCGATTTTCTTGATGACGTGGGTCGGAATCGGACTCGCGTCGCGGCGTGCCGGCGGGAGTTTTGGTGTGGTTTTCTTTGGTTTCTTTACTTCGCGCTTGCCTCTGTCTTTGTTTCCCATGGTGGATAGATTGCCACAGGTTGTTCCGCGAGGCTAGGGAAATGAGAGTTCGAGGATCGTGCCGCGCCTCTGGCGCTCTCTCAACCTCCAGGTGCGCATCCCAGCGCTTGCGCACCGGGCTAACTTCTGCCACGCCTCCGGCGTTTCTACAGCAGGCTGCCCATCCTAAGGCGGGCTGGCATAAAAGCCAGCGCTACATATCAGAGTGAAGAGATTGGAAAGGGAGCAGTTTGCCGAGTCCGAGAGGATGACAGGACGCGGCAGCGATTGTTAAACTGGAAGCACCAGCCCCACTACATTTGTTCATTGGAGGAGAGATGAAGATGTCGCTATTCAGCGCCGTCGGACCTGTCTTGGTGTTGTTATTGGGACTCATTTTGACGTCGCCTGGGGCCGCATTGGCCCAGGATCACGTGGTCTCACCAGCCGAGATTCAGAAGGATGCTGCGGGCGCATCGGCTGCCCGGCAGCAACATGTGCAGCAATTGGACGGGTTCCTGTCGTCGAAAGAGGCTCAGCAGGCGCTGAAATCGGCGCATATGGATCCGCAGGAAGTGAAGAATGCGGTGGGCCGGCTGGACGATGAAGACCTGGCGCGGCTTTCGGCGCGCGCCGAAAAGGCGCAGCGGGAATTTGCGGCTGGAAGCCTCTCCGACCGCGACCTGCTGATCATCCTGGTGGCAGTGGCGGCCTTGATCCTGATTATCGTGGCTGTGCGTTGAGATGAAACATCGTCGCATCCTCGGGCTGGTGCTGCTCCTGCTGGCGGGCACGGGATTTGCGCTCGCCGCGGAGACGCCCAGCCTGTGGATCGACGTGCCCTTTGTTGCGCAGGCTAAGAATGGCTGCGGTTCGGCGGCCATCGCAATGGTGATGGAGTATTGGGAGAAGAAAACCGGGCGGCCTGCTTCCAGCCCCGCGGATGCGGAGAAGATTCAGCAGGCGCTTTACTCGCCGGCGGAAGAGGGCATTCCGGCCAGCGCGATGAAACGCTATTTTGAGGGCGCAGGCTACCGCACCTTCGTGCTTGTGGGCGATTGGGCGGAACTGGGACACCATTTGGAACGCGGTCGGCCGCTGATCGTCAGCTTAAAAGCGAGCGGGCCGCATGGGCCGCTGCATTACGTGGTTGTGGTGGGAATCGACGGGGCGCGGGGGTACATTTACGTGAATGACCCGGCGCAGCAGAAGATGCTGCGGCTTTCGCGAGAGGGATTCGAGTCGGAATGGAGCGCCACCGAGCATTGGACGCTGCTGGCCGTGCCGCGAAGCGTCGATTGATTTTCTTTCTGCTGCTTTTTCTTTTCCCTTTGGGCACCCTGGCGCAGACCGCTGATCCGGCCGCGGAGAAACTTTCCGAAATCAAGAAACTGTACGATGCCGGAAATTGGGACGGCGTGTTGCGCCAGTCTGCGGATTCTCGCGAACAACCGCCTGACTCGCTGCTCTACCGTGGGCTGGCTCTTGCCCATTTAGAGCGATGGGAAGAGGCCAAAGCGGCATTTGCGGCCGGGAGGGAGAAAGCTCCGGGCGATCCGCGTTTTCTGGTCGAACTGGCGGGCCTCGCCTATCGCGAAAAGAATTTTTCGGACGCCAAGGCCGACCTGCGCCGGGCGTTGGCGATGAACTCCAAAGATGAGTACGCCAACAATTTTCTGGCTTCGATTTATTTTCAGGAAGGGAATCTGGAAGCAGCGCTGAAGTTTTGGAATCGAGC
>DASSGJ010000376.1:0-2984 GCA_035693545.1 Candidatus Acidiferrum sp.
TTCGGCTGTCTCCACGAACGGGCAGCGCAGTTCCGCAGCGCGCGTTACCAGCACTTCGTGCGCTTCCGGCAACTGCGCCGCGAACACCGCCGGCACCTGCGGCTTTAAGATTCCCGCCTTCTCTCCCGCGATTTCGCGCAGCGAATGGCCCAGATAGTTTTCGTGGTCGAAATCGATTCGCGTAATGACGGACACCAGCGGGGTCACAACGTTCGTCGCGTCCAGCCGGCCGCCCAGTCCCACTTCGATCACCGCGAAATCCACCCGCTCCCGCGCAAACGCCTCGAACGCCAGCGCGGTCACACATTCGAAATAGGTAGGGTGCGCCCGCAGTTTGCCCTCAGCCAGCAATTCTTCGATCACCGCGTGAATCCGCGTAAAAATGTCCGCAAAACGCTCGTCGGCTATCTCTCTCCCGGAAATGCGAATGCGCTCGTTGATCCGCTCCAGGTGGGGCGAAGTGTTCAACCCCGTGCGGAAACCCGCCTCGCGCAAAATCTTTTCCAGAAATGCCGCGGTCGAGCCCTTCCCGTTCGTGCCCGCGATATGCACGCACGGAAACGCCCGGTCGGGCCTGCCCAGCCGCTCCAGCAAAGTGGTTATGTTTTCCAGATTGAATTTTGCCGCGGCCGCCTGCGTAGGCGCCGCCAGTTCGCGGCCCAAAGAAAGTAAATACCGAACCGCGCTCTCGTAATTCATTTCAGGAGGTCAACAGATCAAGAGCGCTGGAGATGAAGCCTTTCATATCCTTGCGGTGCACCACGGCATCGAGGAACCCGTGCTCCAGCAGAAATTCCGAGCGTTGAAATCCTTCGGGCAACTTCTGCCGGATGGTCTGCTCGATCACGCGCGGCCCCGCGAAACCGATCAGCGCTCCAGGCTCCGCGATATTCAAATCGCCCAGCATCGCGAAACTCGCGGTGACGCCGCCGGTGGTCGGATCGGTCAGCACCGAAATGTACGGCAACTTCTCCTCGTCCAGCCGCGCCAACGCCGCGGACACCTTGGCGAGCTGCATCAGGCTGATCGTCCCTTCCATCATGCGCGCGCCGCCGGAGCAGGACACGACGATCAGCGGCTGCCGCGTCTCCATGGCCATCTCGATCGCCCGCGTCACTTTTTCGCCGACCACCGCGCCCATCGAGCCGCCGATAAACGCAAACTCCATCGCGCAGCAGATCACCGGCTTGCCGTTCAGTTGCCCCTCGGCGGTAATCACCGCGTCATTCATCCCCAGTTTCTTCTGGGCTTCTTTAATCCGCTTGGCGTACGGCTTGGTGTCCACGAACTTCAGCGGGTCGGTCGATACCATTCCCGCGTCGTGCTCCGTCCATTTGCCGTCAAACAGTAGCTCCAGCCGCTTTTTCGCGTTGACCCGGAAGTGAAACTGGCATTTCGGGCAGACGAACAGATTCTCTTCCAGGTCTTTGCGGAAAACGATCGCGCGGCAGGACTCGCACTTCATCCACAACCCTTCCGTGCGAACCCGCCGCTCTTCCGGCGGCGTCACCTGGTCAATCGCTTTTTTGTCCCGCTTGAACCACGACATGAAAAGTTTTTAGTCCTTAGTTCTAAGTTTGTAGTTTCTTTTTTCTTGCTGATTACTGATCGCTGATTACTGATATCCGTTAACTAACTCGCAGCCGGAACCCCACCCCACAAGTCAGTAATCAATTCCCCGCTGCGCCAGTATACCCTTCGTATACGGGTGTTTCACTTCCTTCATTTCCGTCACCAGGTCCGCGGCTTCCACCAGCTTCGGATGAGCATTCCGCCCCGTGCAGATCACGTGCACCTGCTCGGGCCGCCCCGTCAGCGCTGCGACCACCTTTTCCGCATCCAGCATTTTGTAGCTGATGGTGTAATTGATCTCGTCCAGCACCACCAGATCGTATGTCCCGCTGTAAATTGCCGCCCGGCCCGATTCCCAGCACTCTTCCGCCATCCGAACGTCTTCCGGATCCGTCTCCGCGCCGCCGATTTTCACGAAGCCGCGCCCCATCGGCCGGATTTCAAACTTGTCCTTGCCCAGCATTTCCGCGGCATCCAGCTCGCCATAGTGCCACGAGCCCTTGATGAACTGCACCATCAGCACGCGCAACCCCTGCCCCACCGCGCGAAAGGCCGTGCCCAATGCGCAGGTGGTCTTGCCCTTGCCCGGGCCGGTGTAAACGATCAGCAGTCCCTTTCCCTCAGGCATAACTCCCAATCCTCTTCAGGCGCGCCATTTCGTGTGGATTATTCAAGTCTGAGGAGTCACGCAAGAAACGTCAAGTTAAGCCCGCCTACAACGATCGAAGTTTCAGGGCAGGAGGCGCGGCTATTGGATCCCCAGGCGTTTGACCAGTTCATGGGCAATCATTCGAGCATGTTCCATCGCCACTTCGCCCAAAGTCTGCTTCGGCGGGGATTTTCTGTCTTTCAGGACAATCCACAATCCCGGCCGGTACACTTCATCGTCCGAGGGGCAAATCGCTCCCGTCAATTGTGCAATCTCAAAATCCGGGACGTGGGACAACCCCAGGTCCACCAGGTGGGTGTTGTTCGGCAAGGCTGGCGGATTGCAAACGAGCTCCGTCAATACGCCCCGGGCGTCGTCCACCAGGTCGCGAAATCCCTGAGACACCAGCAGTCCGTCGATGTCGCGCGGAGTGGGCTGCTCGATCTGGTGCAAATCGTAATCGGGCAACGGCTTTTCCAACGGGATTTCAATCGCCACCGAAGGCTGGTCTTTATCCGCGGCAATTCGTATAGACATAGGCTTTACCGCTCGACATCATTTCATGGAACGCTGCAAAACGCACCTGCCCGGAGGGTCAATGCCTCCGTCTCGGCCGCATTCGCAGGCGCAGGTTATTTGGGGTACGGGCTTCCCGACAATATCGCAAACGCCCGGTAAATCTGCTCCGCCAGCATCACCCGCGCCAGTTCGTGGGAGTACGTCATCGCGCTCAGCGAAAGTTTCTGCTTTACGCGTTC
The DNA here is from genome assembly GCA_035693545.1 of Candidatus Acidiferrum sp. Classification (GTDB taxonomy): domain Bacteria; phylum Acidobacteriota; class Terriglobia; order Acidiferrales; family UBA7541; genus Acidiferrum. The sequence goes on from DASSGJ010000376.1 coordinate 2,980, forward strand.
GCGCA
>DASSGJ010000377.1:0-7660 GCA_035693545.1 Candidatus Acidiferrum sp.
TGTGGCAAAGATGCATCCTAAAGGGTACCCTAATGGAGTGACCCGTGGGTGCCTCCCAGCAAATCCCGGGGCTCAGTGCTCCCTGTATGGGTTATTCTAGGGAGTGTTGCGCAGCCTGCCCCGCAACGAATTTCGCCTCGGCGGGTTTGTCCGAGATACAGAAATCGTGTGAGAAGATGCACTCGCTTTAGCATTAGCGAGTTCGCGTCGTTAGTACGAAAGTTCTATTCGAGGGCCCGCACCCCCTCAGTACGCTCGTACTGGAATATACACGTTCTGTACTCGAGAAATCGAAACTTCGATGCACCCGGGTCGAGGTTCCAGGACGAATTTTTGTACGAGGCGGCAAGCGGATGGCCACGATGATTGCAGATCCTCCAACGAGCAGGTCGCTGGGCGTGGGTTTCGGCTCCAACCGCGCACGGACCGGAAGCTCTGAAGCCTGGAAACAGAACATTGGAACGAAGCAGGTGCCCGCCCGCCTGGCCCTTTTGCCCGAAGCAAAGCCGAACTGGCGCCGCGTGGGGTTCAGCGCCGCCGTGCAGCTTAGCGTTTTGGCTTTCTTCATCCTGGTTCCCATTCTCTATCCCGAACAGATGAAGACCGCCATTCAGTATTCGTACACCGCGATTGCGGAGCCCGTCACGATGGTCCCGGTGGCTCCTCCGCCGCCTCCGCCACCGAAGGTAAAGGCGGTTGCACCCAAACCGACGCCGCCGCCCCCTGAGCCGCCGAAATTGAATCCGCAGCAACCGCACATTTTTGCCGACCTCACGAAACCCAAGGCGGTCGAGCACAAGGTGGAAAAAGCCGAGCTCAAAGTGGACCTGGCGCCGAAGTTTGATGAGGTCAAGATCAACGTCAAAGAGAACGGGCCGAAGCGTCCGAAAGAGGACGTGAAGGTGAATAACCTGAATTCCGGAAGCGCGGCGCCGGCAACGGTGGTTGCTCCCGTGGAAAAGGTTCAGACCGGCGGTTTTGGCGATCCGAACGGGGTAGCCGGCAAGGGTGATCCCAAGCACGCGACGAATGTGGCGCGTCTCGGCTCCCCGGCGCTGCCTGGCGGCGAAGGATACGGCAACGGCACGGGCGGAAAAGAAGGAATCCGCGGTACGGTAGCCAGCACGGGTTTTGGCAACGGCACGGCGAATCCTCCACCGAGCGGCAAGAAGGGCTCGGTCGTCTCCACCGGCTTTGCCAATGCGGCCGACGCCACCGCCGAGGCGCCCAAGAAAAAACAGCAGGCCACTGGCGCGGCGGATACCTCGCCGACGATTCTGGAGAAACCACGGCCGGAGTACACTGCTGAAGGACGCTCCTTGAAGATTGAGGGGGACGTTGTTGTGGACATGGTCTTCCTGGCAAATGGAACCGTTCAAATCAACCGCGTGATCAGCGGCCTTGGCCACGGCCTGGATGAAGCGGCGGTGCGTTCGGCGCAGCAAATCAAGTTCAAACCGGCAAAGCGTGAAGGCGAGCCGGTGGATTTTCCGGCCCGAGTACGTATCGAATTTCGTTTGGCCTACTGAAGGGGAGATGAACATGCGAAAGTTGTCGAATTACATCCTCGTGCTTGCGCTCGGCGCGTCCGCGGGCACGATTTCCTCCGCGGCGCCGGCTCCCGATGCGGATCAACCACGCACAATGGAGCAGGTGGTGGACCGGGTCACCGGCAACGAGCAGAAGCTCTACGGCCAGATCCGCAATTACTCGCCGCTCGTCGAGACTTACATCCAGAATTTGAAACCGGACAAGGACCTCGGCCAGGTGCCCGCCGGGGACAAGTATTTCCTTGGCCGCGCGAACTTCGCGAAGGGTGTAAGCCTGGTGCCCCTCACCGAAACCTCCAGCAAGGGCAAGAGGGCGTTCGGGGCCATCGGCAACTTCTTCAGCTTCGCGATGCAGTTCCTGCCGGACGGCTTCCTGCAGATGATCTTCATCGACACCAACGGGTTTGACCGCCAGCACTACAAGTTCGACTACGTGCGCCGCGAATTCCTGGGCGAAGTGCGCTGCCTGGTCTTCGACGTGACGCCGCTCGAAAAGAAGAGCAACGGCAGGTTCCTCGGACGCATTTGGGTCGAAGATCAGGACTATCACATCGTGCGCTTCAACGGCGCATACGGCGGCAATGGCCACTCCAGCTGGTATTTCCACTTCGACAGCTGGCGCACCAATGTGCAACCGGGATTGTGGATGCCCACGTTTGTGTATAGCGAAGAAAAGGATTTGCACTACGCGATTTCAAAGAAGCTCGACTTCAAAGCGCAGACCCGCTTGTGGGGCTATAACCTCGGTAACGCTTCGCAGGAGCAAGAGTTGAGCAAGATTCTCATCGAGACGCCGATGCAGGACGACACAAAGACTGCCAACGACCTGTCGCCGATCCAGGCGCAGCGGTCCTGGGATCGCCAGGCGGAAGACAACCTCTCCGATCGCTTGGAGCGCATCGGCCTGATGGCGCCAAAGGGCGAAGTGGACAAGGTTCTCGAGACCGTCGTCAACAACCTCGAAGTGACCAATAACATTGACCTGGATCCCGACGTGCGCTGCCGCGTGCTGATGACCTCCACGCTGGAGTCGTTCACCTTGGGCCACACGATTGTGCTGAGCCGCGGCCTGATTGACGTGCTGCCCGACGAGGCCAGCCTGGCGACGATCATGGCGCACGAACTGAGCCACGTGGTGCTGGGCCACCGCTTGGATTCGCAGTTTGCCTTCATGGACCAGTTGCTGGTGGAAGACAAAGACACGTTCCGCCACTTTGGCTTTTCGCGCACACCCGACGAGGAAACCCAGGCCAATGCAAAAGCCATCCAGATCCTGAACAATTCGCCTTACAAGAACCAACTGGCCAACGCGGGACTCTTCCTGCAGGCTCTCGATAGCCGCCAGAAGCAGATTCCGAACCTGATCAGCGGCCACCTGGGCAATCGCGTTCCGCAGATCAATGACTTGAAATCCACGGCGCCTGCCGATCCGAAGCAGAATCCGCAGAAGATTGCGGCGCTGCCCATCGGCGGCCGCGTGAAGATTGACCCGTGGAACGACAAACTGGAACTCATCAAGAGTAAGCCCGTGGGCACAGTGGCGGAACGCGAGAAGATGCCGTTCGAAGTTACGCCGTTCATGCCCTACCTGATGCGTTATGGCGCGGATGCGGGGAAACCCGTGGCAGCCAGCGCCACGACTCCACAGGACGTGAAGCCGGGCGAAGCACCGGACCCGACCAAGCCGTAATCGCTTTCACAAATCTTAAAACCAAGAGCCCCCGAACTTCGGGGGCTTTTTATTTTGCTCGCGGGAATTTTTGGATCCCTAGATTTATTTGGCAGCGAGAGTTTTCACGAAGCGGTAGCCGAATTCGACGCCGTCGTAGAAATCCTGGACGCCGATGCGCTCATCTTTTCCGTGGGAACGGTGGTCTTCCATATCGAAAAACATGCAGGCGATGCCGTAGGTGGGAATGCCAGCGATGCGAAGGTACTTTCCGTCGGTTGCGCCTGTGGACATCGTAGTGACGATGGGGACGCCCGGCCACATCGTGCCCAGCGTGCGATCGAGCGCGCTTGTCACTTCCGGCAGAAGCGGTGATGGAGGCACGGTGACGATGGGAACGGTTTGTCCATCCACCGTTTTCTGGGCTATGACGGTGATGCTCAGCTTTGGATCCGCCGCAACCCGCTCCAGCGTTTTGCGGACATGCTCCGGATCCTCGCCGGGGAAAATGCGGCAGTTGACGTTGGCGCGCGCCATCTGCGGAAGCGCGTTTGGCGCATGTCCGCCGGAAAGCATGGTGGCGACGCAAGTCGTGTGCAGCAGCGAGTTGTAATAAGGATTGTTCGACAGCCGCTTGATGGAGTCCGCGTCCGGCGGCTCCTTTGCGGCGCCACGAAGGTCCGCGGCCAATTGACCGGAGGTGAGGGTGGCCGCATGGGCAAAATAGTTTCGCGTAATTTCGTTGATCTCGACGGAAAACGAATAGGCTTGCAGTTTCAGCAGCGCCGCGGAAAGTTCGTAGATGGCATTTTCCGCGCCGGGCACCGAACTGTGGCCGCCCGGGTTTCTCACCTCAAACTGAAAATCGGCGTAAACCTTTTCGCTGGCCTGCATGCCTGCAAGCACGCGCTTCCCTTTCAGCTTTTCAAATTCGCCGCCGTCGAGATTGATGCAGAATTCGGCGTTGATCCAGTCGCGATGCTCTTTCAGAAGCCAGTCGATGCCGTTAAAATTCCCGCCTTCCTCATCGGCGGTCAGTGCCAGGATCAAATCCCGGTCCGGGACGAAACCCTCTCGTTTCAGCCGCAGAAATGTTTCCACCAGGATGGCGTCGCCTTCCTTCATATCCTGCGTGCCGCGGCCGTAGAAAAAACCGTCTTTTTCGATGAACTGGAAGGGGTCCACGGACCAGTCCTCGCGGCGCGCTTCCACCACATCAAGATGCCCGATGAACAGGATGGGCTTTTTCAGGCCGGAGCCGTGATAGCGGACGACGAGATTCTTTTTCCGCTCGTTTGGCCCGGCGACGATAACGTCTTTTTCGGAGAAGCCTGCCGCGAGAAGCCGCTGGGCCATGGCTTCGGAAGCTTTGGTCACGCTGCCGACGGAATCGCTGGTGTTGGTCTCGATCAGTTGCTGAAAGATCCCGCGGGCCTCCGTGTTGATCGCCGGGTCGCTCTGCGCGCTTAGCGTTACAGGGAAAATCGCCATGCCGCACAACACTGCCGCCCAGCCGAAACCTCGCGCCATTCTCTTCTCCTTGTAAATGCCCTGTAATTAAGCGCCCCAGCCTAACGGCAAATCCCGCGCTGCGTCAAATTGGAGGCGGGTTGCCGCTGCGGCACGGACTCGCTTAGACTGGAAAAGTTGTCCGCATCGGGAGGAATTTCATGGACTCACGCAAACGCCGGTGGATACAGATCGGGATGGGGATCGGGCTGTTTCTTGCGGGTAGCGCCGCCGGCAGCGCGCTGACGCAAAAAGTTTCGGCTGTAAATCGTTTTGGCCAACCGAAGACAGTGATTCACGTGGTCGCCTACAAATTCCGCGATGCCACTTCCCAGTACGATCAGGAGCAGGCCATCAACGGCATCCGCGACATGGCCGGAAAAATTCCCGGCATCAAGAATATCTGGCTGAAGACCGAGCGGAACCAGATCCGCGATTGGAGCGGCGTCTACGTAATCGAATTCACCAGCCCCGAAGCAGCCGCCGACTATGCGGAAAGCCCGTTGCACGAAACCTGGCGCAAGAAGTGGGAAGCCCTGCGCGAGACCAGCGTTTCGTTCCAGATTTCGAATTAAATCTGTAGCTCACCCCTTCAGGGGTGAGGATTTCCAATGCCCCGGCAAGATTGTGGATATGGTTCTGAAAACCCTCGGGCCTGAAGGCACGAGCTACAGCAGTTCCCTCTTCAGGCCAGCGCCTGCAAAAGATCCGCAATAAGATCATCCGGATGCTCCAAGCCGATGGACAGCCGGAGCAAATTCCGCGGCGACGTCGAGCCTTCCCCTTCCGCTGACGCGCGATGTTCGATGAGACTCTCCACACCGCCGAGGCTCGTGGCCGCCTGAAACACCTTTACGCGGGAAACAACACGCACCGCCGCATCCCAGCCGCCTTTGACCAGGATCGACATCATTCCCCCGAACTGCTTCATCTGCGCGGCGGCAATTTCATGCCCGGGATGTGAACGCAACCCCGGGTAAAATACGCGCTCCACTTCCTTCGCCTCCGCAAGAGCCTCGGCTACAGCCATGGCATTCGCCGAGTGGCGCTCCATGCGGCAAGGCAGCGTGCGCAGGCCGCGCAAAATCAACCAGGAATTAAATGGCGAGCATACCGCTCCCAAAACCATGCGGACGTGAAAGAGTTTTTCATGCAGCGGCGCGCGCTGTTTGAACACCAGGCAGCCCCCCTGCACGTCGCCGTGGCCTCCGCAATACTTCGTTGTGGAGTGCATCACCAAATCAGCCCCAAGATCCAGCGGCCGTTGCAGGGCCGGCGTGGCAAAGGTGTTGTCCACCACCAGGCAGGCCCCCGCCTGGCGTGCAATTTTCGCAAACGCTGCGATATCCATAATTTTCATCTGTGGATTGGATGGAGTTTCGGTCCAGATGACTTTGGTGTCCGGGCAAACAGCAGCGGAAACCGCAGCGGGAGATTGCGTGTCCACGCTTGTGAATTTGAGCTGCCAATTCGGAAAGTAGTTGGCCGCGAGCACGCGAACGTGCACATAAACATCTTCCGGAATGATGACGTGGGAGTGAGGCTCCAGGGTCTGGAAAAAAGCCGCCGTAGCGCCCATTCCCGAAGAAAAAACCAGCGCGTCTTCGCCGCCTTCCAGCGCGCTCATCGCTGCTTCCAGCCGATCCTGTGTGGGGTTTTTGTCCCGCACATACATATACCCGTAAATTTCTTCGCTCGCCGGGCCATGAATAAAATTGGTGGAAAGATGAATCGGTGGCGCCACACTTCCCGTAACCGGATCGGGTGCGAACCCGGCATGAACGGCCAGAGTTTCCATTTTCATGAGAAATACCTCGCATGGGAGCGGAAATGCATTCAGTTTATTCTGGAGAACAGATTAAGAGAATCAGGAACGAGAGAGATATTCCCCCAATTTGGCTGGCCTTCACAAACGCTTTCGATCCGCGGCGTATTGCCACCCTAGTCTGTTTCTTCGCGGACGATGCCAAATTTGTGGCGAAGGAAGGAGTCCATCAACGTGTCTGGCAGCACTCGCCGGCCGAAAGCCGCCCACTTTGCCAACGGCGTCACAGTGTAGCGCGCTTTCGGATGGCTGGCTTCGATGGCGTGAAGAATCACGCGGGCGCAATCTTCGGGCGTGGTCTTGGATTCACGGCGGCTGTTGGTGGCCCCGGCGATCGCGCCGGAATAAATTTTCGCATAGGGGCTGCCTGCGGAACCTTCGATATAGGATGGCGCCGCATCTTTCGCAGCCTGCTGGAAATTGGTCATGATATAGCCCGGCTCGATCAGAACCACCTCGATATTGAACGGGTATAGCTCCAGGCGCAGCGCGTTGGACAGCGCTTCAACGGCATGCTTGCTGCTGCTGTACGCGCCATAAGTAGGTGGCGTCAGGATGCCGGCAACACTGCTCAGCATCAGGATGCGCCCCGACTTGCGCTCACGCATGTGCGGCAAAACGGCTTGCGTCACCCGCAGTAGCCCGAAGATATTCGTTTCATATAAGCGCCGCAGGTCGTCCAGCTTCAACTCCTCGGCGACGGCCATTAAGCCGACTCCAGCATTGTTGATGAGCACGTCGAGGCTGCTGGATTTTTGCAGGATCTGCTGGACAGCGCGAGAAACAGAATTCTCGTCGCACACATCAAGCTCGATCGACTCAAGTGGAAGTTTCTTACTCGCGGCAACGCGATCCAATTCAGCGCGCTTCGCTGCCGAACGGCCCGCCGCAAACACCCGATAGCCTTTTTCCGCCAGCAGCAAGGCCGCCGCCCGGCCAAGCCCGTCCGTTGCGCCGGTAATCAGTACCGTTTGTTGCGCGTTCCCCATGATTCTCCCCTGATGAAAGGCTCATTTTACGCAGCGGCGTCCCGGGAAGCCAGCCGGATTGGAAAAAAGTCAGCGGCTCGGATGACGTTTGCGACTGGTGGCAATCTTGACCGGGGTT
>DASSGJ010000378.1:0-6642 GCA_035693545.1 Candidatus Acidiferrum sp.
CGGTGGTTATTTCCAGCAACTCCTGATACAGGTCGTAGTTCAATTGCTCGCTGGCCGGCAACGCGGCGCGATCGATCTTTCTAAGGGTGTCCAGGCTTTCGTGGAGATGTTTTTCACGCGCGGCGATTCCAGCAGGCGAAACATCCGTCCATTTTCGGTTCTGTCCGGGATAGCCCACGCTTGTGGCCATCTCCGGATAATCCTCCATCCACCGCTTCCAATCCTGCTGCAGGAAGAAGCGGAATTTCGCCGCCGCGTCATTCGGGGTGCCATCTTTGCCCTGCCCTTCCCGCGCCAGCGCCGATAAAGGGAACACCACTACCGTCGGCGCAATCGCAAGAATCGCCAAAGCAATCATTCGCAGCATATTGGCCCTCCGGAAATTTCAGGCGGTTGCTTTTTCTCGCTCGCGCGCCAGTTGCACGACCAGCCGGGCGGTCTCTTCGATTCCCATCGCCGTGTTGTCCACCAGGACCGCGTCTTTCGCTCGCACCAGCGGCGACACTTTTCGCTCGCGGTCACGTTTGTCGCGCTCGCGCACTTCCTCCATCACCTGCCCGACGGATACCTTCTCCCCTTTTTCCTGATGCTCCATCCAGCGGCGTTGTGCTCGCGTCACCGCCGAGGCTTCGAGAAATATTTTCAGTTCTGCGTCCGGAAAAACCACCGTGCCGATATCGCGCCCTTCCATCACCACGCCGCCGCCCTCGCCCGCCTTCTGCTGTTCCGCCACCAGCACTTCGCGTACCGCGGCAATCGTCGCCAGCCGCGAGGCAGCCTGCGCCACATCGCCGGTTCGGATTTCCTGCGTGACCTCGCGGCCGTCCAGAAACACGCGATTTTTCAGGCCCGCCGCTTCCTGATCCGGTGTGGGCGGCTTCAACTCGATGTGCGTTTCGCGCGTAAGATTTTCCAGTTCGGTTTCGTTATGCAGGGGAATGTTTCGTTCGAGCGCCTTCAGCGCCACGGCACGATACATCGCTCCGCTGTCCAGATAAACATAGCCGAGCATTGCCGCCACGCGGCGCGCCACCGTGCTTTTGCCAGACCCCGCCGGCCCGTCAATCGCAATCGTCAGTTTTCTCGCCAAACCGCCTCATTTGCACTGGAAAATAGAAATTCGAAACTGGAAATTAGGAGCATTCTTTCGGCAATTATATGGCGCATTTGCCACTTTCTATTTTCTAATTTCTATTTTCTAATTTCGGTTTTCAGAATCCCATGATGTTGTAGCCGCAGTCCACATAAAGCGTCTCGCCCGTAATGCCCGAGCCTGCCGGCGACAGCAAAAATGCCGCCGTGCCGCCCACTTCCGCCGGATCCACATTGCGTTTCAGCGGCGACCGCTCCGCGTGCGACTTCAGCATTTCGCCCAACTGCGAGACCCCCCGCGCCGCCAGCGTCTTGATCGGTCCAGCGGAAATCGCGTTCACGCGAATTCCCTTCAGGCCAAGATCGTTGGCCAGATAGCGCACCGTGGCCTCCAGCGCCGCTTTCGCCACGCCCATCACGTTGTATTTGGGCACCACTTTTTCCGCCCCATAATACGTCAGCGTCACGACGCTCCCGCCGTTCGTCATCAGCGGAGCCGCCGCGCGCGCCACCGCGATCAGCGAGTACACGCTTACATCATGAGCAATGCGGAATCCCTCGCGCGTGGTGTTCAAAAACTCGCCCTTCATATCGTCCGCCGGAGCAAATGCCACGCTGTGCACCAGGCCATCGAGCACGCCATACCGCGCCTTCAGTTGGTCGAACAGTTTTGCGATCTCCGCGTCTGAAGTCACGTCGCACATGAAGCCGTCGGCGCCCGGCAAGTCGGTGATCAAATCCTTCGCTTCTTGCTCCAAGCGCTCGTTCTGGTAGGTAATCGCCAGCCGCCAACCCGCCTCGTTCAGTTTTTGCGCGATCGCCCAGGCGATGCTTCGTTTGTTCGCCAGTCCGAAAATCACCGCCGTCTTCTGCCCTTCGCTCACATTTCCTCCCGTGATTCGCGCTCCTGCTCACTGCTATCTGCTCGCCGTTACCCGTTCTGACGGATTACCGATTACTGATAACCGATTACTCCAAAGAATTATCCGCAACTGCTCCAGCTAGATCCTGTGAAACGCCCGCTCTATTTCACGCACTGAATACCGCAGCACCACCGGTCTTCCGTGCGGACAGCTCATCGGGCAATCCGTTTTTGCCAGCGCGCCCAGCAGCCATTCCATCTTCGTCAGGTCCAGCGGCATGTTCACTTTAATGGCGGCATGGCATGCCGTGGATGCCGCGATCTTCGCCTGCAATGTATCAATCGAAATCGCCGCATTTTCCCGCTCGATTCCGTCGATAATCTCGGTCAACAGGTGCTCTGCATCGTTCGCAGCCACGCCCGCGGGCACAGCCTGGATCGCAACGCTTTTCGGCCCCATCGGCTCCACTTCGAAGCCGTTCGCCGACAGTTCTTCGGCAATCTTTTCGTAAGTCACGATCTGCCGCGGCGAAAGCTCGAAGACCAGCGGCATCAGCATGCGCTGGGCCTCGACTTTTCCGGCGCGGCGCGCCTCCAGGTGCTGTTCAAAGAGCACGCGCTCGTGCGCCACATGCTGGTCCACGATCCAAAGTCCCTCGCCGTTCACAGCCACTATGAAGCTGGCGCTTACCTGCCCAAGCGGCTTTAAGTCTGCAATCTGTTCCGGCTTCGGCAGCGTCGCCGGCACATCCGCGCCCGCTCGCGAAAAATTCTCCGCCCAGTTCGGCTCACGGCCGGTCCCGCCGGGCATCGCTCCCGGCGAATATCCACCCGCAAACGAACTTCCCGGTTCGAATGGGAATCTTTGTGGAACAGGTTGCGCCGGCGCCGCCGACAGGTCGAATCCGTTTCCAGCAGAATAATCGGAGCCCACGCCCGACCCGACTCCAAGCTCTTCCATCAGGGGAATCATCGCCCGGGGCACGCCGGAATCCGGATCCTGCTCCGTCAGTCCGCCGACGAATGAAGCAGGGGGCGCAGCCGGATTTGGCGCGATCGCCGCTCCTGCAGCCGTCGCAAAACTCGCAATCGGCCGCGCGCCCATCAACGCCTGCCGGATCGCGTCGCGCGTAAAGTCATGCACAAACTGCGACCTTCTAAATCGAACCTCAATCTTTGCCGGGTGGACGTTCACGTCCACTTCGTCGTAGGGCATTTCGAGAAAAAGCAGCGTGGCAGGGAAAACGGATGGCGGCAGAATATTCCGGTACGCTTCGTGAATCGCGTGCAGGATCAACCGATCGCGCACAAGACGACGATTCACGAACACGTAAATTCCGTTGCGATTCGGCCGCTGAATGTCCGGCCGCGAGGTGAACCCACTCACGGTCAGTGTCGCCGCTTCTTCTCCCGCTTCCATTTCGGGTTCGGTGATCGCCGCGCGAAACGCCGCGGAAACACTGGGGATTTCCACCAACTCGTCCAGGGCCTGGCGGCCGAACAGCTGGTAAACGCGATCCGCCAGCTTTTCCGCCGGCGGGCAGTTCACAATTTCCTGCGTCGGCGTGGTTAGTGTGAATTGTTTTGCAGGGTTCGCGAGAGCGTAATGCGTGACCAGCGAAGCGATATGTCCCAGTTCCGTAGTGTCCGACTTCAGAAATTTCCGCCGCGCCGGCACGCAATAAAACAGGTCGGCCACGCTCACGGTCGTTCCCGGGGGCAGCCCCGCGGGCTTCACGCCGATCAATTTTCCGCCGGCAAACTCCACCCGCGTTCCTTCCGCCTCGGCCACATCGCGCGTTTCGAGAAGCAAGCGCGAGACCGACGCAATGGACGGCAATGCCTCGCCGCGGAATCCCAGTGTCGAAATCGTCGTCAGATCGTCCGCCGAGCGCAACTTGCTCGTCGCGTGCCGTTCGAAAGCAAGCAGCGCGTCGTCGTGCATCATCCCGTGGCCGTCGTCAATCACGCGGATCATGCGCTTTCCGCCCATCTCCGTTTCAATGCGCACGGAATTCGCGCCCGCATCCAGCGAGTTTTCGAGCAACTCTTTCACCACCGAAGCAGGCCGCTCCACCACTTCCCCGGCCGCAATCCGGTTCGCCACTGCCTCCGCCAATATGCGTATTCTCGACATCAATCGTCAGCGAGTTTCGTAACTCTTTCCTTTAGTTCATCACTTCGTTGCTTCTTTACTTGATGCCTTTTTCTTAATCTCAATTCCAAGCTGCTCCAGCTGCGCCTGATCCACATCGCTCGGCGACTCCGCCATCAAGTCCACCGCCGCGGTTGTCTTCGCAAACGCAATCACCTCTCGAATCGATTTTTCGCCGGCAAGCAACATCACCACGCGGTCGATGCCCAGAGCGATTCCACCGTGTGGAGGAGTGCCATACGTAAGCGCATCCAGAAAAAATCCAAAGCGCCGGCGGAGTTGCTCTTCGCTCAAGCCCAACGCCTTAAACAACCGCTCCTGAATATCCTGGCGGTGAATTCGAATGCTGCCGGAGCCGAGTTCCACGCCATTCAGCACCAGGTCGTAGCCTTTCGACCGCACTTCCCACGGCGCGGTCTCCAATTTCTCCAAGTCTTCGTCCACGATCCCAGTGAACGGATGCTGCGCGCTCACCCAGGTTTTGTCAGACTCACTCCATTCAAAGAGCGGAAATCCCGTGAGCCACAGGAATTTCCACTGCTTCTTGTCGATCACGCCCAGCGCTTCCCCAAGTTGCAGCCGCAATTGCCCCGCAACCAGCGCTGCCGCTTCGGTGCCCTTGATCTCTTCCTTCGCCGAAACGGCTACGACCAAATCGCCGGTTCTTGCGCCGCAAGCTTCGGCCAGCTTCTTCACGTTCTCTGCGCCGATCAGTTTTTCCACCGTCGACGTCATTCCCTCTGCTGCCAGCTTGACGAAGTACGCTCCGCGCGCCCCATGCGATTTCGCTTTCTCTGTCAGCTCGTCCAGCTGCTTCCGCGAATACGCCGCCGCACCCGGCGTGGCAAACGCAAACACGCTTCCGCCGATCTGCAGCTTCTCTTTCGCTTCGGCCGGAAAACACGATGTCACTTCATGCAGCTCCATCCCAAACCGCATGTCCGGCTTGTCGCTACCATACTTGCGGATCGCATCCTTATACAGCATGTGGGGAAACGGCGCTTTCACTTCCACTCCCGCCACGTGGCACGCACGCACCATCACGTTTTCAATCACGCTGAAAATATCTTCCTGCCGCGGAAACGACATCTCCAGGTCCAGTTGCGTGAATTCCGGCTGCCGGTCAGCGCGCAAATCCTCATCTCGGAAGCACTTCACAATCTGGAAATAGCGGTCCAGCCCCCCAATCATCAGGATCTGCTTGAAAATCTGCGGCGATTGCGGCAACGCGTAGAATTGCCCGTGATGCACGCGGCTCGGCACCAGGTAATCGCGCGCCCCTTCGGGCGTCGAGCGCGTCAGCATCGGCGTTTCCACTTCGATGAAGCCCATCTCGTCCATCGTCTTGCGGATTTCCAGGATAATCTTGTGGCGCAGCGCCAGGTTGCGGTGCGGCTTCGGCCGGCGCAAATCCAGGTAGCGGAAGCGCAGCCGCGTCTCTTCGGCGGCGTTGATTTCCTCTTCAATGGCGAATGGCGGAGTCTTGGCGTTGTTCAGGATGTGCAGCTTTGCCGCCACGATCTCCACTTCGCCCGTGGGCAACTCCGGATTGGCCTTGCCGCGCAGGGTGACTTTGCCTTCCACCGCCACCACGAATTCGCTGCGCGCCTGCTCTGCTTTTGCGTGTGCTTCCGGTTGGGTCTCCTTGTTGAAGACCACCTGCACGATCCCGGCGCGGTCGCGCACGTCAAGGAACAGCAAATTCCCCAGATCGCGCCGCTTCGCCACCCAGCCCATCACCGTGGCATCGCGCCCCGCGTCCGCCGCCCGCAACGCGCCGCAATAGTGTGTCCTCTTCAGATTCCCCAAAAAGTCCAGCACGTCCGCTCTCCTCTGGTCCGCCCAAAAACCAAATCTTGTCATCCTGAGCCTATCCGATAAGGATAGGCGAAGGACCTCAACGTCAACACTTTCGAGGCGCATCTACAGTTGAGACCCTTCGCGCACCCTCGTCGGGTGCGCTCAGGATGACAACGGTTTGCTTTTCCTCAAAAGTTCCAAAAACTCCGCTTCGCTCATCTTTGCCTGCGAGCCGTCCGCCAGCTTCTTCACCGTCCACTGGCCCGTCGCGATCTCATCGTCACCCAAAATTAACGCGTACCGTGCACCCAACTTGTCCGCTTGCCCCAAGGCCTTCCCGAATTTCTGCTCGACCGGCGGGAGTTCCACTCGAAATCCAGCCGCTCGCAACTTTTGCGCCGCCGCGACCGCCGTGGCTTGCGCTTTCTCTCCCATCCACGCCACAAAAACGTCGCGCCCTTGCGCTGCTCCGCCCTTGCCCGCTTCCTGCAGCGACAGAATCAGCCGGTCCTCGCCAATCGCGAAGCCAATTCCCTTGGTTGGCAGCCCGCCCAACAATTCCACCAATCCATCATACCGCCCGCCGCCGCACACCGCATTCTGCGAACCCAATCCGCGGGCGGTGATTTCGAAGGTTGTCCGCATGTAATAGTCCAGCCCGCGCACCAGCCGCCAATTCTCCGCGTATGCCACGCCGCGCATTCCCAATTGCCGTTTCACTTCCGCATACTGC
>DASSGJ010000379.1:0-2364 GCA_035693545.1 Candidatus Acidiferrum sp.
CCTGGAAACAATGGTCCGCACCACCAACGGCTTCGAAATCGCCGAAACCGATTTGCTGATTCGTGGCCCCGGCGAATTCTTCGGCACCCGCCAATCCGGCGAACTCGGTTTTCACGTGGCCAATCCCCTACGCGATCGCGAGCTCCTGGAGCGCGCCCGGAAAGAGGCTTTTTCTCTGGTCGAAAATCCCGCGCAGAAGGAACCCCTGCAACGGATGTTGAGGCTCCTGCCGCCACAATGGCAGCGGCGCTATCACCTCGCAAGGATCGGCTGAGGCCCGCCGCTTATGCGCATCATTGCCGGAAAATTTCGCAGTCGCCTGTTGAAAAGCACCAAGAGCATGGCGCTGCGCCCGACCAGCGATAAACTGCGCGAAACTCTTTTCAATGTCCTTGGCGAACTGGTCGTCGACGCGCGATTCATGGATTTGTTCGCGGGCTCGGGTGCCGTGGGGATCGAAGCGCTCAGCCGCGGCGCAAGCGAAGCGGTTTTCGTGGAGAAGCACCCTCCCACGGCTGCGCTCATCAAGAAAAATCTGGAACTATTGGAGATTCGAAGTGGTGCGCGAGTTGTCGCGTCGGATGCGTTGAAAGCGCTTGAGCAACTCGCCCAGGGCTCATCCGCTGCAACTCCGGGAATTGATATTCTTTTTCTCGATCCGCCGTACGCGGAAACGGAACAGTACAAAATCGTGCTCTCCTTCTTGGGCGACGCGAATTTGCTCGCTGAAAACGCAGTGGTTATCGCCGAGCATCAACGCTCGCTTGACCTTCGCGAAACCTTTGGTAAGCTCGAACAAGTCCGCGTGCTGCGCCAGGGCGACGCGGCGCTGAGTTTTTACAGGTTTCGTCCCCCCAGTCAGCCGGATCGCCCCGCTCCGGGTAAACCTTAGCTCCGCTCTGTTCATCTATCTGAAGGTCCTTTCATGGACCGGAAGCAAGAGTTGCGGCTGCGCAAGGCGCGATACAATTAGGGATCTATTAGAGGTCTATGGGCAAGCGGTTCCAGGTCAATCGATATGATTTGCTCGGCCAGGCGGAGTTCTATCCGCCGCATATCGTTTTGCCCGGCACGCTGGAGCCCAAGCTGGACATCGCCTGGGACAGCTTTCACCAGAATTTTTTCAGCAACATCCCGGTATTTTTTCAGCGAACACATTTGAGCGGCGCCGTTCCGCTCGTCTACGTCTTTCGCGATTGCCGCGTGGAGCATCCGGCTCCGCGCAGCGCGATTGTGCTTGCGGCCCTGCTGCAGATCCTGCTGCTGCTCATCCCCTGGCCCGATCTGCCTATGTCGGCAAAACGGAATCCCGCGTTCGACAACACGCAACTGACCTGGTCCGGCCCGATTGACGATTTGCCGCTCCTCAACATGCCGCGTGCAAGGAAAGCGCCGCCGCGCGCCAAGGATCCAGCTGACCCTCCGCCTGCCCAAGGCGCCGATGCGTTTCATCCCCGGCAACGCATCTTCACCGACCCTTCCCGTCCGACCCATCCGCGGCAGACCCTTGTGAATCCGGGCGCGCCGCTCGATGCGCCGAAGATTTTGCCGGAGATGCCCAACATCGTTCACCTCGCCTCCGTGCCGGCTCCTCCGCGTCCGCATTTGGAAATCAGCGAGCAGACGCTAATGAAGCTTCGACCGAAGGCAAGAAAAACTGTGGCGACCACGGATGTGCCTTCGGCTGACCTGCCAAATCTGGAGCAGAAGCCCGCGGAAGTCAGCTTGATGACTCAGCAGGCAGGTCCTGCAAAACCAAAGCTGGAAATCAACGCGGGTTCCGCGCCGAGGCTTGGCGCGCGCAAACAAGACGGAGAGCTTGCGGCCGCGCCGGAGGTCACACCTTCGGCCTCCAACGCCCCCGCCGGTTCTATGGGAACCCTCATAGCACTGTCCGCTTCGCCTGCGCCGCCCGCTCCTGTGGTTCCCGTGCCGGATGGAAATCTGGCGGCGCGGGTGGCGATTTCTCCCGAAGGCAAGAAACCCGGAGTGCCTGGCGGTTCGCCCACATCTTCTGTGCCGACGGGCGGCTCTGCTGAGACGGCAAGCAACAGCGCTGGTGGGGCAAACGCGACTGGGATTGTCATCAGCGGCGGAAATCCAAAGCCAAATTCGAGTGCTTCGGGCCTCGGCGGTGTTGGAAAATTCAGCATGGCCAAGCCGCAGGCGTACATGAAGCGTCCTGACCCGAATACTCCGGTGGAAGACGAACCAGTGCGTACGGGTCCGCCAAATTTTGCCTTGTTGCCGCCGGGCTCGCCCCCGGAGCAGATTTTTTCTCGGCGGCGCGTGTACTCGATGAATGTCAACATGCCCAACTTCAACAGCGCCACGGGCAGTTGGATTATCCACTTTTCGGAGCTG
>DASSGJ010000380.1:0-4384 GCA_035693545.1 Candidatus Acidiferrum sp.
GCAGGCGCAGGCTGGCGATCGACGATCGGGCGTTTCCCGGCACAGCCGAGCAGAAGCTGGGTCGAGATATAAAGCAGGGCTAAGGAGCGGAGTCGGGGCGGCTTCACGATTTGGCGTCGGTGGAGGTTTGCGAACCCCGCGCCGCAACGCGCGCCTCCAGCTTTCGGGCGGCTTCAGAAAGTTTTTCGGAGGCTTCGCGTAGAACTTGGGCGGTGCGCTTTTCGGTGGCTGGGGCCACTTCCTCGTCAACAAACTTGCGGAGGCGAGCCAACTCTTCCTCCAGCCGCTTGCCAATCTCTTCGAATTTGTCCATGGCAGCCCCTCTTTCGCGCTTTCCGGAACGCGGAGCGAGATTCCGGTATTATAGGAACGCGCAAAAATGCACGCAAGGAGGAGTGTTGGCCCTTCCGTATCGTTGGCAATACCGGGTGGACCGCTGGAAGCAGATGTTTGGCGGGATGTTTGGCGGCGGTGAGAAGAGGCCGCAGTTGTGCCCCGCGTGCGGCGCTTTGGTGGGGATCACCGCAACGCGGTGCCATGAGTGCGGAACAAATCTGCGATTCGGACTGGCGGCGTGGAGCAAGGGCCTGGCCGAATTTTTCGGCGGGCACGCGCCGGTGACTGTGGCGCTTCTGATCCTGAACATTGTATTTTTTGCCGCCGAACTGATGGGCACAATCCAATCCGGTCAAGTCGGGGGGCTGAGTATCCTCTGGGGCATGAACGGCGAGACGCTGTATCGGCTCGGGGCCTGCTTTGGACCGAGTATTTATCAGGGACACGAGTGGTACCGGCTGATCACTGCGATGTTCCTGCACGGCGGTTTGATTCACATTGGATTCAATATGATGGTCTTTCTGGACCTTGGCCCGATTGTGGAAGAAGTTTACGGCTCCGCCCGGTATCTGTTTCTCTACGTCGTTATGGGAGCCGCGAGTTTCGTGGTCAGCAGTCTGGCCGGACACTTTTCCCTGGGCGCCAGCGGCGCAATTTTGGGATTGATCGGGCTGATGATCGCCATCACCACGCGGCGCGGCGGAACGTACATGCGTGAATTGCGCTCGAGGCTGATTTCCTGGGTGGTCACCATTTTCGTGATGGGCCTGTTGTTTACTGGAATGCGCACGGACAATTGGGCGCACGCAGGAGGATTAGCCGCTGGATTTCTGCTCGGCAAGATTTTCAGCGATCGCCAGCCGTTGAATGGGCCGGAAAAAACCCGCGCCTATGCGTTGGGTTGGTTGGCGGGAGCCGTGATCCTGGCAAGTATCGTGTTCATGGTGCTGCATTATCGGGATCCAATTCCAGCCTGAGGGGGCCTGAAACGCGATCGATAAAGAGCCGAGAGATACCGGCTCTTTTTTTTGCGTCTCAACGGACATCAGGAAGAGTGGTGAAGACGGCGGGCGACGGTGACCGCGTAGTGGAATCCGGAAATGACGACGAAGGCGCTGACGACGTAAGCGAGGTAGTGGAGAAGAACACTGACGCGCTCGTTGGGATACGCGGCGCCGTAGACGGTAAAGAAAACCAGGGCAATTTCAAAGAACGTTGTGGCTTTGCCGAGCAGGCTTGGCGGGAAAGGCCGATACCCCTGAATAATCAGGATGACGGCGGCCACAACAAGCAGAAGGATATCGCGGCTGATCACCAGGATAGTGAGCCACCAGCCGATTTGCTTTTCCATCGCCAGCACGATGAAGGATGAACTGAGCAGGAGTTTGTCGGCGATGGGGTCGAGATAGGCGCCGAGGGCGGATTTCTGGTCCAGACTACGGGCCAGCAGGCCATCCAGCGCATCCGTGGCGGCGCTGACAAACAAAACCAGCAGCGCCCACTGATATTTTTCGTAAAAAATGAGGATCAGGAAAAACGGCAGGAAGCCGAGCCGCAGAAATGTGATTTGGTTGGGTACGGTCCAGATCCGCGCTTTCATTGATGGAAAGGATAACGCAGTTCAGGCGAACTGGGCGAGGTAATCCATCAACGAGCGCCCGATTTTGCGCTGAAAAATCTCGGACATCGAGGGGATGGAGCCGGCAGGCTCGTCGAGAGAGATGCGCTCGACGCGAGTCATGGGGAAGAAGATGGTAGGCAGGCCGACGCGCTCGGCATCCAGCTGATTGATCTGGCTGACGAAATGGTCGAAGGAATTCAGGTCGACACCGCGCATGGTGACGCCGCTGGGATTGATTTCGAGCAATATGCCCCAGATCTTTTCGCGGGGCGAGTGCAGGCTGACAATGACGATGGAGTTGGGATCCATGAATGTTGTTGTCCTATGTCCACTCCAGAATAGCGCACACAAATCAAAATTCGGGAAGAGTTGCGCTGAGAGTTTCCCAGCAATTAAATGCCGGTTGGATTTCAGCGAGATTTTCCTGGTCTCGCGGCTTCGTAGCAATGGTTCAGCCACTCAAGAGCGACATGCACGTCTGTGTCGCAGGTCAATGCGAAAGAGAACCAGCCTTTGCCGGGGGTGTTGCCGCGGGCACGGCTGTCGTTTAAGGCGCGTTGCAGAAGTGCCGGCGGCATGGAGTTAAATTTCAGAAGGATGGAGGAGTCGGTGCCGAATCCGCGGGAGTTGGGAAGCGCGGCGAAGATTCTTTTTCCACGATAAAGGGCCCTGAAGCCGAACATTCGCTTGGCGATCACGCCGGGCCAGGTGAGTAATTCGGATTCGAGCAGAGCCGACCAGCGGCGCGTCTCTTCGGAGACAGGCAGGAGTTTCGGCCGTGGGACGGCCGGCTTCTGCCGAATTGCTTTGGATTTCGTGGTGCTCACAGGCTTTCTAGACCGGCATGACTGCGGGGCCGCTCGCCGGTAGATGGAGTTTTGGCTCAGTTACAGATTGCACCTGCTCGAGTGTTGCGTCTGGCGCGAGTTCGCGGAGCACCAGGCCTTGGGGAGTGATGTCGATGAAGGCGAGCTCCGTGACGATGTGATCCACCACTTCGACGCCGGTGAGGGGCAGGGTGCATTTTTTCAGGATTTTGGGCTTGTTGTCGCGGGTGGCGTGCTCCATCGCGATGAAGACGCGCTTCGCGCCGGCGACGAGGTCCATCGCGCCGCCCATGCCTTTCAGCATTTTGCCTGGGATGGCCCAGTTGGCGAGAGTTCCCTTTTCATCCACCTGCAGCGCGCCGAGGACGGTGAGGTCCACGTGGGCGCCGCGAATCATGGCGAAAGAATCGGCGGAGGAAAAATAGCAAGTGCCGGGGAGTTCGGTGACGGTCTCTTTGCCGGCATTGATAAGGTCGGGATCGACTTCGGCTTCGAGCGGATAGGGGCCGACGCCGAGCATGCCATTTTCTGATTGCAGAATGACGTCCATTCCGGGCGGGACGTAGTTGGCAACCAGGGTGGGCATGCCGATGCCAAGGTTGACGTAATAGCCGTCACGCAATTCGAGCGCGATGCGTCTTGCGATGCGTTCCCGTTTCTGTTCTTCGGTTAGAGGCATAAGAAGTTTAAGAGTTCAAAGTTCAAAAGTTTAAGAGCTACGGGGTGGACGCGGCTTCTTTGAGGCGCTCCCAAATAAGCTCGGTCGTTACCATCGCGCCACCCTTCAGGAAAGGCGGCGTCCGCAGGACAAGTCGGTCGCCTTGCAGCACCACAATGGAACGCGTGAGGTCCGTACCCACGCGATTTTGCAGCGAAGCGACTTCGACGTGGTGAATGACCTTATCCCCGTTCAGAGTATATCGCCCGGCGTAGGCGCTAAAAGTCGCGAAAGCCTCGGCTCTTTCCGCAGAGGGGGCTGAAATGTAGTCAGGCACAGAAAGGGACTTGCGCGCGCCATGGGCGATGATCGCCATCATCCTGCCGTCCGCGGTGTAAGTGAGAAATCCCACGGGACCTTGCCCAAAGGCAGCCCTGGCCTCACCCTTGTCCGTGGTATCAACAGCGGATATCAATTTCCATGTTCCTACGAGCGAGTCCTTCGGTGTCGCTAGCCCACTCGATGCGGCGGCTATGAAGCTCAGCGCCGCAGCGATCATCCATCTCTTCATCGATTCCTCCTTGTCACAATCGCCGGACCCATGGCTACTTCCTCAGGGTGCGGCGCTCGATGCGCTTTTCACACCTGGGGCCCTGGAAGATGGCGTTTACATAGATACCTGGCGTGTGGACCTGATCGGGTGGCAACTCGCCGGGTTCGACGAGATGCTCGACTTCAGCGATGACGTGGTCGGCGGCGGTGGCCATTACTGGATTGAAGTTGCGAGCGGTTTTGCGGAAGACGAGGTTGCCCCAGCGGTCGCCTTTCCAGGCTTTGATGAAGGCGAAATCGCCGCGCAGGGCGCGTTCGAGAACGAAGTGGCGGCCATCGAATTCGCGCGTTTCCTTGCCGTCGGCGACCATCGTGCCGTAGCCAGTGGGC
>DASSGJ010000381.1:0-2209 GCA_035693545.1 Candidatus Acidiferrum sp.
GGACGCTGGCGGCGGTGGCGGCGGTGCTGGCGGGGGCCGCGCTGGCGGCGAGCTATCTGCCGGCGAGGAAAGCGACGAGGGTGGATCCGATGCTGGCGTTAAGGGAGGAGTGAGGGGAGCTATCAGCTATCGGCTATCAGCTATCGGCTACGGCGCGAGGGGATGGCGGCGGTGTGGGAGATGTGTCCAGCCGGGGACATAGGTAACACTTTAGACCGGCGACATGGGTAACACTTCCGAAGCAGACCTCTTTGTTTTTAGTATAAGGAGATCGTCGTCATCGTGCCGTGGGAATGTGGAAATCGCGCATGCGATTTCCAAGTGTGGTTGGAAGAGTGGAAAGCCTGGGTTTGGCTTTCCACGCTTTCAACCACACGGCATTTCCATGGCTGCTTTATGCCTTCTCTTGCTTCCGTCGTCTTTTGGAGCGTGGACGTTCAGGCGCGAACACATGCGATCTTCCGTCCAGCCAGCCGATCAGCAATGGGCCGTAATAGACTTCGAAGAACTCTTCCTCGGTTTCCAGCAGCCCTACAATCTCCCGCGCCAATACCTCGCTGAGAAACGTCCGCTCACATCGCCACTTCAAGCTGCCCTGCTGCGAGATACGACGCAGATGGGTTCCGGCTGGATACTCCAACTCTGGCAGACGCGACGGATACACCCTCGTCGAAGCGACATAGACTTGTGCTGGCGTCTTACCGCCCAAGGCTTCATGCGGCCGTTCTTCGTTATACATTCGTTCAAACCTCGCAAACACCTCCTGTTGTTGGCGCAGGTTGGCGGCCGGTGGGTTTGCTGTTTCCTGCTTCAGCGTGCGATGCATCCGCTCATGTCTGCCATTCTGTTCGGGACATCCCGGATCGATCCGTTCATGTCGGATCCCCAGTCGCAACCACCACATCGACAGTCGCGTCAATCCGCCCGGCGCACGACTCGCAAACGGTGGTCCGTTGTCCGATCGGATGCCCTGCGGCAGTCCCTTCGCACGAAAGGTCGCCTCCATCACTCTGCGTACATGCGGTCCGTCGGTCTTCTCAACAGCTCGGCAGCACAACACCAGTCGACTACACGCATCACTGTTCGTAAACGGGTCGCAGCGCGTCCCATCACCACATCGGAACCACCCTTTGAAGTCCACGCACCACAGGTCGTTCGGCGCCCCGGCGTGCTCCAGCGGCCCACTGTACGGCGGGCTTTTGCGGCGGACTCGGCGGCCTTGAATCAGGCCTTCGCGTTTCAGCAACTCTCCGATGCTGCTGGCCGCCGGCCATTCCCGCCCCGGCTTTTGTCGTTGTAGCCACAGCCGAATCTTGCGTGCACCCCAATTCGGATACCGCTCGCGTGCGCCAATGATTGCCATGGCGTCGGCTCTTCCAATCGCTTGCGGGCTGTGTAGGGGAGCCCGGTTCCGGTCTTCTAGTCCGCACCGGCCTCCCTCTTCAAAACGCTCCAGCCATTTATAGCCAGTCTTCCGCGAGATCTCATACCGCCGACACAACTCGGCCAGCGTTTCTTCCCGCCTCAGCCAGGCGGTGATGAACTCATTACGTTGATCCAAAGCATTCCTCGTCTTCCAGGGCACTTGCCCAGTTTCCGAGGTCTGCTTCGAAAAGTGTTACCCATGTCGCCGGTCTAAACTGTCACCTATGTCCCCGGTCTGTACCACCGAAGAGCGCGCTCCCTGACGGTCGCGCCTCTTTCTCGGGTAAATCTTCGTCGTGGTGTACACGCAACAAAGAGACGCGACCGTGAGGGAGCGCGGGCGGTGAACCCGTGTGACAGCTTTCGTCACCTTGGGTGACCTGTAGGGCCATACCGACAGGCCTGGAAGCCCGCGCTACGGAGTTTGTTAAAAGCGGAAGAGGTAGCTGATCTTTGCGAAGAATTGGCGGCCTGTGGTCGTCGATGGGAAGCCAATCGGCGCGACAGTCGGGGGGACGCCTGGAAACAAGCGGAGGTTCTCGATGCGGTCGGTGTAGCCGAGATAGAGGGCGGTGCCAGGGTGGATCAGATAGGTTAGCAGAACGTCGCCGGTAAGACGCTTTTGGCGGGGGAGGTCGATCAGGCCGGGGTTCTGGAGGACGCCGTTGTAGTCGACGATCATGCGGAGGGAGAGGGCGCGGTTGAACTGATAATTCAGGCGGGAACGCGCGAGGTGGTTGACGAAGACAGTGGCGGAGGGGATGCGGAGGACGGTGTAGTAGTA
>DASSGJ010000382.1:0-7197 GCA_035693545.1 Candidatus Acidiferrum sp.
CGTGGACCTGGATAAGGCCGGCGACGAAATGATTTCCTACAAGGCCGGGATTCCGACCGGGAAAAAGTGCGAGAAGTGCGGCCAGGGCGAATTGCTGGAACGCATCAGCCGGCACGGATTTTTCCTGGGCTGCTCGCGGTATCCGGAATGCGATTTCATTCAGGACATGTCGGAAGAGATTCCGGAAGACGCCGAGAACAAGGTTGAATATTGCGAAAACTGCGGCAAGGAAATGGCGCTGAAGCGCGGGCGATTTGGCGCGTTTCTGGCCTGCACCGGTTATCCCGATTGTAAGACGACGCGGCGACTGGTGGCCGGGACGCGGATTGCGCACCAGCCGGACGAGCCGCTGGATGAAAAGTGCCCGCTGGACGGAAATGGCCTGGTGAAGAAACACGGGCGATTTGGCGAATTCATCGGCTGCTCGGGCTATCCAAAGTGCAAATACACGCGGCCGATCACCATGGGAATCAAATGCCCGAAGTGCAATGAAGGCGAATTTGTGAAGCGCGGCAGCATGGGCAAGGGCGGGCGCGGAAGATTCCGCGTGTTCTACGGTTGCTCGCGGTATCCGGACTGCGATTTCACCACGCCGTTCATGCCGATTGCGGAGCCATGCCCGAAGTGCGCGGCGCCGTTTGTGGTGGAGAAGAAGACGAAGATCGGCACCGTTCGAGCGTGCATTAAAGAAGGATGCGACTGGGAGAAGCTGGCGCCGGAAGAGAAGCCTGCGGAAAAGCCAGCGGTGGCGCACACGGAAGAGCCGGCGCCAGTCGGCGTCAAGGGCTGAGCGGGACTCCTTTAAGGCCTGACCTATTAGGAAACATCCCTACCAGGAAAACCAACCGCGGGTGGAAGTGTATCTATACTTTAGGGAGTAACCGCAGGGCGGGATGAAGCAAACGATTCAAAAATATATCGAGTACATGCGCTCGGTGCGGAACTCTTCGCCGCACACGCTGGTGAATTACGGGAACGACCTGGAGCAGTTTGTGGCGTTCCTGACGCCGCCCGGAACCGAAACGCCGAAGCCTGGCCAGATAACCCACCACATGATCCGCGAGTTTGTGGCGCACCTGCACGACACGGGGCTGGAGAAGAGTTCGATTGCACGGAAGCTGGCAGCGCTGCGCTCATTTTTCAAATATTGCGTGCGCGAAGGGCGGCTGAACGAAAACCCGGCGCGGCTGGTGGCGACGCCCAAATTGCCAAAACGCGTGCCAGCGGTGCTTTCGGCGGAAGAGATGAATGGATTTTTGAACCAGCTCTCCCCCGGCGGCAAACATGTGGAGCACATTGACGGGCGGAAGAGAAAGCGAGATGCGAGCGGGGCTGCAACGGCGAAGAGGCCGGGGACTTCGCCCATGGTTCAGGAAGACGGGCTGCTGCTGCCGAGGGATCGTGCAATTCTGGAATTGCTGTATGCGGCAGGGCTGCGCGTCAGCGAGTTGACGGGGCTGAACCTGGCCGACATGGACCAGAAGGATCAGATGCTGCGGGTGCGCGGGAAGGGTAACAAGGAGCGCATCGTGCCGTACGGCGAAAAGGCGGCGCAGGCATTGCGGGCATACTGGCCGGTGCGGGATTCGCTGCTGGAGGCAAGCGAAGCGTCGGGTCGCAGCGCCAACCGCGGCTTGGACGCCGTATTTCTGAATTACCGGGGGGATCGTCTGACGCAGCGGAGCGTCGGGCGGATCGTGAAGAAATACGTGAAGCTCGTGAACGTGAATTGGGATTTGCACCCGCACTCGTTGCGGCATGCGTTTGCCACGCACCTGCTGGCCGATGGCGCCGATTTGCGGGCGATTCAGGAGTTGCTGGGGCACCAGTCGCTTTCCACCACGCAGAAGTATACGCACGCGTCCATCCGGCAGTTGATGGATATCTACGATAAGTCGCACCCGCACGCCTAAGGCGTAATTTAGCTCTAGTCTTCAAGATTCATTGCAACATCCAAAGGGATTCATAGGAAACTAGTGGACGTGTGTCTCTGGGGGAGCCGGATGAAATGGAGTTGGGGATGGGTGGCGGCGAGCTTGATCGTATTTTGCATGGCGGTGACGAGTCCGGCGAAGGCGCAGGACAATTACGAGATCCAGGTGTATGGGGCGGACACGGTCGAACCCGGGCACACGATGGTGGAGCTGCACAACAACTTCACGTTTGAGGGATCGAAAACGTCGCAGGACGGCCAGTTTCCGACAAATCACCAGTGGCACGAGACAATTGAAATCACGCACGGGTTCAACGACTGGTTCGAGGTGGGCTTTTATATTTTTACCGCCGCGCAAAACGGGCACGGGTGGGACTGGGTCGGCGATCACATCCGGCCGCGCGTGCGCGTGCCAAAGAAGTGGAACTGGCCGGTGGGCGTAAGCATTTCGCAGGAGTTCGGCTACCAGCGCGCCCAGTTTTCGGCGGATACATGGACGTATGAATTGCGCCCGATCGTGGACAAGCAACTGGGGCGGTGGTACCTGTCGTTCAATCCCTCGTTCGACAAGTCCTTCCATGGTCCGAGCCAGAACCAGGATTTCGTGTTCTCGCCGAATTTCAAGGTGAGCTACGACATCACGAAAAAAATCGCTGCCGGCGTGGAATATTACGGCTCGCTGGGGCCGGTGACGGGATTTGATCCGGTGTCGCAGCAGCAACAGCAGATTATTCCGGCGATCGACCTGAACCTGTCCGAGAAGTGGGAGTTCAATTTTGGCGTCGGCGTCGGCGTCACCAAAGCCACTGACCACCTGTTGGCGAAGATGATCCTCGGCTACCGCTTCGATTTTTGAAGCAGTTCGGTTTGAACGCGTCGTTGGGCGAAACTCTAGTTTCGGCCCTTGCAGCTATCGAACTTGAAAGCGCTGATCCGCGTCGCCCAGTTGAAGCTGCCGGTGTTCGCGTAATACTCCTGCGTATACCAGAACGTGCAATCATCCACCGGGTCTACCGACATGGAGCTGTAATCTCCCCAGCGGCGGAAGGAGTTGATCTGCACGCCGCTGCCATTCACCAAAACCAGCGGCCCGGAGAGTGACCCCACAGGATCGGTCGGGGCGCGGCCAGCTACATAAACGCTGGGGAACACGTTGTGACTGGAAACGCTGAACCCCAGCGCGAGGTCGCCGATTTTGTCCATGGCCACGCTGCCCAGCCAATAATTCACGTCGGGATCAACCAGCGTGGATTGCTGGTAGACAAAAGGCGCAGCGGGATTGCGGATTTCGTACCAGCGAACGCCCGCCAATGCTCCGCCCTGAATCGTGTGATTAACAACCAGAGATTCGTGGTCGCCGAAGTTGCGGTAAGCCAGGCGGAACATCACCCGGTCGGAAAGCCCGTCCACTTTTTCTCCGGGATTCGGCTCCGCTATGCAAGACACCGTTGTGGCGCGGGCGCAGATCTCGCTGTACGGGGCCACCGGGATGAGCGTCGGGCCGATCATGGTGGAATTTGCCGGATTGCTGAAATCAACATGGAAGCGGAAAAAGTTCAGGTCGGTGGAATCGGCCAGGCCGACGAGATAATTTGGCGAACCCGCAGGCGGAAGGGTGCGGCCGTCGAGGTCGGAGGGCAGCAAGCTGGAAATCGTGGGAGGCTGTTGGAAGCAGATGGCGCTGGCGGGCGCTCCAGAGAGCATGGCGTTGCGATCAAACGCGCAGGCTTGCGGGCCGGCAAATTTGTTTCCGGGGAAAACGTTGATGGTGTTGTAGTAGGCGTCGGGCCACACGCTGAACTTTGGATAGTCCGGGAAGTTGGCGCCGAAGTCGTACTCATAGCGATTGTAAGAACCCGTTGCGTCGGAAGTAGTCGAGACGGCGATGCACTGCGCGTTCTGGGTGAAAGTGCTGTTGTACTGCAATTGGCTGACGAGCCAGCGGCCGGCCAGGTGGTCATAGAGCACGACCGGATCGCCGCCGTCGGCAAAGTCTGGAGTCCTGCCGCCAAATTCACAGAGGCCTCCGAAACCCTGCCAAAGCGTATGGATAGCAGCGGGCCCGAGCAGCAAAGCGCCGCTTGATTTGTCGTAGACCGCAATCGTAACGTTCACCATCTGAACGAACTGGGTGGCTCCGACGGCGCCATTCGTGTCCGGCGGCACAAATGCAAAACCCAACACGTTGCGATTGTCCTGCGCGCTTTGCCCGTCGAAATTGCTGGTCAGGGTGACCCCCGAAAGAGGGCCGGCAAACGGCGCCGCCACTGGATCCGATTTCGAATTGGAAATCGACGCGCCAGTTGAGCGCGCGACGATCGTTTGGCTATCGCTCCTGCCGCCGCCGCTCGACGCCGCGCCGATCGCCATTCGCGACAGAGGATGCGAAACATCGTGGCGGGAGGCTTTGATGACATCCGGCCCGTTTCCGAGGGCGCGGGGTGCGGACACCGCAGCGAAGAGGATGGCGACAAGGGGCCAGGAATAGCGAAAAGCTCTGGATTGAGTCATGGGATCTCCTAATCCGGGGGGCACGCGGAAGAGGACGGCATTGTAGTCCCGGCAGTATGATCGGTGCAATCAGGTTTATTGGATAGGGCCTCGAAGGAAGGGAAAGTACACGACTAATTACCTAAGGTTCGACCTCGACCAAATCTTCGAATTCTGCGACGATTGGCTGCGCGCGCGAACAGCTGAAGGAAAAATGACTGTGAATGTGATTGAGAAAGACACTCTGGTTGGAATCGCCGCGCCAAAGGTGATTACGTCGGATGCGCAAAATGAGCGGTACATTTCCGCGTTGCTGGAGCTTGAGAAAAAGGATCGTCTTAGCGCGAAGGAGAGAGAGTTTGCTGAGTTGCTGACGGTTCTGATCGAGGCGTACGAAGACGAGCACTACCCTATTCGTGCCGCCAGCCCGGTGGAAGTGCTTGTAGAGTTGATGGAAGCGAACAACCTTAAACAAAAGGACTTAGCGCCATTGTTCGGCTCGGAAAGCGTGGTGTCCGAGGTACTCCGTGGAAAGCGGGAGCTCAATAAGCATCACATCGAACGATTGAGCAAGCGCTTCGGGGTTTCTCCCGCGGTATTTTTCTAAAGCAAGCCATTGAGGGCGCTATCAGAAGCGCGTTGACGGTATTGGGAGTGGGCAAGTATAATTATGGTTTGCCTTTAGGCTTTGGAGGACAGATGTACGCCGTTATACAGACCGGGGGAAAGCAATATCGTGTCGCACCGGGCGACACCATCCGCATTGAGCGGGTCAAGGGTGATGTGGGCGAGCAGGTGAAATTCGGGACCGTGCTGGCGGTACACACTGACGACAAGAAGGTTATGGCGGGGTCGGATGCGCTGAAGGCCAGCGTCACGGGCAAGATCGTGGAGCAGGGCCGGGCGAAGAAGCTCACCGTTTTGAAGTTCAAGAAGACCAACCAGTACAAGATTCAGCGGGGCCACCGGCAGAACTACACGGCCGTGCAGGTCAGCGAGATCAAGCTGTAAATCATCGAGAGGAATTGAGTCATGGCACATAAGAAGGGCGGCGGCTCGTCCACAAACGGGCGCGATTCACACGGGCAGAGGCTGGGCGTAAAGAGGTTCGGCGGGCAGTTGGTGAACGCGGGCACGATTTTGATCCGGCAGCGCGGCACGAAACATCAGCCGGGCGTGAACGTGGCCAAGGGCAAAGACGACACGCTGTTCGCG
This sequence comes from Candidatus Acidiferrum sp., assembly GCA_035693545.1. Lineage (GTDB taxonomy): Bacteria > Acidobacteriota > Terriglobia > Acidiferrales > UBA7541 > Acidiferrum. Next base: position 5,639 of record DASSGJ010000382.1, read on the forward strand.
CTGGTGAGGGGCTACGTGAAGTTTGAGGACAAGGGCAACCGGGGACGCTTCATCAGCGTGACGCCGGCGGCGGCAGAAGCGAAGGCCGCGAACTAAGTCCAAGAGCATGCGAGCGGCCCCGGCGCGAGTCGGGGCCGTTTTGTCTTTATGGGCGAAAGAAAGAGTTCTTAACACAGAGAACACTGAGTTCGGACAGAGTTCACAGAGAAGAGTAAGACATGTTTGTTGATGAGGCGAAAATTTCGGTAAAGGCCGGGGACGGCGGAAACGGCTGCGTGGCGTTCCGGCGGGAGAAGTATGTGCCGCGGGGCGGACCTTCGGGCGGCGATGGCGGGCGGGGCGGCAGCGTTTACCTGGAAGCGAATCCGAACGACAACACGCTGCTGCGTTATCGCTACAACCGGGAATTCAAAGCGGACCGCGGGCGGCACGGCGAGGGCTCGAACTGCACGGGTGTTTCGGGCGACGACACGGTTCTGAAAGTTCCGGTGGGGACGCTGGTTTTTGATGCGACGGGAAATGTGCTGCTGGCAGATTTGAAACGGCCGGGGCAGCGTTTGCTGGTGGCGCAAGGCGGCCGCGGCGGGCGCGGCAATCAGCATTTTGCGAAGCCGTGGCACCAGGCTCCACGCGAAAAAGAAGAAGGCGAGCCGGGCGAAGAGCGGAATTTGCGGCTGGAGTTGAAGCTGCTGGCGGACGTCGGACTGGTGGGTTTTCCGAATGCGGGAAAGTCCACGCTGATTTCGGTGATCAGCGCGGCGCGGCCGAAGATCGCGAACTATCCGTTTACGACACTTGAACCGAACCTGGGCGTGGTGAATGCGGATGGCGGCACGGGCGGGCACGGAACGGAGTTGGGCCGGACTTTTGTGGTGGCGGATCTACCGGGCCTGATCGAGGGCGCGAGCCAGGGTGCCGGGCTGGGCATCCGCTTTTTGCGGCATGTGGAGCGGACGCGGTTGCTGGTCCACCTGATTGACACGGGTGACACGGCGGAGATGGACCCCGTGAAAGCGTTTGAGGTTATCGAAGGCGAGCTGGGCGCGTTCAGCGAAAAACTGCTGGAGAAGCCGATGATCGTGGTGGCAACGAAACTGGATGCCACGACGGACCGGGAAAAGCTGGAAGAGCTGAAGAAATTCTGCAAGAAAAAGGGATTGGAGTTCCACGCGATCTCAGCGGCAGCCGGAGAAGGCGTGAAGGAGCTTGTCCGAGGGATTGCCGACGCGCTGGACAAAATTCCAAAGGAAACGCTTATCGACGACGATGCGGAAGGCGCGGATTCAGCTGCGGTCGAGGAGGATGGCGACATCGTCGACGTGTCGGCGTATGAAAATGCCGCAGAGTCCGAACCCAGTGAAGAGGGCGAAGAGGGGCCACCCGTTCCAAAGAATTCGTGAGAGAATTGGACAGGGGATCATCCGGGAGGCGGATTGACGACGGCGCAGGCGAAAAGTACGGCGGCGAAACACCATCCACGAAGGATTGCGATTTTTGGCGGCTCGTTTGACCCCATCCATTCCGGCCACCTGGCTGTAGCCCGGGCGGCAGACCGGCGA
>DASSGJ010000383.1:0-5160 GCA_035693545.1 Candidatus Acidiferrum sp.
ACAGGGATTGCTGAAGCTGCTCGACGAGCACAAAGTGCCGCACAAATTCCTGGGGGGCGGCTCGAACCTGCTGGTGGTGGACGGGGAATTGCCGTTTGTGGTGCTTCAATTGGTGAAGGGTGAGCCGGAAATCTCGCTGGATGGAAACATCGCCACGGTGGACGCCGCCGCCGACCTGGGCCGCACGGTGACGTTTTGCGCGAAAAATAATTTGGGGGGCATGGAAGGGCTGATCGGCGTACCGGGAACCGTTGGCGGAGCATTGCGGATGAACGCCGGGGCGTACGGAACGCAGATCGGGTCTTATGTGCGGGAAGTGAAAGTTTACCGGGCGGGGGAACGCCGAATCGAGACTCTTCGCGGCGAACAAATTTCCTTCGAATACCGGCACACTTCTTTTGCGGCCGATGATATGATGCTGGCAGTGAAGCTGGAACTACCCTCCAAACCGTATCCTGAAATTCTCCAAGGCATTCGCATCTGCAACGAAAAACGGCGTTCAAGCCAGCCGCTCGGGCAAAAGAGCGCGGGGTGCATCTTCAAGAATCCGCCGGGCGGTTCCGCCGGGCGAATGATTGACGAGCTGGGATTAAAAGGTTTCGCGCATGGCGACGCGCGAGTCAGCGACCGCCACGCAAATTTCTTCGTGAATGCGGGGCAGGCCTCGGCAGCCGACATGCTGGCGTTGATCGCGGATGTGCGCGAGCGCGTGCAGCAGGCCTACGGGGTAACCCTGGAAAACGAGGTGGTGGTTTGGAACGCGTAAAACCCATCCAACGCAACGCGTCCGCCGCGGCGGCAGAGCAGGAATCGTACCGGCCGGATCTGGTTACGGATGAAGAGCCCAAGTATTTGCGCCGGCAGAAACCGGTGGACATTCGCCGGAAGAAGCTGGGCGGGAAAACCTGGCCGTTCTACCGCCGTGTGTTCGTGTGGACGGTGGCAGGCGCAACGTTGATTACGGCTGGATATTTCGGCACCCGTTATGCGCTGTATTCGCCGCAAATGCTTCTGGTGAAGCCGGACCAGATTGACGTCAGCGGAAACCACATCGTGGCGCGCGAGGAAATCCAAAAGCTTTTCGTGCACGACCGGGACCGCAGCGTGCTGCGCGTTCCCTTGGATAAGCGCCGCATGCAGATCCAGGAAATTCCATGGGTGGAAGAGGCCAGCGTGCAGCGGATTCTTCCCAACCGGTTGCGGGTGGAGATTACCGAACGTACGCCGGTGGCCTTTTTCCGGAATGGCAGCGAGCTTGCTTTGATTGATGCGCATGGGGTGTTGCTCGAGCGTCCGGAGGGCGAAGACTTTCATTTCCCGATCGTCACCGGGATGTCCGAAAACCTGCCGCGAGAAGAGCGCGAGAAGCGGATGCAGGTGTACCAGGAGTTCATGAAGAACATTGACCTGGTGAAGCCGGGTTCGTCGGAGCGGGTGAGCGAAGCGGACCTAGGAAATCCACGCGATTTGTGCGCGGTGCTGACCGGATTCGGCGACAACGGGAATGCCCCGGCCATCACGGTACATTTTGGGCAGGGCGACTTCACAGGAAAATACCGGACGCTGGTGGAGAACTTCACACAGTGGCAGGCGAACGCCGGGCCGGTGCACGCGATTGATCTTCGTTATTCGAGGCAGGTGGTGGTGAACCCCGACACCAGCGCACCTGTGGCACGAGCAAAATAGAAAGCAGGAGAGTGTCTTGGCAAAGAAAGACAAGTATCTCGTCGGGCTGGATATCGGCAGCACAAAAACGTGCGTGTTGCTGGCGGAAATCGAAAACGAGCAGGCGCATTTCCTGGCGCTGGGCGCGGCGGAATCGAAAGGGCTGCGCAAGGGCCTGATTGTCAATCTGGATTCGACGGTGAGCTCGATCCGGCGGGCGGTGGAAGAGGCCGAAGGCGTGGCTAACGTGCCGGTGGAGTCGGCGGTGATCGGCGTGGCGGGGAGCCACGTGCGGGGCGTTAACAGCCGTGGCGGCATTTCGCTGGGAAACCGGGCGAGGGACGTGGAGCGCGACGATGTGCGCCGCGCGATTGATGCGGCGCGAAACATCGCCATGCCGGAAGACCGGGAAGTGCTGCACGTGCTGCCGCATGAATTCCTGGTGGACGCGCAGGATGGCATTCGGGATCCGATTGGGATGATCGGGCAGCGGCTGGAAGCGAATGTGCACGTGGTCACGTCCTCGATGGCCGCGACACAAAATCTGATTACCGCCGCGAACAAAGCGGGAATTCTGATCAATGACACGGTGTTGGAGCCGCTGGCTTCGGCGGAATCCTGCCTGACGGCGGATGAAAAGGAGATGGGCTGCTGCATTCTGGATGTAGGCGGCGGCACAACGGATCTGGCGATCTTTGGCGGCGGGGTGGTGCGCCATACCGGAACAGTGGCGATCGGTGGCGACCACTTTACGAATGACCTGGCGGTGGGGCTGCGGACACCGATTCCCGAAGCGGAAAAGATCAAGCATCGCCACGGCTGCGCTTGGAGCGAGGTTCTTCACAACGATGGCGCGCTCGAAATCGCCAGTGTGGGAGATCGTCCGCCGCGGACCATATTTGCGCGGAACCTGACGGAGATTATTGAGCCGCGCGCACAAGAGCTGCTGGCGATGATTCGGGACGACCTGCGGCGCGCCGGAATGGAACGGCAGATTCAAGCCGGATTTGTGCTGACCGGCGGCGGGGCGCAACTGAACGGTCTCGGCGAACTTGCGGAGCACGTTTTCCAGTTGCCAGTGCGTCTTGGTGAACCACGGGGGATCCTGGACATGCCGGAATCGGTGGCAAAACCCGAATATGCGACGGTGGTGGGCCTGGTTCTGCATGCGGCCAAGACCCGGCGAAACAATTCGGCGAAGGGCAACACGCTGGTTTCGAAGCTGAAAGCGATGTTTGCGGGAGCCTAAGCCGGGGCGGACGGAGCGGAATTAGAGGGCGTTAAGGGCAGAGGGTAAGGGAAGTGCAGGGGTAAAACAGCGGCTCATGGGCCTGTTTTCCACAGGCCCGGAAAAGTCACTGTGGAATCAGGGGAATACGAGTTCTATAAAGGATTTGGACCAGCCGGACGGGGGGAAAGCATGACAGCGAAAGACGCAGGAATCCGGATGAGCTTCAGCGAGGAATTACAACCCGCGAAGATCAAGGTGATTGGTGTGGGCGGTGGCGGCTGCAATGCGGTGAATCGAATGATCCGCGCCAAAGTGGAAGGCGTGGAATTCATCACGGCGAATACGGACTTGCAGGCGCTGAAAATGTCGCAAGCGCCGGTGAAACTGCAACTGGGCGCGAAACTGACGAAGGGATTGGGCGCGGGCGCGAATCCCGAGATCGGGCGCAAAGCGGCGCTGGAAGACACGGACAAAATTATTGAAGCGCTCGAGGGCGCGGACATGATTTTCATCACGTCCGGCCTCGGCGGAGGAACGGGAAGCGGAGCGGCGCCCGTGGTGGCTTCGCTGGCGAGCGAGTTGGGCGCGTTGAGCGTTGCGGTAGTGACGAAGCCGTTTGCGTTTGAAGGGAAGCGGCGGATGCTGCAAGCAGAGCAGGCGCTGCAGGATTTGATCGGCGTTGTGGACACCGTCATCGTGATTCCCAACGAGCGATTGATGGAGACCGTGGAGCGCGGCACCAGCTTTTTCGATGCGTTCCGCATTGCCGACGACATTTTGCGCCAGGCGGTGCAGGGCATTTCGGACATCATCACCGTGCCGGGCATCATCAATCGCGACTTTGCCGACGTGAAGGCCATCATGCACGGGCAGGGCTATGCCGTGATGGGCACGGCGGTAGCGACCGGGGCGAGCCGAGCGGTAGACGCGGCGAATCGCGCGATTGCCAGCCCATTGCTCGAAGACAATTCGATTCAGGGTGCGCAGGGCATTCTCATCAATATTTGCGGAAGTTCTTCGCTTTCGCTGCATGAAGTGCATGAGGCTTCCAGCGTGATCCAGAAGGCGGCGCACGAAAACGCGAACATTATTTTCGGCGCGGTGATGGACGACAACATGAAGGATGCGGTGAAAATCACCGTGATCGCGGCGGGCTTCAAGGAAGCGGGGAAGAAGCAGGCGCCTTCGAAGCAGACGGTGCTGCCGAGAACCTGGAAGGCGGGACGAGAAACGCCGCAGCAGCACGAGCTGCCGCAGGCTCCGCCGAGCGTGGTGCATCAGGTGGCGCAGAACGTGCGCGAAGTTTCACCCGAGGTGCCGAAAGACGATTTGGATGTGCCGACGTTCCTTCGGCGGCAGGCGCAGAAAGCCTGAGCCGGAAGACAATTCGAAGATTCGAGGGGCACGCAAGCGCGTGCCTCTTTTTTTTTTGCTATGCCCGGAGATTCGCGACGCAATCTCGCACGGCGGATTCGAAGGTTGCGGTATCCGGGCTGGAGTAAGGAATTACTTCACCGAGGCCGGTGTGCAGTTCGCGCGCGCCGGTGGCGCGGGCCACTTCCGCAATATTGCGCGGATGAAGTCCGCCGCCTGGCAGAATCGTGATGCGGTTTGCCGCTTGATGGATTAGCGACCAAAGGATAGTAGCCCCAGTTTGGGCGTTGGTCGCGCCGCCAGAGGTAAGGATGCGGTGTGCTCCGGTGAGAATGACGTTTTGCAACGCCTCGGCCAAATCATTTGTTTCATCGAAAGCACGGTGGAAGGTCACCTGCATCGGTGAGGCGAGAGCGACGAGCTCCGTGGTGCGCGGAACATCCACGCGGCCGTCAGGGAGCAGCACGCCCGTCACGATCCCTTCCACGTTTTCCACCGCGATCATTTTGATCCACGACTTCATTTCTGCAAATTCAATAGCTGAGTAGACGAAATCGCCGGGACGCGGGCGGACCATCGCATGAATGGGAATCCGTACGGCGGAGCGCACTTGGCGAAGCAACTCCAGGCCAGGTGTCAATCCGCCGACCGAGAGATCGGCGCACAATTCGAGGCGATGGGCTCCGGCGCGCTCGGCAGCCAAGGCGCGAGGGAGAGAGTCGACCGCGACTTCCAGTATCAAATAAGTCGGCATATTTTTAAGAATCTTGTGACACGGCGGAAGAAACGAATTCCCGGCGGCGCACATCACTATCTTACGGGAGCCGGCACCAGTCAGCTCTGCAAAATGCCGGGAGCGGCCCCCATGGGTGGCGCAATGTGTTAGGCTG
>DASSGJ010000384.1:0-9347 GCA_035693545.1 Candidatus Acidiferrum sp.
GATGAACTCCGGCCGGAAAGACGCGCGCAACGCTTCCATCGCTTCCTTGCGAGCTTGCTCCGGATCTTTTTCCGACAGTTCAAAAATTGCCGCCGACCCCACGTTGCTGGTCATCACCAGCACCGTGTTCCGGAAATCCACCGTGCGGCCTTTCCCGTCGGTCAAACGGCCGTCCTCCAGGATCTGCAGCAGCACGTTGAATACATCCGGATGCGCTTTCTCGATTTCGTCGAACAAAATCACCGAGTATGGATGGCGCCGAACCTGTTCCGTCAGTTGCCCGCCTTCTTCATAGCCGACGTAGCCCGGAGGCGCGCCGATCAAGCGCGACACCGTGTGCTTCTCCATGTACTCGGACATGTCAATGCGGATCATCAGCTTTTCGTCGTCGAAGAGAAACTCCGCCAGCGCCCGCGCCAGTTCGGTCTTGCCCACGCCCGTCGGCCCCAAGAAAATGAACGAACCGATGGGCCGCTTGGCGTCGGAAAGCCCAGCCCGGCTGCGCCTTACCGCGTTCGCGACGCGGCCCAGGGCGTCATCTTGCCCAACTACGCGTTGCCGCAGGCGTTCTTCCATATGCACCAGTTTTTGCGCTTCGCCTTCCAGCAAGCGGCCCACGGGGATTCCCGTCCACTTGCTGACCAGTTTCGCGATATCTTCCTCGTCGACCTCTTCCTTCAGCATCGGCGCGTCCTTCTGCACCGCGGTAAAACGCTCTTGCGCCGCGTTTAGCTCTTTCTCGGCCTGCGCAATCTTTCCGTAACGCACCTCGGCAACCTTGGCCAGGTCGCCGGCGCGCTCGTAACGCTCTGCCTCCGCCTTCAACTGTTCAATCTGTTCCTTCAGCTTGCGGATTTTGCCGATGGCGTCTTTCTCCGCCTGCCAACGCGCCTTGCGCCCGCTGGAATCTTCCTTCAACTTTGCCAATTCTTTTTCGATCTGCCCGCGCCGTTCCTTGGAGTGCGCATCCGTTTCCTTCAACAGGGCCTGACGTTCAATTTCCAGCTGCATGATGCGCCGCTCGATTTCGTCAATCTCCGTGGGCAGGGAATCAATCTGCATACGGAGGCTGGCCGCGGCTTCGTCAATCAGGTCAATGGCCTTGTCCGGCAGGAAGCGGTCGGAGATGTAACGGTGTGAGAGCGTCGAGGCCGCCAGAATCGCCGCGTCCTTGATGCGCACGCCGTGATGCACTTCGTAGCGTTCTTTCAAGCCGCGGAGAATGGCAATCGTATCCTCCACGGTCGGCTCGGAAACCAGCACGGGCTGGAAACGCCGCTCCAGCGCGGGATCCTTCTCAATGTATTTCTTGTATTCGTTCAGCGTGGTCGCGCCAATCGCTCGCAATTCACCGCGCGCCAAGGCCGGCTTCAGCATATTCGAGGCATCCATGGCGCCTTCCGCGGCGCCCGCGCCAACCAGAGTGTGCAGCTCATCAATAAATAGAATGATCTGCCCTTCGGCTTCCGCCACTTCCTTCAACACCGCTTTCAGGCGCTCCTCAAACTCTCCACGAAACTTCGCGCCGGCCACCAAGGCGGCCATGTCCAGCGCCACCAGCTTCTTCGTTTTTAAAACGTCCGGCACGTCGCCGGACACAATCCGCTGAGCCAGTCCTTCGACAATCGCGGTTTTACCGACTCCGGGCTCGCCGATCAACACTGGATTGTTCTTTGTGCGCCGGGCGAGAATTTGCATCACGCGGCGAATCTCCTCGTCGCGCCCGATCACCGGATCCAGCTTGGACCGCCGCGCCAGATCCGTAAGGTCGCGCGCATACTTTTCCAGAGACGCGTAGGTTGTTTCCGGATTCTGCGAGGTCACCCGCTGGCTGCCGCGCACACCGGCTAAAGCCTGCAGTATCGCTTCATGCGAAGCGCCGAGCTTCTTCAACACTCTTCCGGCGGGATCGCTCTGGGCTCCCGCGATTGCCAAAAACAGATGTTCCGTCGAAACGTACTCGTCCTTGAACTTCCCGGCTTCGTCGAACGAGGCCTCCAGCACATCGTTCAACGCCCGGCTCATGTTGTGCTGGCCGAAGCCCTGCACCTTCGGCAGGCGGCTGATCTCCCGGCCCACGTCCTGCATCAGCAATTCGTTGCGAATGCCCAGGCGCGCCAGCAGCGGCGGCACCACGCCGTCCTTTTGTTCGACGAGCGCCACCAACAAGTGGAGAGGTTCAATCGCCTGGTTCTGGTGCCGGGCCGCAATTTCCTGCGACTCCTGCACGGCCTCCTGGGCCTTCACGGTCATTTTGTCGAAACGCAACATAAATCCCTCGCAAACTCTATTTCCTAAAAAAAGGGGCTGGCTTTGCGGCCAGCCCCGTATGCTAACTCACGGCGAGATTCGCCGTGGTGACACTTTTGCGACTTACCGGCCCGCGGCTGCCGCAGCCGTTGCCGGCACTTCCACATTCACCTTGATCTGCTTCGGCTTGGCCTCTTCCCGTTTGGGAACGGTCAACGTCAGCACGCCGTTCTTGTACTCGGCCTTGATGGCTTCGCTGTTTACGGTGTTGGCGAGCGAGAAGCTGCGGCTGAACGAACCGTAGGAGCGCTCGACGCGCAGGTAGTTGCTCTCGTTCACCTTCTTCTCAAACTTGCGTTCGCCGCGAATCGTCAGAATGTTGTTCTCCACGCGGATGTCGAGTTCCTCCGGTTTGATGTCCGGAATGTCGGCTTTGACCACCAGTTCGTGCTCGGTCTCGAAAATATCGACCGCAGGCGCCCAAGTGGTGATGCTGGACTCGTCCGAAGAACGCTCGAAGGCCTCGTTGAAGAGGCGGCTGATCTGATTCTGGAGCGAGGAAGTGCGAAAAGGTTCAAAACGGCTGATTGAAGTTCTCATTGTGATGTCCTCCCATGAGTTATGGTAATCAAAGCATATAATCTTAGTGCAATAGTGTCAAGTATTTTCTGTTCGTTGAGTGACTGCACTTATGTTTTGTAATATGTGTAAGTTACAGAATGTCAGCGGTTATCGTTCCTCGCCCAATCTCTGGATTCAACACCGTTTTTCCTGCTATCTACCGCTTCTTGTTATAGTTGAACTTCATGCGTACTGATGAATTCGATTATGAACTTCCTGTGGGACTGATCGCCCAGCGCCCGCTTGATTGCCGGGATGCCTCCCGTCTTTTGGTCGTGGGTCGGGCAAGCGGCGCTTTGGAAGATTCGCAATTTCTGCGATTCCCTGATTTTCTCGCGGGAAACGAACTCATCGTCTTCAACAACGCGCGGGTAATCCCAGCGCGGCTGTTCGGGAAGCGCGCCGGCGTTCACTCACAAAAGCCCTCGCGAAAAACGGTGCGCGAACACCTGACTGGCAACGTAGAGGTATTCCTCACCCGAAAACTGGAAGGGGATATTTGGGAAGCGCTGGTGAGGCCAGGTAAGAAAATGCAAGTAGGCGAGCGGGTAGAGTTTGGAGAAGGGGAACTGGAGGCGGAGATAATCTCACGCGGAGAATTGGGAATTCGGACTGTGCGCTTCACATCGCACAACGCGAATTCCGTTGAGGAGAATCTCGAACGGCTGGGCCACGTTCCGCTGCCGCCCTATATCGACAGGCCGGATGAAACGGCGGACCGGCAACGGTATCAGACCGTCTATGCCCAGCGGCCAGGCGCCGTGGCGGCTCCTACGGCGGGTCTTCACTTCACGCCGGAGATTTTAGAAAAGCTGAAAGCAAAGGGCTGCGAACTTTGCGAGGTCACCTTGGATGTGGGGCTGGGTACGTTCCAGCCGGTGCACACGGAAACGTTGGAGGAGCACAAAATCCACTCGGAGTCCTACGAAATCACTCCGGAGGCCGCCGAAAAGATTTGCCGAGCAAAATCGCAGTCGCGACCAATCCTCGCCATCGGGACTACTGTTGTCCGCACGCTGGAAGATGCAGCGGCGCGCGCTATCGCCACCGGAGAAAGGAATCTGATCGCCGCGGGCCGGGCGGAGGCGGAAATTTTCCTTCTCCCCGGCCACAGCTTTCGCGTGGTGGACAAACTGCTCACCAATTTCCACCTGCCGAAATCCACGCTGCTGGCGCTGGTTTCCGCGTTTGCCGGGCGAGAGAATATCCCGGCGGCTTACCGCCATGCGGTCGCCGAACAGTACCGTTTTTATAGTTATGGAGATTGCATGCTGATCCGCTAGCGGCGGATCAAGGCTAATGCAGCTTGCGGGATCTTCAGGTTTAGCGCGGAGAAAAGAGAAGCCAACTTCTCCCCGGCGGCCACCGCCGGGAATTGCCATTTCAAAAGTTCTCCCGAGAGGAGAACGAGGAGGGAAGCTGTCATGGCGGACAGCTCCCCTCGCATCGTGTCAGGAAAGTTCACGGGCGCTCCCCTTACTCGGAGAGAACGAATACCTGGGATTTGCCTTCGAAGCGCAGTTCCAGCACGCGGCCGTCTTCGTTCGAAACGATCACCGTGTAGGGCGACTTCTGGCTGCGGTCTTCCCAGCGGCCCGCGGATTCCGCGATCACTTTCTTGCCGTTGAGAAGGGTGATGTGGTTGTCGTCGATCATGGCGCGGTAATCGCCGGCTTTCACATCCACTTTGCCGAACTTTACCGGGTGAGATACTGCCAGGGCCTTTGCAACGGGCTTTGCGAAAAGAGGAACGGTGATTGCCAGAGCCGCGGCGAGAGCCAGACTGCGAACCAACGTGTTGCTTTTCATGTGTGTCTTTCCTTTCGAGGAGCGAGTCAACCGAGACATGTCCAAAACGGAAGGAGTATTGACACACAGGCAGGCGAAGAGTAGCCTCTCGATGAAGACACCTCTTCTTCCTGGTCCAAGAGCCGGAAAGACTGCGTGTCACTTGCCCCGCGGCTGCCACCGCGGGGTTTCGTTTCTTAAACTCTATCCATCCCGAACAGCCTGAAACTCGGCTGCACTGGTATAGACGAAACGCACTAGGCGAATGTTTCGTGGCGTTCCCTAGTTTTTTTGTTACATTCTTGCCGTTTAGGACACGCCCCCAAAGGGCCGTCGGGCGATGGGTACTTTGCCCCGTGCAGCCTCCCTTGGGTTCATCTATACTCTTGAAAGGTCCGGAACCCCGGGATGCGACTTTTAGTCCTTACGGATATCCATGCAAACCTTTCCGCTCTGGAAGCCTCTCTCGCCGCCGTAGAGGGGAGCTGGCAGCGTCTGGTTTGTCTTGGAGATGTCGTCGGCTACGGCCCTGATCCGAACGAAGTCACCAGCCGCATCCGCGAACTCGGCGCCGTAACCATCCGCGGCAATCACGACAAGGCGGTCGCCGAGCTGATGCCTATTGACGATTTCAATCCCGTCGCCAAGGCCGCGGTCAACTGGACCCGTTCGCAACTCTCCAATGAAAATCTGGGCTGGCTTGCTGGTCTGCCGCAAGGCCCTCTGGAAGCCGAAGGCGTTGTTCTGGTGCATGGTGCGTTCCAGGATGAAGACGAATATGTTTTCACTCCTTCGCAGGCGCTTGAGGGGCTGCTGGATTCCACCAGCCAGGTCACTTTTTTTGGGCACACCCATCACCAGGGCGGTTTTTCTTATCAAGACCCCGAACTTGAGGTGCTGTCTCTGCATCCACGCACCAATGAATCGCATTGCGCTCTGCGCCTGGAAGAAGCAAAACGGTATCTGCTGAATCCGGGCTCCATCGGCCAGCCGCGCGACACCGATCCGCGCGCGGGTTTCGCGATTGCGGACCTGGAGAACCGCACGGTGGAATTCTGGCGCGTTCCTTATGATATTGCGGGCGTGCAGAAACGCATGCGGGAGGCGAAATTGCCGGAGCCTCTGGTCCTTCGGTTACAGGTTGGGCGCTGAAGTTTTTCCCGGCCGAAGATTCGCCGGCGAGGAAAATCCATGCAGGAAATTTTGCAGAATCAGCCGGAGCCGGAACAGCGCAAACTCTTGCCGCTGAATATTCTTCTTGGCGCCCTGGTGGTGATTGGAATTGCACTGGCGTTCTGGCTGGCATTCAAGTCGCCGCGGGGGAGTTCCTCCGGGCTGGCGCCATCCAATGTTTCCGTCCCGATGAGCCCGGCGGAGCAGGCTTACGCAAAAAACATTCAGATCGAGAATATCGCTTTGAGCCGCGCCGAAAACTTTATCCACCAGGAAGTTACGATCCTGAACGCCGATGCCGTGAACCCGGGCCAACAGACCGTTGCGTCCCTGAGCGTCACCGTCGAATTCTTCGACGATCTTCACCAGGTCGTCCTTCGCGAATCCCGCGGCATCCTTGGTTCCCCATCGTCCCCGTTGGCGCCGGGGCAGCGGCGCAGCTTTTCCATCTCCTTCGATCGCATCCCGGCAAGCTGGAACCTGCAGCAGCCTTCCGTCCAGGTCACCTATTTACAACTCGCTATCTTAAAATAGATGTAACGTAACGCCGTCGTTATATTAGACTGTCGCCATGGATTTAGCCGAAGACCTGCGTGCCAGCCTTCAGGACATTCTTGTTTCGGGAACCGTTGAAATTCGCGAAAACGGCAGCCGCGTTACTTCCGCATCGCCGCTTTCGTGGGAAGTCCGCGGGAATGCGGAGAAGCCCCTGCTGCACCTGTGGTCGGAAAACTGCAACGTCACGCGCCGGGTTGTCGCCATCACCGGCAATTCCGAGGACCACCTGGCGCTCGCCGTGGAACGCTTCGGCCGAGTCAAGCCCGAGCGGATGGAAATCGTCCGCCTGGAATACACTCCCAGCCCGCGCGACCTCTCGCGCGAGGGTTATTGCGAACAGTTGCGCCGGATCCTCGCCGAACAATTCCCCGATGAAACGCTGGGAAAAATCAGCGTGGCGCAGGATCTCGAACATTCGCTTTCCAAAATCTACGCTCGCGGCATTCTCCACCGCGGGTCTTCTCAGATCGCTTTTTTGGCGGTCCCGGAAGGCGAATCTCAGGACGCGCTGGAAAGCAGCCTCACCTACGGTCTGCTCTGGCTCGAGAAATCCCGGCAATCAGCGAAGCGCGCCGGCCTTGCCGCGTTGCGGTTGATTCTCCCTAACGGAAAAGCTCCGGTCCTCGCCAACCGGCTCCGCGCACTCGATGATCGCCTGGCCATCGAAGTCTACGAGCTCGATCCGCAACGCGAAACGCTGCAACGCCTCGACCCGCGGGCCGGCGGCAACGCAGCTTCCTGGCTGGTGCCGCGCCGCGAAGCGCAACTCCTGCTGGACCGCGCTTCGTCCGCTCTCGCTCCGCTGATCGCGCTCAGCCCGGAAGCAGTTCGCGTCCACGCCTCTCCCAGCACTCAGGAAGTTATCCTGCGCTTTCGCGGCCTGGCCTTTGCCCGCTGGCACGACAACCGGATTTTCTTCGGCAGCGATTCCACCTGGGAGGAACTTCGCTCCAGAAATGAACCCGCGTTGAAGCAAGTGATTGCGAACCTGCAGAATTTTCGCAATCCGCTTGCCAGCAACGTTCGCCACGCACTCTATCGCGCCCAGGCCGAACGCTGGATGCAGACGCTGGTGCACCAGGACGTCACCCGCATTGATATTGCGCTCGATCCCGAACACGTCTACGAACAGGTCTTCGCGCAAGTCGCAGGCCAGCATGGGATCCTGGATCTCCTTTGCGTCACCCGCAATCGCCGCCTGGCGATTCTCGAGTTAAAAGCCACGGAAAACGTGGATTTGCCTCTGCAGGCTGCCGACTACTGGTCGCGCATCCGCTGGCATCAATCGCAAGGAGATTTTGCGCGCTACGGATATTTTCCCGGCATCGAACTGCAAGCCGCTCCTCCGCTCGTGTATCTGATCGCACCCGCGCTACGTTTTCATCCCACCGCAGATATTCTCCAGCGCTACCTGTCACGAGAGATGGAAGTCATCCGGGTCGGCTTGGCGGAAAGCTGGCGTCGAGGGCTCCGTGTAATGTTCCGGCAATAAAATCCGCGCACAAAATTTAAATTGCAGAGCGTCTTCGCGGCTTGCCTTCCCTGCGATTCAAGGTAGAATCATCTCCTCCGTCCAACAGGGGCCCAATCTTGAGTTTCACCATCCAAATCCGGCAAGCCGATAAAGTGACGCTCATGGACGTCAGCGGCCGCCTCACTTCGTTCGAAGGCCCAGCTTTCCGCGATGCGATTCAACGGCTGCTTCGCCAGGGCGACAACAACATTGTTTTAAATTTGAAGGGACTCGACTATCTGGATAGTTCGGGAATCGGCGAACTGGTTCGCAACTATCTGGCGGTGGTCAAAAAAGGCGGCGCCATGAAAGTTGTGGGGCTGGCGCCGAAAGTGGATGAAATTCTGAAGATCACGCAGCTTTATCAGGTATTCCCGGAATTTCCGGACGAAGAGTCGGCGCTGGAGAGTTTCCCGAAATCCGGCCATACGGCAAATTCCTGATCAGGGAATTCTTCTCCCGTCACAAGCGAAAAATAATCGGCTGAAAATAGGAGAGGAGCCTGCTCCACGTGAGTGGCTCAAGCTCCCCGGGGTGTGTCCTCGAAGTGGTTGTTATAAAGTTAGATGCCCCTCAAGGAAAAAGGTTTCCTAAAAGTTACCCCGATTTAAATTATTTTGGATGCGGCGTAAGTTTTAATAAAACAGATACTTACGCCAGCGTTCGTCGCGATGGCCGATTAATCTCATCAATTGCCGCGAAGTATGCAACGTAAACGGCCGAGGTTTGCGGGCCAGCTTCAATCCCGCCTCTTCCGGGGTCCGGTCGCCCTTATCGTTGTTGCAGCGATAGCAGCAGGCCACCAGGTTTTCCCAACTGGAGCGACCGCCGCGCGAACGCGGCATAACGTGGTCCAGCGTCAATTCCGAACTGGGGAAAATCTTCCCGCAGAACTGGCAAGTATTGCGGTCGCGCAATAATATGTTCTTGCGCGAAAGCGCGCGGCTCTGCTGCGGAATATGCCGGTAAGCCAGCAACCGGATCACCGAAGGAACCTTGTGCGCATGGGCCGAGGAATGGACTTCGGCGTTATGCACTTCCTCCGCCTGGGCCACGCCCTTCAACAGCAGCACCATGGCGCGGCGAACGGCGGTCACATTAATGGGTTCGTAGGTTGCGTTTAGAACCAGAACGGGTTCCTGCATCAGGGAAGCACGGCGGGGAATGAGGCTGTGTACGTGGCGTGCTGCAAGGTTCCCCGAAGCGCCGGGCACAGGCACGCCGCCCGCGTCGGGGACGTACCGCCCCCGGGGATCGACCGCCTCTGGTCGTCTTGCGCTCATCGCGCGCCCTTCAGGCTAAAAGCTTTCTCTGACCGGGATGCCTTGCCGCACGGCGCGGGCGATCGTCAACCCGGCCACCGATTTGGCGCCTGCTTCGCGTAACGCACGAGAACATGCGTCCAGCGTCGCTCCCGACGTCATAACATCATCTAAAAGCAATA
>DASSGJ010000385.1:0-8635 GCA_035693545.1 Candidatus Acidiferrum sp.
TTAGCGTTGGCGCAAAATGAGCAGGGAACCGAAGACGCCGCGCACGATGAGGATCAGTCCGGCAACGGCAAGCAGTTTTACAACCCAATCAAATGGGACGCGGGAAATGGAAAGCATCACCACGCCGAGCAGCACCAGCGACCCGCCGCGATTCCACTTTTGCCACTTGGCCCAGAATTGCCCGGGTTTCGCCAGCGCCAGCAATCCCCAGGCGATCAACCCAACGCTCAGCACCAGCCAGCCGACTCCGTGGCGGTCAAAATAGATTCGCCCGTTCGCAGCAAGCCACATCACCAGCGCGCCCAGCAGCAGGAATACGAATTCCGTCAGCAATTGGGTCAGGCGCGCGGGCGTCAGCATGCAACCTCGTGGTTTATGGAACGCGTTCGATGCGGACTTTCATCGTAACCGGAACGCGCGGGCGATCCATCCCGTCACGCGAAGTCTTGGAGATTTTGTCCGCGACGTCCTGGCCTTCCACCACTTCGCCAAAAATGGAGTGCCGGTTGTCGAGGTGCGGCGTCGGCGCCACGGTGATGAAGAACTGGCTGCCGTTGGTGCCCGGCCCCGCATTCGCCATGGAAAGTTTTCCGGCTCTCGAATGCCGCAGGCTCGGATGGAACTCGTCCCCGAATTGATATCCCGGGCCGCCGCGGCCGTCCCCCTGCGGGCATCCGCCCTGAATCATGAAATCCGGTATCACGCGGTGAAAAATCAGCCCATCGTAGTACGGCCGCTTTTCTTTCTTGCCGCTGATGGGGTCCTTGAACTCCTTTGTCCCTTCGGCAAGTCCGATAAAATTCTCCACCGTCTTCGGTGCTTCTTTTTCAAACAGTTTGCAAACAATATTGCCCATCGAAGTTTCAAAAATAGCGTACGTTCCCGCAGCGCGTGCCATGAAGTTCTCCTTGTTTGCTTCTTTTTAATGGTACATGAGCCGTGGGAGCGGTGCCAGCAAGCTGACAGGCTCACCGCCGCATGTTTTCGTCTAAAAAGGAAAACACGTCGGGCTCCCAGACGTTCACACCGAGATGGAGGAAGTCGTGCCCGTCGTCCACCGTGTGCCCGATGGGCGGATAGATCTTCAACCGATGCTGCTTCCCGATCTGCTCGCGGCGAGCGTCCAGCACCTTGCCGGACGAGAGAGAGTAATCATTCTCGGCGTGAATGAAGAAGACCGGCGCCGCGATGTGGTCAACGGCGGCCAGGAGTCGCGCCCGCAACTCCGGAGAGCGATCGAAGCTATAGCCGGCTCCCGAGAAGACGACCACCGCGCGCAGGCTCGGTTCACGCTCGGCCATGAGCACCGTCAGCGAACCTCCAAACGAATGGCCGATCACGCCGACATCCTTCGCATCGACGTAAGGAAGTGCCCGCAGGAATTTGAGTCCGGACAGGGCGTCATCCATCTCCCTGTTTTCCAGCAACTGCATCTGGAGTGCGTTACGCGCCGCCTGCCCGTGCGCGGTGAACTCACGGTCCATCAGATCGATGGCGTTAGCGCCTTGGTCTGAGGAAAGCCCGACGCCGCGTCTAAACAGGTATAGGAATACATAGCCATGGCGAGCGAAGACCGGACCGAGTTTTTCGGCATTCCGCTCGTAAGGTCCGAGGCGTTCCAGCACTTCGTGGGAACGGCCGCTGCCGTGATTCAATAGGATGGCGGGGAACGGTCCGCTGCCCTGTGGGCGCCAAAGCATCGCGTGCAGAGAAGCCGGCCCATTGTGGATAGTCACGATTTCAGATCCGCCGGACGTCTGGCCCCAGGCTGCCGCGGCTGTGAGCGTTAGAACGATTGGCACCACGACTAACGCCCACAGCTTTTTCATCTGGCACTCCCCAACATTGGATGGCACGAAGACGAGCGACCTGGTCAGAATGGGCCCAGTATAGCGGAAGTCGCGACCGCAAGGCGTTGTGGAGATACGATGATCTTGCCGGGGGAAAGCCCGACACATACTTGCGGAAAATCCTGGGACTTAATTCCACCCTTTTTGTTTGCGGAGTTCGGTAATGTGCGCCGTGTGATGCCGCCCGTGCCACGCGTAAAGAAACAACAGCCAATCCACACTTTTCAGCCCTGACTCGGAATGCCGCACCGGCCGCGCGAATTGTTCCGGCGTCACGGTTCGCAACAACCGAACCCAGCGGTCGTGCAGAGGCTCCAGCAGTTTCAGCGAGATTTCGATCGGCGCGTGCTGCGCATCTTCCAGCCGCGCCCAGTCGGCCTCCTGGTATGCCTTGATCGGCGGCTCTTTTTCCGTCAGCCCCAGCCGCAGGCGAATGTAAGCATTGATGTGGCTGTCGGCAACGTGATGAACCACCTGGCGCACCGTCCACCCGCCTTCGCGGTACGGGGTTTCCAGTTGCTGGTCGCCCAGCCCCGTCACGGCAGCGCGTAGCTTCCCCGGGGCGCTGGCGATATCTTCAATCGCGGCCTGACGCATGCCGGCAGTAATTCCGGTCGGCATCGAAAAATCTCCAATGGGATAACGCGGGTCCATAAGGTCTCCTTCAGGCGTAACTTTCCGGCGCGATTCCACTCTAAAAGAGCCGTGTCACCGCGTCCAGCCTCGCGCAAGTCAGATGCATCGCCAATTTGGCCGCCGCACGGATTTCCACCCGTGGGTGTTACAATCTTTCTCTTGCGCCTTAAAGGGCCATGTACCATCAGGCCCGTTTCCCGAATCTAAGGTATGGAGCTTTTCTCTAATGCACAATGTGGTAATCATCGGGAGTGGATGTGCCGGCCTGACCGCCGCGATTTACACGGCACGCGCCAATCTGAAGCCCCTCGTGTTGGACGGCCACGAACCCGGTGGCCAGCTCTCGCTGACCACCCACGTGGAAAACTATCCCGGCTTTCCCGACGGAATCATGGGGCCCGAACTGATCGAGAATATGCGCAAGCAGGCCCAGCGGTTTGGTGCGGATTTCAAGGCTGGCGCGGTGACGGAAGTGGATCTCACCAAACGCCCGTTCAAAATTACGGCTGGGAAAGAAACCTATGAATCACAATCCCTCATCGTGGCGGCTGGCGCGTCGGCCAGGTTGCTGGGTTTGCCGGGAGAAAAAGAATTGATTGGGCGCGGGCTCTCCACCTGCGCCACCTGCGACGGCTATTTCTTCCGTGGCAAACCAATTGCCGTTATCGGCGGCGGCGACTCCGCAATGGAAGAGGCCAACTTTCTTTCGCGTTACGCCAGCCGCGTCTATCTTATTCATCGCCGCGAAGAATTTCGCGCCTCGAAAATCATGATTGACCGGGCCCGGGCCAACGAAAAAGTCGAATTCGTAGTGCCCTATGTAGTGGACGAGATTCTGTCGCCCGAGAAAGTGGTTGCAGGCATCCGCCTCAAGCACGCCAAAACCGGTGAAAAGCGGGACATCGAACTCCACGGAGTATTTGTGGCGATTGGCCACAATCCGAACTCCATGGCCTTTCGCGGCAAGCTTGAAACCGACGAAAACGGCTACATCATTCCCCGCCACGGCAGCCTGACCAATGTTCCCGGCGTATTCGTTGCGGGCGACGTTCAGGATCACCGCTACCGGCAGGCTGTCACCGCCGCCGGTTCCGGCTGTATGGCCGCCCTGGACGCCGAAAAGTTCCTGGAAGAGCACAAAGCCTAGTCGCCGACTGGCCTCCCGGCGCAACTCCGGGCATAATCGAATGGTCCATGTTGCGTTCGATCCTTCTGAAGTTTTCCGAAAGCAAAAGTTTCGCCCATTGGGTCACCACCAACGCCACCACGCGCCGGATGTCTCACCGCTTTGTCGCCGGCGAGACCCTCGATGAGGCCCTCCAGGTGGCCCGCGCCTGCAATGACGCGGGCATGCACGCCACTCTCGATTATCTTGGCGAAAATGTCAGCACCACCGCCGACGCCCAGAAAGCCCGCGACGCTTATCTGGAAATCTTCGATCGCATCGCCGAGGAACGCCTGCACGCCAACGTTTCCTGCAAGCTGACCCAGCTCGGTCTGGACATTTCTCCCGAGTTTTGTGAAGGCCTGGTGCTTTCCATCGCCGAGCGTGCGGCGACTCACGACAGTTTCCTGCGCATTGATATGGAAGGCTCCGCGTACACGCAACGCACCGTGGACCTCGTGAAACGCGTCCGCGCCCAGACGCCCACCGTCGGCACGGTGATTCAGTCCTACCTCTACCGCAGCGAAAGCGACATCAACGACCTGCTCTCCGTCGGCTGTCGCATCCGCCTGTGCAAGGGCGCCTATAAAGAGGACGTGGAAGTGGCTTACCCGCGCAAGGCCGACGTGGATGGCAACTACATTCGTTTGATGCGCATGCTCCTGCCCAGCGGTTTTTATCACGGCATCGCGACGCACGATCCGAAAATGATTGCAGGCACAATTCGCTGGGCCGCCGAGAAACAAATCTCCAAGGACGATTTTGAATTTCAGATGCTTTACGGAATCCGCACCGACCTGCAGCGCCAGCTGGTGCGCGACGGCTACCGCCTGCGCATTTACATCCCCTATGGCCGCGACTGGTTTCCCTACGTGATGCGCCGCCTGGCGGAGCGCCCCGCAAACCTTATGTTCTTCATCCGCAACTTCTTCCGCTCCTAAACGGCGAGAAGCTCCACTCTTCTCGTTCTTGAGCTCTTAAGCTTTCGAACTTTGAACTCTTGAACTTTTCAACTCTTCAACGTGCCGCCGTTTCCACCTGCTGTCCCAAACTCTCCCCCGGCTTCAGCGCGTGCACGTGCACTCCTCGCACGCCCGTCGCCTCCTTGCAAAGCGCTTCCGGCGTCCCCGTGAGCGTCGGGAACGTCGCATAGTGCATCGGGATCATGTGTTTCACGTCCAGCAACCGGATCGCATGCACAGCCTCCCGCGGCCCCATCGTGAAAACATCCCCGATGGGCAGCATCGCAATCTCCGGTCTGTATATCTCGCCGATCAGCTTCATATCGCCAAATACGCAGGTGTCTCCCGCGTGATAAATCGTCACCCCGCCGGGCATCTTGATGATGTAGCCCGCGGCCTCGCCGCCGTAAACGCGCTCCTCGCCATCCTCAATCGAGTTGGAGTGGAAGGCGTTCGTCATCGTGACACAGAAATCGCCGACCTTCTGCGTCCCGCCCTTGTTGCCCGCAAGGCACTGCGCCCCGGTTTTCTTGGACTCCAGCCAAAGATAAGTCTCAAACGTCGAGACAACCTTCGGCTTGAACTCCTTCGCCAGCGGCAGCAGGTCCCCAATGTGATCCGTGTGGCCGTGCGTGATGAAAATAGCATCGAGCCGCGACAGTTTCTTAAGGTTCTCCGGACAGCGCGGATTGGACATCACAAAGGGATCAATGATCGCGAACTGACCGCTCGGTGTCGTCAACCCAAACGTACTGTGCCCGAAGTAAGTAATCTTGTTGCCTTTCAAATCAAGCATGGAAATCTCCTCAGCGAGTATCGACCGACTGTCAAAAATACCGCCGTGCCGTCATCCCGAGCGGAGCGAGGGATCTGCTTCTCGCATGAATCGGGGTTCGGAATGACAAGCTTGCAATATTAGCCGCAGCGCATGGAAATTGCGCGCCTATAAGAGTATTCCAAATGACCGTTTATTTGGAGAGCAACGACTTGATAGCTGCCTCGTAGGTCGTGTGGTCTCCGGCGCCAACCAGGTGGCCGGCCTGCTGGCCGTCTTTTGCATAAAACACCGAAGCGGGCAGGGAACCGTTCCATCCGGGAAACACCGCTTGCACGAAAGCGTCTTCCTCACCCTTCTTCTTGCGGTAGTTCGGGAAAATGGGTTTGTAACGCGCCAGGAAGCGCCGCATGAGAATCAGGTCGCCGTCCTGGTCGAAGCTGACGCCAACCACTTTCAGCCCCTGCGGCGCGTACTGCTTCGCCAGGTCATTCAGCATTGGATATTCGTCCCGGCAAGGCTCGCACCACGTGGCCCAAAAGGTGACCAGCAGCGGCTTGCCTTTGTATTGCTGCAAAAGCTTCTGGTAGCCCTGCATATCTATCAGTTCGGGATCTTTTGGGGCAGGTGTTTGTGCCGCCGCCAGCGCAAGGCCCGCAATCACCAGCAATCCTGCCAGTGCAATTCTGAGCTTCATTGGGTTTCCTCTCCCCCTCATTCTAGCCCTTTCTGGCCGGTTGAGAATCCTGAGACTACCGCGTAGAATGGTTTAAAGCTGCTTTTTATCCTGCAGCGCTCATTTTATTGGACTGTCGCCGGTTGCGTTACGTAAGCTAACCCCGGCCCGCTACCAGAAGCGAAGGAGATTTTGCATGGCTTATGTGATTGCCGAACCCTGCATCAACACCAAGGATACCGCCTGTGTTGATGTGTGTCCGGTGGATTGTATCCACCCCCGGAAGGATGAAGAGCCTTACCAGAACGAGACGATGCTGTACATTAATCCCGTGGAATGCATTGATTGCGGCGCTTGCGTCCCGGTCTGCCCGGTAACCGCCATTTTCGCTCTCGAAGACCTTCCCGAGAAGTGGCAGCAATTCACCGCGATGAACGCCGACTGGTACGCAAAAAAGTAAACGAAGCGGGCCGGCCACGAAAAGTTTTCTTGCAGAGCCCCGGAGTTCCGGGGCTCTTTTTTTGCCCCGCAACGCGCAGCGCGGGCTTCAGACACGGCCCCGGAGGCGGCATTTTGACCTCATTCCACATCCAATTCGATGCCCATCCCAGGGCGTTCGAGGTGCTTTTGTGCGGAGAGTTTTCACAAACTTTTTCTTCCTGCTGATTCCCCTGCTGCTTCCTTGCGCAGCTCAAGCCGCGCAGATGACCGGTGCCCCGCAGGGCACATACTCCGGCACGCTCCAGGCGGGTGAGGCTCAGCTTCATCTCCTGCTGCACCTGTCGAAGGGCACGGACGGCTCGCTGCGCGCGACACTGGACAGCCTCGAACAGGGCGTCTTCGCCATCGAAGCAAACTCCGCCTCGTTCGCAAATTTCACTTTGACGTTGGAGCTCACCTCCGTGGGCGCGCGCTTCCAGGGCAAAGTTTCTCCCGACCACGAGATTATCCATGGAGACTGGTCTCAGGGCAGCGCGTCCATCCCGCTGGTCTTCCGGCGTGAAACGGGCGCGACGGCGCGAAAGCCCGGCGACGCGATCTTTCCCGTCGAAGGCCTCTGGCAAGGCGCTGTGGAAACCCACGGCATGCGGCTCCGATTCCAATTGCATGTTTCTCACGACACGGAAGGCTCGCTGATCGCCGCGCTCGACAGCCTGGACCAGGGAGTCACCGGGCTTCCCGCCAACCACGTGAGCCTGAAGGATCCCATCTTTCATTTCGAGATTCCCTCGGTGGCCGGGGTTTATGAAGGCACTCTGAATGGCGCGAAAAACGCAATCACCGGCAAATGGTCGCAAACCAGTGCCGACAACCTGGCGCTGGATTTCAAGCGTTCCGACCAGGCTTTGGAATTACGCCGCCCGCAAACGCCCGCAAGGCCGTTCCCCTACGTCGAGGAAGAAGTAACCTTCGCCGGCGGAGCGGAAGGAATTGCGCTCTCAGGAACACTGACTTATCCCAAGGGCGAAGGGCCATTTCCCGCCGTGCTGCTCATTGCCGGCTCCGGGCCGCAGGACCGCGACGAGTCGCTGGCCAAGCACCGGCCCTTCCTGCTGATCGCCGATGCGCTCACGCGGAAGGGAATTGCGGTCCTTCGCTATGACAAGCGCGGCGTCGGAAAATCCACCGGCAATCCGGATGCTGCTACGACGCTGGATCTGGCCGCCGACTCCAAGGCGGCGCTGGCTTTTCTGAAATCTCGCAAAGAAATTGACGGCTCAAGCATCGGGCTCCTCGGCCACAGCGAAGGCGCGATCATCGCTCCGTATCTGGCGGGACATTCCAAGGAAGTGCGCTGGATCGCACTGTTGGCGGCGCCGGCTACAACCGGCGAGCAGACCCTGCTGAAGCAATCCGAGTTGATTGGCCGCGCCGGCGGATTAAGCGACGAGCAACTGGAGGCAAGCCTCGGGTTCGACCGCGCCGCGTACGCTCTGGTGCGCAACGAGAAGGATTCCAAGGCATTGGCCGAAAAGCTGGTCGCGCTGGTGAAAGAAACGGGTCTTGATGTGGCGTTGCCTCCCGCCGCGCTGGAGACTCAGCTTCGCATGCTCACTTCCCCCTGGTTTCGTTTCTTTCTCGACTACGACCCGTTGCCGAACCTGAAAACGGTGAACTGTCCCGTTCTGGCGCTCTATGGCCAGAAAGACCTCCAGGTCTCGGCAAGCGCCAACCTCCCGCTGCTGCAGAGAGCGCTCCGCGACTCAGCGAACACGCGGGCCGAAACCCGCGAACTCCCGGAACTGAATCACCTTTTTCAGCACGCCTATACAGGAACCCCGGCCGAATACGCCGCCATCGAAGAAACCTTTTCCTCGGAGGCGCTCGCCCTTATCGTTGATTGGGCCAAGGGTCAAAGCTTCTCCAAGTAGCAAAAGACTAATCAATCGCACCTGCTCTTCGATTCAATGTTTGAGGTGTCTCGCGGTATCATGGAATGTGAATCTGATGCCCGATCCTCGCCCTGCATTCCATCTCCTGCTGATTGTTCACGCCCACCAGCCAGCCGGGAATTTTGAGCACGTCTTTGAGGAGTGCTACCGCACCTCCTACGATCCGTTTTTGTCCATG
>DASSGJ010000386.1:0-5865 GCA_035693545.1 Candidatus Acidiferrum sp.
AAAAAATTCAGCCGGAGCGCTCCGCTGAGGGGCCGAGGCACTCCGGCTATTCCCGCCCGCCTCCGCAGTGAGCGAGCTAGGAACTTGTACAGAAATTCAAGTTCGCGACGCGAGCCGTTTAGTTGTCTTCGTTGTTCCGAAGGAATTCGTAGCGCTCGATTGCGGCTACGACACCGACACTGCCTTCATCGCGGGATTCGGTCCTCTGCACGCGCCCCAGGCAGCGCACGCGCACCGGTCCGGCCAGGGTAATCTCGTTTGGCAGCGTCAGCAGGATCTCCACCGGAGACCCCTCTTTGACGTCCTTGGACAGGAAGAAATAGACTCCGCGGGAACTGACATCGCGGGATTCCGTTGTGGTTTCTCCAACAGCTGCGCCCGTGGTCCATCGCACGGTAAGCGGCAGCCGCATGGAAAAACGTTGGGTTGTGCGGCGTTCTGAGCCGGTCAAGGCGGACCTCCCTCATCGAAGGCCAAAGTCTATCCGGCCTGTGCCCAATCAACAATAGGACTCAAGGCTCAAAATAAAGCCGCCCTTTAAAAGTACCGATGTACTAGGACTTTGCCCCTGCTGTACCAATTCGCCCTCCACACCTGATTTCGCCAACTTGCCAGGGACCTACACAACCAGTTGGTGTCCGGCCCGGATAGTTTGCGTGATCCCCTGACCGCTCGCTTCCTGTGCTTTCTCAAGAAGCTCCGCAGGCACTTCCACCGTGATTTTGCGCGACTTTGCCATTGTTGAAACACTACCACACTGAGTCTGAGTCTCGGCCCCCAACCGAGTCCACATCGGCACCAACGAAAAGCGCCGCCCATCGGCGGCGCTTCTTGAACTCTTGAACTTTTAAACTCCCGAACTTTCCCCTAGGTTTGATCAATTAACCGGTGATGGATCGCGTACAGCGCCAGCTCCAGCCGGTCCGAAACGCCCAACTTGTCGAAGATATTGTGCAGGTGGTTCTTCACGGTCTGCTCGGAGATGAACAGTTTCTCGCCGATCTCCTTGTTGCGGAAGCCCTGCGCCACCAGTTGCACGATCTCTTTTTCTCGGTCGGACAGCAGCGGCTTCTCCCGACGCGGCCCCGAATCCGAAGACTTGGCAAACGCCTTCATCACTTCGGCGGTCATCCGGTTATCCAGCCAGATCTCTCCGGCATGCACGCGATGAATGCTCTTCACCAGCAAATCCGTCGCGGACTGCTTCAGCACCACGCCGCGCGCGCCCAGCCGCATCGCCCGCACCACGTCGCGGTCGTCCTCGGCAGCTGTCAGCACGATCACCCGCGTCGGCGTCTGGTCGAAATTCACCTCTTCCAGCACCGCCAGCCCGTCTTTATCCGGCATGCGCAAATCCAGCAGCAGGATGTCCGGCTTCAGCTTGGCGAGCAGCTTGATGCACTCCGCGCCATTCTGCGCTTCTCCGACGATGGTGATATCTTCATCGCCATCAATCAATTTGCGGAGGCCGTCGCGAAAGATCGCGTGGTCATCCGCCATGAGTACCCGAATTTGCTGTTTGGTCTTCGCCATATCAGCCGAGCGGTACCTCGATCGTTAAGCGCGCACCATGCCCAGGGTTTGATTCTACGGTCAGCACTCCCCCGACCGTGCGCGTTCTTTCCTTGATGGAAATCGGACCCAGCCGCAGGCGGTCAAGCTCATCCCCTGTGAAGCGCCCGGCGAAGCTGAAACCCTCGCCGTTGTCGTCCACCACCAGGGTGAGTCGGCTGTCATCCTGCGACAGTTTTACCACGACATGGGAAGCCTTCGCATGCTTTTTTATGTTGTTGAGTGCTTCACGGTAAATCTGGAAAATCTCGCGGCAAACCCGGTCGGGAGCATGCAATTCCGCCGAATCCACCAGCAAATCCAGCGCCAGCGTGGATTCGTTGCGGAAGCGCTCCGCGAAGCCCCGCATCAGGTCCACCATGTCCGCGGACTGCACGCGCAGGGGCCGCAGGTCGGTCACCAGGTGCCGGAGTTCCGCGCTTTCGTTCTTTACGGTCTGTTGCAGCGACGTCAACCCCGGCTCGACCTGTTCCAGATGCGTCGAAACCTTGCGCCGCAGCACGTCAATCTGGATTTCGATGCTGAGCAGCGTCTGGAGAATCCCATCGTGCAAATCGCGCGAGATCCGCGAGCGTTCCGCTTCGATCGCTCGGGCCCGCAGGTGCCGCAGCATGAAAATATTCTCCAACGAGGCGCTGATATGGGCCGCGATCCGCTCAAACCATTCCAAATGTTCGGCGATATAGGGGTCTTTTCCCTGTCTGCGGTTTATGAGAAAGATGCGCCCCGCGGCATGGCCCTCCTGATCGAACGCCACCGAAATGAAATTCTTGATGCCGAACTCCTGCTGCGTCGGCCCCGGAATGCGCGGCAGAATCTTGAGCATCTGCTTGTTGCGGCGGTCCCACCCGAATCCGTCGCCGCGCCCTTCTAGCGAATTCCAGCACAAAGACGCTTCCATATCGTCCACCAGAAACCCGTCCGAGCGCGTCATCGGCAGATTCTCCGGGATCAGCCGCTCGCCATCTCCCGAGTGCATCCGCCACACAAAGATGCGCTCCAGGTCGGCATCGCGGTAAGCCAGCAGCGCGCCATCGGTCTGAAACTCCCCACAAAGCTCTTCCAGCAGCAGCCGCAGCGATTCCGCCAGGCCCAGGTCCACATGCATGGAGTTCGAAATGCGCGACAGGAAATCCTGTTGCGCGGCAAACAACCGGTTGCGATCCCCCAGGAACGCCAGTCCCACCGTGCCCAGAAACGCCGCCGTGAAAAGCGAAACCGAAAACACCAGGTCACGCGAACCCGGCGCGGGCAGCTTCCAGTGCATCTGCAGCGCGAATCCCAGCAGCAACAACCCGAAGCAGAGCGAAACCGAGTAGCTCAGGTTCCAGCGGAAGCCCGCGGCAAAGGCCACAAAAAACATCAGAAACCACGTGGGAATTTGTTCCGGCGAAAGGTACAGAAAAATTCCGGCGGCCAGAATGTCGCACGCCAGCGGGAGCCGCCAGTGGTACCGCCGCAGCGCCCGCTCCAGCACTAGGATCAGGATCGCCGCGATCACATAGGCGATCAGAAATGCCAGCGGCCTTTGCACTTCCCGGGCCGGGCGCAGCTCCAGCAAACCAAGGATCGCCAGCGTGGCAATCACAGGCCGCGCGTAGGCGAGCTGCAAGTCAATATGTAGACGATCCACCGGTTGCGGATTCATGCGCGGGGACACACCAATATGGGCGTTGGACTTTCGCCCGGCGACCCATTGTAGTGGCCGGTCTTTAGACCGGCCATTCACCCCAGTCTAACAATCCCCGCCATTCCGCCACTCTCGACATATTCGGCGGTTTCCAGCTAGGTAAGAGCTAATCGGGCATTTCGGTGCCTGCTCAACGCGGACGGGCAGGTGGTAATCAGTAATCGGTAATCAGTAATCGGTCAGAGGGGAAGAAGAATCCGACCCGCGTCGCGGCCAGATCCAAAGCTTGCCCTGACGAAGGAAAGGGGCGGCTCCGATTCCGACTGATTACTGATAACTGATTACTGATAACGTTCAGCCCCGCCGCCAAACGCCGAAATGCCGCCCATTCTCGCCCAAGAAGTCCCGTGCTAAACTAAACCAAGTGGTGGGAGTAGCTCAGCTGGTAGAGCGTCGGTCTGTGGCACCGAATGTCGCGGGTTCAATCCCCGTCTCCCACCCCAACTTGATCTTTTCAACTTCCCTTTTAAATTTCATGCTGTCGTCCGTATGAGCCTCACCTTCAACGAAATGCACCGTCAACCGCATTTGGCTCGAAGTGCAAATGTTGCGTTTTTGTGTTTCACAGTTGGGCACGTCCAAGCACCTGAAAGACTCGCACTTGTTACACTGGGCGCATGAACCAGCCCAATTCTGAATCTGCAAGCGAGACGTACGAGAAAGAAAGACTGAAGACCCTTGAGACACGAATCGAGCAACTGGGAGAGAAGGCGACTCAGTTGCTACTCTTCCTCAGCTTTGCTCTTGTAGTGGCAGCCATTCTGGAAACTCAGGGATGCAAACTCGGTCCTTGTCAGACGGCTTTTGTGACAACCGCTATGCGTTTCTGGGTAGGAGCAATTTTCACGATTCTTTTGGGCATCCTGCCTGTGAAGGAGATTAGAGAAGACTGCGCGGGGTGGTACAACTTCGTTCGCTGGGCCAAGTTCGGCCTTCTTTGGGCGTCCATTTTTAGCGTATTCATCGGAGCAATTTTCTTTCTTTTTGGTATTTGGCGTCTGGGACTGGGAAAGTGGTGATTTCAGCGATTCCGAGCTTATTTGGCCGATTAGGGATGGAGCGCAGAGCGATGCCAGAAGGCCAGAGCAAAATGGGAAACTGCAAGGTCTGCGGGAAGATGAAGCAAACCACCTATGCTTCTTTTGATTACAACGTTGGATTGCTCGTGAAGCGCGAGACATACTCTGTTTGCGGCAATCTGTGTCGTTCGTGTGTTCACAGAAAGTTCTGGGAATATACCGCGAAAAATTTGGTGCTAGGGTGGTGGGGAATGATTTCGTTTTACGTAACCCCCGGCTTCCTTATGACGAACATTTACTCATACGCGAAAGCTTTGTACCTGTTGCGTGGTTCCGTGGAGTGATCGCCGGACAATTCCCTCCAAAAAGGAAACGCCATGCTGAAAATAATTCTCTTGGTCATCACGTTTTTGTCCTTCAGCGCATTCATGGCTAAGGCTTCCAAGACGCGCATCCCGAAACAGGTGCAAGATAGAAGGATGATGGTTGTTTATTGGACGGGTGGAATCTGCATCGCGTTTTTCGCAGTGTTATGGCTACTCATGAGGAACTAGGGTCCCTTTCCTTGAATAGGGGGAACTGATTTAACGCAAATTGTCGATAACCAAGCCGTTGTCTACAGTCCGCAGTATTCCTGCTCCACTTCATAGCTTTGGAAAATACGATCCGCGGTCAGCAGCACCATTTTTTCCGCGCGTGCCTGGGCAATCAGCATCCGGTCGAACGGATCACCATGATGCCGTGGCAACCGCCCCGCCTCGATGGCATGACGCTGGTCAATGTCCAAAGGCCGCATTCCCGTCTTGCGTTGCACCTCGGAGACAAAGTGTTCCGGCTCCACATGGAGGGGAAGCCTTCCGATTGCATACTTGATGGCGATTTCCCACACCGACGCGGAGGACAGATACAGACTCGACCCGGCCAGGGAAAGGATTCGCAGAGCGCGGGAATTCAGCTTCCGTCTATCGGCAACGCTCCACAACAGCACGCTGGTGTCGAGCAGGAATTTCATGCCTTTTTCCGGCGCGGCTTCTCTTTACCTTCGAACGCGTCGAGAATCTCGTCCGGAAGGGGCGCATCAAAGTCGTCCGGGACCGTGAATTTCCCCTCATAAAAACCAAGCTGCCGCTTGGCCTTCTGCTCCTCCAGCGGCACCAGCCGCGCCACCGGAACACCGCGACTGGCGATAATAATCTCTTCTCCCGCCGCCACGCGCCGCAACAAGAGGGAAAATTGTGTTTTGGCCTGATGCGTATTAACCATGTTCTTCATGACGATAGTATAGACTAAGTCTGTGGACTAAGTCCAGTCAGGAATGCTAACCGTCCGAGCCCAGTCTTGCACCTGCCGCCATTTTCCCTACTCGGTTGACATTCTTCCGCGGACACGCCACATTCTTTTTCGGCCCTGCTTGCGGCTTAATCCGCCGCGCAAGGCCGCAACTTCAAGGAGCTTCCATGACGCCGAAAGCATCGGCCAAATCCCACAAAATCCTGGTCATCGACGTCGGCGGCACCAACGTCAAAATGCTCGCCTCCGGCCAGAAAGAGCCGCGTCGCTTCCCTTCCGGCCCCACGTTGACCC
>DASSGJ010000387.1:0-6519 GCA_035693545.1 Candidatus Acidiferrum sp.
TGCTGTTTATTGCCCTGCATACATCCATCAGACCACGGACCGGGAATCAGCGGCCAAGGGATGTGCCGAAAGCGACATAAATCAGCGATTGCAAGCAGCGCCTTAGGGATTGGGTAAAAGCGCCCCGGCCAGTGGAATAGAAGCGGCGCCGCCATCCCGAACCGCAACCGATTGCGTGGAGAGAAGCGACTTGGCTTCGTCAATTTGTTTGCGCGTCATCACCTGCGCAAGTGCTTTAAGGCGCTCCGCGTTGGCGTTTTCCCCGGCAGCGATCGAGCGCGAATACCACGCGTACGCCTCCGCATAGTCGAGTGCCAGCCCTCCACTGCCGCGTTCATAGAGATAGGCGAGGAGTGCCTCCGCACGAGCTTGTCCCTGCCTTGCAGCAAGAAGAGCCCATCGGGCGGCTTCTGAATCGTCGTGAGGGACTCCGAGCCCTTTGAGATAGCAGTAAGCGAGACTGCTTTGGCCTTCTGCGAAACTCTGTTCTGCCGAAGCGCGAAACCACTTTGCCGCTTCCGCGTAGTCAACGGGCGTGGCGTAGCCAAGATAGAAGAACGTGCCGAGATTCTGTTGCGCCACGCGATTTCCATGCTGGGCTGCTCGCTGGTACCACTGAAACGCAACCGCCATATCGCGGGGAACGCCATTTCCAAGTCGGTACAAACCGCCAAGATTGTTTTCCGCCGGAGAATAGCCCTTCAGGGCGGCTTTGCGGTAATTTTCAGCAGCCTTACTGAAGTCGAGGGGGAGGCTCTTGCCGTGCTCGTACAAATAACCCAGCGCAAACTGGGCATCCGGTTTATTTTGCGCGGCGCCTAACCAAAGCCAGGCGAGTGCCTGATCGTAGCCCGGCGAGGCAGGATCAGCCGAGACCAGGAATTCTGTGAGTCGAAGTCGAGCGCCGGCATCCCCGGAATCGGCCCGTAATTTTAATGCCTCGATCGCGGGAATAGGGATGGCCTCCGGCTGCTGCCGGGCCGCGCAGAGAGCGGCGCCCACAGTTAGCAGCGCTCCAAAAATACCGGCAGGTATCCTGAAAATCCGAGTGGTACGTCGAACCGGTGCAGGCATTTTGCTCCCCTCCTTGGAGTGCTCCATTCCTGCCCTTGCGATCCCGGCTTCGTCGGATTACCAGCAGCAAGATACAGCACGAATGCGAGCACACCCCGAGCGGCGGCGTTCCAGGAGGGGGATGAATGCGCAAAGTGGCCCAAGGGCGCACACACCCCGGTTCTGGCACGCCGAACACACGGCGAGCTTTTAAGACCATTCGCTTTTAGGCGGTTACAGATGAAGACGAACGAAAAAGTAAAAAGTTTCCTGCAAGAGGCAGATTTTGTTGGATAACTCCCCGGGGACGGCTACCATTCTCTTGGTGTCGCTAAAGGTACAGACCCTTCTTCTTGTAACTGGTAACTCAGGTCTGTACGGAAATTCCGGCTGAGAGGTGACTCATGTGGCGAACCGTGTTCCTGGCAACAGCAATCTGCTTGTCCGCCCTGGGCTTACGCGCACAACAACATAACATCGACCCCAAGAACTCCACCATAACCATCCACGTCGGCAAGACCGGCATGTTCTCCGGGCTGGGACACGAGCATGAAATAACCGCTCCGATTCACATCGGCACCGCGGAAGAAGGCTCCCATCCCTCAGTGGAGGTACGCGTGAATGCCCGAGAACTTCGCGTGACCGGCAAGGACGAACCCGAAAACGATCGCCCCGACGTCCAGAAAACCATGCTGGGGCCCGAAGTCCTCGACAGCGAGCACTATCAAGAGATTCTCTTCAAGTCCACTGCCACCGTGCCGGCCGGATCCGGACGGTGGACCGTGCGCGGCAACCTGACCCTGCATGGGCAGACGCACCCAGTCACGTTGGACGTAACCCTGAAGGAAGGCCACTACATCGGCTCGGCCGTCATGAAACTGACCGACTTCGGCATCAAGCCTCCAGGAAAACCGGGCATCCGAGTCAAGGACGAAGTCCGAGTCGACTTCGACGTCCGCCTCGCATCTTAAGGCAGCGTGCCACCCGCCTTCGCTGTCTAGATCCAGCGCCTCACCCGTGAGCGGTACTCTTCATACTCGTCTCGAAAAACTTCCTTCAGCCGCGCTTCTTCAACTGGAATCACCGTCCAGTTCACGTAGGCAAGCGTGAGAGGCAGAACAACGACTGGCCAGATCTGTTTCAACAATCCCGCCTCTCCGAGATAGGCCAAAACGAGGCCCACATACATCGGGTTCCGCGTAAAACGATACGGTCCCCACGTCACCAGCTTCACGGACAACTTGCCGGGAACAGTAGTTGTGCCAGCCTTACGGAATATCCATAAGCCCCAGCCCGCAACCACCCCTCCCGCAACAAACAGGACGCCTCCCGTGATCGTACACACCTGAGCCACCGTTGGAGGAATGGTGCTGCGACGTACAGATTCCAGCCCTACTCCCAGAAAATACGTCAGCACAAACACCCACGGAACCGGCACGTGCATCAAGAGCCGAATCGGATTCTTCACCACCCGCCCCTAAAGATTTGCGCCTTTCAATTCGACGGAGATTCATTCGAAGTCAATGAACTCTCGTACCGATGGTTTTCTCACGCATCATCCTGGCGCAACTCTACTTCTGTGATGCTTGAGCTTCGATCTTCTCAATCACAATCGCCTTCGAACCACCTCGCTGATAAACCTTGCCGCTCGCTGTCACCTTGTCCCCGGCAAAAGGAAGGAGCTTGGCGTTTTGCCCACTCGCGGGAGTGGTGTCCGCGATCGGCCAGTAAATGGTTCCATCGTCGGCGAGAATTACCAGCTGGGAACCTGCGTTCGCGCAGGAAATCGCGCATTCCTTGCTGATCGGCTTGCTAAGGCCTTTCGTAAACGCGCACGCGGAGTCCAAAACGTATCCCTTCACCGTTACGGTCGGAGTATCCGCCGCGCTCAGGCAAACTGCAGCGGCAAGCAGAACGAGAACTACCGCTTTGGAAACCGTTGTCTTGAATTTCATTCTTGGTTCCTCCTCTTCGGACGCGACCCTCGAAATTTACCGCTTCTTATTGAGAGCCAGGCCTGCAGAACGTATACGCAGAGCAGGACCATGTCTCTAGTATTTTTGTAGTATCGCCGCCCGCAATCCTCCGGTATGCCCCGG
The DNA here is from genome assembly GCA_035693545.1 of Candidatus Acidiferrum sp. GTDB lineage: Bacteria > Acidobacteriota > Terriglobia > Acidiferrales > UBA7541 > Acidiferrum. The sequence goes on from DASSGJ010000387.1 coordinate 3,153, forward strand.
AATTTCTCAGCGCCTGGCTCTCTTTGTAGGGGATTGATCCTCGACTGCCTTTCGCTTATCCGTTCATCGCCTTGGGTGGTCTGAACTTCGCGCGCTGGTATCGAAGAAGGAATGGTCTGGTCGCGGCAGGATCCTGATTAACGCGCTTCCCGTTCAAGTGGGTATTCGAATCAACTTGTTCGGTTATGTTTCCCGGGCCACACGGCAATCGAGAGTTGCGACTCAACGCTATGACCTTTCGCCAACATTCCGGGGCGGTGCACAGATTCAGCGAGCTTAGTTGTTGGAGTTCTCTCATTCAGCTTTCCAACCCATGCCGCGAGATCCGAGAGCCGCGAAAAAAAATCGCCAATTTTCCGGCGAACGGCTGCCCGTGCCTCTGCGTTATGGATGCCCCAGAAATCCACCATTCGCCTGGTCTTGTGGTCATAGGCAAACTTTTGACCGCAATCTAGGCAAGTGATGTAGGTTCGTCCCCAATAGCCAGATTGCCCTCTCGGTTGGTGAGAAGGGGTCAACTTGCGTTCTGTTATCGGTGGGCCCCTGTGCGAATGGGGGCAGGCATAAATAAGGCGAACCAGTGTCCGTAGAAAAAGCACAACACCGAAAAACACATTCCACCGCGTCTCCGCGTGGGCGAGCGATCCTTCCGCTGGGGACTCGGTTCTCGCCGCTTCACGATTCAAGACTATAGCCCCGTCAATTCTGACTGCTCGGGCCACTTTCTTCTGCGGTTGATGTTGCACTTCGGCGCCTCATCGGAATGTTAGGCACCGTCCATGCGTGATGTCTGTTCCATTGTGCACACCAAGTCCCGGATTGTCCGGCTAGTTCACTGCAATTCGTTGTGGACACGCCAATTGATTCGGGACCTCGAATCGAATACGCCCCGCGCTTGGATGAACATCCTGCTGACAGCACCAGATCAACGCGGATGCCGAACAAGTGGTTTTCTAAATCGGGAACTTGCCTCCCCCGCCGTTTCCTTCTCTTGGCTTCCCTTTCCTCAAAAAGCACATTGGCGCCTGTTTAGCCGCGGCCGGTTCCCGTCTGTCTCTCCCGCCTATTCCTTCACATGCGCCAACGGAATCTGCGAAAACAATTGCAGATCAACGATCATGTTCAGCCGCCGGTCCAATTGAAAAAATGTCGCCGCCTTCTTTCCCGGCAATACCTGGCTGACCACCGGCACATACTTCAAGCGCAGCGCCTGCGCCTGCCCATCCGCCTCCAGCCAGTTCCGCACGTAAATCAGCGCATCTTCGTCATTCATCGTTGCCCACATCTCCGCGTACTGCTTCAACAGCGCGTACTTCTGGTTGTTCACTTCCTGCAAATCCTTCACGTAATGGTTGTAAATCGGCCAGAACTTCTCCGCCTCCCGGTCCGACAGCGACATATTCTGCCCAATCACCTGCATTTTCATTGCCCGCAGATCTCGTCGCAACAAAGCAATGTCTTCGTCCGTCACCTTCGGGGTAATCACCCCCCTCTGCACGATAACTTGCTGCCCCTGCGCCGCCGCCCCTCGCGTCTTCGCCCCTGCCGCAGCCAGTCCCCCACCCAACGCCGTCGCCACCATCATCCCCGCAACAAACGCCGCAGCCAACGCCGCCGCTCCCATCACTTTGCTCTTCATAATCTTTCCCCTCACTTTGGTCCTCTTGCCACAAACAATCACTGCGCTCACTAAATCCAAGTGCATGTTAATACAGTTGGGCTGCGTGCGGATTACTATCAGCACCAAGCGAGAGTCGCTTTGGTTTGCGGATGCGATGGCTCAGTGACGTTTTGTCACATGCTTGATTACGCGCTGGCCGTCCAAGTGGGGTACTAGCCTCCACTTTTCCGGTAAGCCGACAAATCGGGACTTATCCCATTCGATGCCAGAACGAATCGCGGTTCCTGTGTCAGATTAGACTGGCAGAGTGCAATAGATGGCCTTCAACTGTTTTTGGTTCAACGACTGTAGTTTCCAGCGTTTTGAATGGAATACATGTCGTGGCAGGCAGGTTGAATTGGCTCGGAGATTGCTACAGTCCGTTCGTTCAGCAGGAGTGTGCATCGTTGAAACGTCGGGTTAAGGTCGCTGTTCTGTTCTCTGTCTCTGCGCTCATGGCGAGCGCCCAAGTCGGCCCCGGAAGTTGTCGGCCAAGGCTATTGACTGCCTGTAGACTTTCGCACGACAATACCTGCACCAAGGAGGAACAATGAAGGCATGGTTAAGCGCTCCACTCTCCTTAATGGTCTTGGGCATTCTCGCGGGCTGCGGTGGCGGTAACGGCAACTTCAATGCCAGCAATTTGACGAAAGTTCAGGCCCAGCAACTTGGGAGCGCGGTTTCTGCGGATGCAAGTAAGGCCCTCGCAAGCGCACTGGGCAGTGCAGCAGTGCCGCTAGACATCAGCAGCAGGGACCATATGCTCGGCGCGCTTCACAAGAACAGCCAAGCCGACACCGTACCAAAGCCGGAGGACGTCACTTGCAACGGCACAAGCTGTACCGTTTCCGGTACCTACAGTTGTCCGGACGGCGGTTCGATTGCGGTCTCGGGAAACTTCAGTGCGAGCAGCAACTCCGTCAGCGGGACAATTACCGAGACACCTAGCAAATGTTCGGACGGCGCGCTTGTCATTAACGGCGATCCCGATGTGACGGTAGGTGTGCAGGGAAACGACAACGGCATCACGACAACGGTGAACGTATTGATTGGCGGAGGCGTAAAGTTCTCGCCTGTTCAGGCGGGACAATTTCCGACAGGAAGCTGCACACTCAATGTTGCCGCCAGTTTCTCCGTGAACGACAGCAGCGGCAGTGTGACGTCCAATTCGATTAGCGGATCGGTCTGCGGTCAGATTATCCAGTGATATTGTTCCAATACGCCCCGAGAACCCCTTCTAGAATCCTCCCAAGTGGGTACTAGCCTCCACGTGTCCGGTAAGCCGACTTACCAGGACCTATGTTGACATTCGACGGTGATATGCCAGCATAAGCGCATTCGGAGAGCGTCGATGACGACTGGCGTCACCAACGAGAACTCGTTCAGCCTTGGTTCTCAAATTGGCGGTCCTGATACACCGGCCGCGGTGCTGCAACAAGAGCAACGACTGCGTAACGCGTTTAATCGTTGGAACGGCAACTACACTGAGGCAGTCCGTGAATTTGCGTTTCTTCTGCGAGTGGATGGTTCCGTAGAGCGGTACACCGAGACATGGAACATTCGTGGAGCGCAGGCCGCAAAGCGAAAACGAGATTGGGTCGAAGTTGAAATTGGCGTGCCGCAGGCATGGTGGCAGCACGGTGGTGTAGAGAACTACATGGCGCGTTTAGTTGAAGCAATTGAAAGCGGATTCCACTCAATGGTGGA
>DASSGJ010000388.1:0-6557 GCA_035693545.1 Candidatus Acidiferrum sp.
TGTGCGAAACTTGTCCCCACATGCTCACCGGCGCCCCTCTCTCGCGTTTCCGCAAAAACCTTCTTGCCTGGTTCGCGCAATTTCAGCGCGACCTGCCCTGGCGCCGCACCCGCGATCCGTATCGCATCTGGCTCTCTGAAATCATGCTGCAGCAGACCCGGGTCGCAGCCGCTATTCCTTACTACGAACGTTTTCTCGAACGTTTTCCCACTGTCGAATCGCTCGCCCGCGCTCCCCAGGAAGAAGTTCTCCGCCTGTGGTCAGGCTTGGGCTACTACTCCCGCGCGCGCAACCTCCAGAAAGCTGCGCAACAGATCGTCGCAAAACACAACGGCGTCTTTCCCAGCGAGCCGGCGGAAGCGCTCGCGCTTCCCGGCATCGGCGCTTACACCGCCGCGGCCATCCTCAGCATCGCCTACCAAAAGAAGCAAGCCGTGCTCGACGGAAACGTCGCCCGCGTGATTTCCCGGCTGGCCGCGATTCGCGGCGACCTCCGCACCAATGGAACCTGGCAAAAACTCCAGGATGCTTCGGACCAACTACTCGACGTTCACTCTCCCGGCGACTGGAACCAGGCCATGATGGAGCTAGGCGCGACTCTCTGCACCCCTCGCTCGCCCCAATGCCTGCTCTGCCCGGTAAGCGAATTTTGCGAAGCCCGCAAACAGGGTTTGACCGATGTGATTCCAGAGAAGCGCAGCAAACGCGGCACAGTGGAAATTACCTTGGCATCGCTGGTGCTCCTGGACGCCCGCGGAAAAACGTTGCTTCTCGCGCCACCGAAATCCGCGCAAAAATCTTCTGCCCCAGACGATGTTCCTGCGCTGGTTTCGCGAATGGTTCACTTCCCCACCATCGCGGTGCGCCAGTCGCATGCTGCCCAGGATCTGAAGAAATTCGCGGAAGCATTCTTATTCCGCGGTCAAAGCCTTCCCGCGGAACTCCACCCCCTGAAAAAAGTCCGTCACGCCGTCACCTATCGCTCGATTACGATTTTTCCCTTTTGCGCCGAAATCAAGAAACTCCCGCAAATCCCCGGCGCGAAGGCGCTTCCCCTGCACGACTTATCCGGCGTGGCAATTTCCAACCTGACGCGCAAGGTCGCCCGTGCCGCCTTGCCGCCCAAATAAAAGCCTCTCTTTATCCTTACGTCTCACGAAAGCCCGTGTTCCCGGCCGGATGCTATCCTGAAGACTCCACCGATGGCTTCTTCCGTCACCAGTCCGGCCCAACCTCTCCCCGCGGAGCAGTTCTTCCGCGCAGCCGTTTTTTTCTTGGTGTTGACCTCGGCGCTGACTCTGGTGAGCACCGGAAAGCTCGACCTTCTCACCACATTCCTCGCCCCACTCGCGATTCTTTACAAAGGCTTCCGCTGGTGGCGCGGTCATCCCGCCGAATTAAAACAGAACATCGCAACCCGGCTCGTCCTAGCGTATGTCCTCTTCTTCCCGGTTGACGCGCTGTTCATTTCCCGCAGTCTGGCCGGCGACACGGCCAACAGCGCCCTCTACTCCGCCTTGCTCGCAGCGGTGCATTTTCTGCTCTACGTGACCATCGTCAGGCTGTACAGCGCCGTAACCGACCGCGACTCTATTTTCCTCGCGATGCTCTCCTTCGCGGCCATTCTCGCTTCCGCCGTCTTCACCGTAGACACCAATTTCTTCTTCCTCTTTGTTGTTTATCTCCTGTTCGGTGTCTCCACCTTCCTCAGCCTGGAAATCCGCCGCGGCGCGTCTGGGGCCGTCTTCCCGCCTGTCCACGCGCAAGCTTCCCGCGAACGAAAGTTTTACCGCGCCATGTCCCTCGCCGCGCTCAGCGTGGCCGCTGGCGCGCTCTTTTTCGGCTCCATGCTGTTCTTCTTCTTTCCCCGTTTCAGCGCCGGCTATTTTGCCCGCACGGGTTTCCAGCCATCTCTGATGACCGGTTTCACGGAGAGTGTGGAACTCGGCCGCATCGGCGAAATCAAGCAGGACACCTCCGTAGTGATGCGTGTGCAGACCGGCGCTCCCGTCAATTACCCGTTCCTCCGGTGGCGCGGTGTTGCTCTTTCCACCTTCGACGGGAAACGCTGGTACTCCGCGGGAAAAAAGCTCGAGCTGCACATGGCCCGGCAGGACGGATGGATTCCCATCAGTTCGCAATTTGACCTCAAAGTTCCAGTCGTCGCTCAACTGCGTTTCATTGTCCTGCTCCAGCCGCTGGCCAGCGATGCTCTGTTTGGCCCCGCCCAGGTTATGGAATTGCGTGGAAATTTCTCCAACGACGCGGGCACTTATTACGGAACCGCGCGCCGCAGCAGCCTCGGGACCGATTCCGGTGGCGCAATTTTCAATCCGGCGCGCAATTTCTCGCAGGTCCGCTATGAAGGTCTTTCCCTGCTGCCGGAAGCTCGCCCTCTGAAAGCCCGAACCGCCGGGACGGATTATCCCGCGGACATCCAGGACCTTTATCTCCAGCTCCCCGAAAATCTCGATCCTCGCATCCCTCCACTCGCCCAGAAAATCACCGCAACCGCCAACAATCCCTACGACAAAGCGGTGCTCATGGAAAGTTACCTCCGGCGGAATTTCGGTTACACCCTGAATCTTTCCGGAAAGCCCGGAGCCGATCCGCTGGCGCGGTTTCTCTTTGTCACCAAGGCCGGCCATTGCGAGTATTTCGCCTCCGCCATGGCTGTGATGCTCCGGACGCTCGGCATTCCTTCTCGCGAAGTGAACGGCTTCCTTCCCGGCCAGTACAATGACCTCGCGGGCGATTACATCGTCCGTGCCAGTGATGCCCACAGCTGGGTGGAAGCCTATTTCCCCGGAAGCGGCTGGGTCACCTTCGACCCCACACCCCCGTCCAGCGGCGCCGAAACCGGCCTGTTTTCGCGCCTTAATCTTTACCTGGACTGGATGCAACTCAACTGGAACGAATGGATCATCAACTACGATTTTGCCCACCAGCTGGTGATGGCGAAAAACGTCCGCCAGAATTCAACCGACTATTCCGAATCATTTCGCCGCTGGTTCCGGCGCACCCAGGAACGCGGAATGTCCGGGCTCACCGAATGGCAGCGCCGCCATTCCTACTTAAGTTTGGTGTTTCCGATCGCTCTGGTATTTCTGCTCGTCGTGCTTCGTTTTGACTGGATTCGCTCCGCTTTCCGCTGGCTTAGCCTCGCCTTGCAGATGCGCCAGCCGGCCACGTTGCGAAATAATCCCCAACTCGCCTCGCGCCTCTACACAGAAATGCTGCGCGTCCTCGAAAAACGCGGCTACACCCGCGCGGAAACCCAAACCCCGGTTGAATTCGCCGCCACCCTCTCCGTTCAACCCAGCCTGAGCTCTGCCGTCGGTGAATTCACCTCTCTCTACGCCGAAGCCCGCTTCGGCGGCGCCGTCTGCGACGCCTTCCGCCTCCGCGCCCTCCTCGAACAAATCCGCTCCACCCCGTAGCGGCCACTTTCAAGTGGCCCCGCTCTCCTTTGTAGGGGAGGGGCTCGCCCCTCCCTCTTGCCTTTGTAGCGGCCGCCTTCCGAGGCGGGCGGGTTTCCGCCAACTCCGAACCCCGCTCCCGCATCTCCCAACCGCCCATGCTAAAATAAAAAGATTGGCGTAAAGGCGCCAAACTCCCTGTATGCGTAAAGTCGGCTTCATCTCCCTCGGATGCCCCAAAAACCTCGTGGACAGCGAGGTCATGATGGGCATTCTCTCCCGCGAAGGCTACGAACTCACCCCTCGCGCCGACGACGCCGAGATCCTGGTCGTCAACACCTGCAGCTTCATCGAACCCGCCCAGAAAGAATCCGTGGACGCCATCCTCGAAATGGCCGAGCACAAGAAATTCGGTTCGGCGAAAAAACTAATCGTCGCCGGCTGCCTCGTCGAACGTTACCGCGACCAGATCCTCCAACAGATTCCCGAAGTAGACGCCGTCGTCGGCACTGGCGAAGTCGAACGCATCATCGAAGCCGTCGAAGGCGACCTGAAAATTCTCCCTGCGCAGCCCCCGGCATTCCTCTATCACGACTTGACCCCGCGCATCGTCACCACCCCCAGGCATCAGGCCTACATCAAAATTGCCGAAGGCTGCGATCACCCTTGCACCTTCTGCATCATCCCGCAACTTCGTGGCGCCTTCCGCAGCCGCCGCTTCGAATCCGTAGTCCGCGAAGCGGAAAATCTCGCCGCCGCCGGCGCCCGCGAAGTCACTCTCATCGGCCAGGACACCACTTCTTACGGCGAAGACCTCGGCCTCCGCGACGGCCTCGCCCAACTACTCGAACGCCTCGCCCAAGTTGAAGAGCTGCTCTGGGTCCGCTTCCTCTACGCCTACCCGAATCGCGTAACCCAAAAAATGCTCGAAACCCTGGCCGCCCACCCCCGCCTTGCAAAATACATTGATATGCCGCTCCAGCACGCCAGCCGCAACGTCCTCGCCCGCATGAAGCGCGGCTCCCACGGCGACGCCTTCTTGAAACTCCTGGAGCGCATGCGCGCCACGATTCCCGGCGTCGCCCTCCGCACCAGTTTCATCGTCGGCTTTCCCGGCGAAACCGAAGCCGACTTTCAGGAACTTTACGATTTTGTCTCGGCCGCGAAACTGGATTGGATGGGCGTCTTCGAATATTCCGACGTGGACAACGCCGGCAGCTTCCCTCTCGATGGCAAAGTGGATGCCGAAACCATCAACGACCGCCGCAATCGCCTGATGGCTCTGCAAAAGAAGATCTCCCGCGAAAATCTTCGCAAGCACAAAGGTCGCACCCAGACGGCCCTCGTCGAAGGCCCCTCCAAGGACAACCCTCTCGTCTGGGAAGCCCGCCTCGAATCCATGGCCCCGGACATCGACGGCAAGCTCTACCTAACCGACATCGAATTGCCCAACGGCGAAGTAGCCGAATCCGGTGACGTAGTAAAAGTCGAAATCACCAAAACCGATGCCTACGACCTGATCGGCCGCGTCGTGGAAATCCAATCCCGAAAATCCGTCCGCCCGGCACCGCACATCCATGCCGAAGTCGAACCAGAAAAACTAACCCGCATCGCCACCGGCGCCGCCCTCCGCGTCCTCGGCTAGAACCGGCATCCTGTTCACCCTGAACCAGGCGGGCTTGTTCCGATTCCCTCCGGATGGTAAAACATTTTCTTCACCATGAAACACCATTGCCCTATCTGCAAAAAACCCACCGACTCCGCCACCGACGCCGACTTTCCCTTCTGCTCCGAACGTTGCCGCCTCCTCGACCTCGGCGCCTGGTCCGCGGAAAAGTACGTCGTGTCCGACCCCATCTTCGACGAAGAGGATCTTTCCGAAGCCGATCACCACGAGTTCCCGGAAGGCGGACACAAATCCGATGACACCATCCACTGACCCGGCCGCGAGTCCTTCCTCAACCGCCAAACCGCGCTTCGCCTACGCCATCGCCACAGTTCTCGGCACCGGCTACCTCAAGCCCGGCCCCGGCACCTGGGGCTCGGCAGTAGGGCTCCTCATCGCTGTCCTGTCGCATCCTTTCACCTGGTTCTTGCTCCTCGGAAAAGGAATTGAAGTTGCCGCCGGGAAAACCGCGCCCCTGCTGACCGGCTACGGGGGAACGCTGCTCCTTTTGGTTCCTTCCGTCGCTATCTGGCTATTTCTCGCGCTGCTCGGTGTGCGCACCGGCGGCGAAGTTTCGCAATATGCCGGCACCAAGGATCCGCAATTCGTCGTGATTGACGAAGTCTCCGGCGTGCATCTGGCGCTGCTGCTCGGCATTGTGCCTGTGTCCCCGCTCACTCTCCTGCGTCCCGAAGATGCGGCAACCTTTGCGCTCTATTCCGGCATGAGCATCCTCAACTGGAAATTCCTCCTCGCCGCCTTTCTCCTCTTCCGCCTCTTCGACATCTTGAAGCCCTTCCCCTGCCGCCGCCTCGAAAAGCTCCCCGGCGGCTGGGGCATCATGGCCGACGACTGGATGGCCGGCGTCTACGCTGCCATTTGCTTGCGTCTCGCGTTACACTTTCATTGGCTATGATGCTTAGGCAAGGGCAATGAAACTCGGGTTTGGCTCCACGCAGGAAAAGAACGGCATCCCTCACATTGAGCGAATTGCGCCCGCCGCCGCGATTCCCGGTGGCGAGATCGCCATTTACGGCAGCGGCTTCACCTCGCGCCACGGTGGCCGTCCACTGGTTCGCTTTGGCGAAGCCGAAGCACCGCTTTCTCTCTCCAGCAGCAATCGCCTGATCGCGCGCGTGCCCGATAACGCCAACGGCAGCGCCATCCAGATCGTCAACGCCCAAAGCGAAAGCCAGCCGTTCCCCGTCGCTCTCGGATTTCAGATCGCCGACAATCTCCACCCTGTAAGCAACCCGGTCGTCGATTCCGCCGGAAATATCTACGTCACCTTCAGCGGCCCTCGCGGCCAGCGCGTTCCGGTCTCTCTTTACAAAATCAACACCAGTTACACCGTCAAGCCTTTCGTCACCTCGCTCATCAATCCCACCGGCCTCGCGCTCGGCGCAAATGGCGATCTCTTCGTCTCCTGCCGTCACGACGGCACCATCTATCGCGTCACTCCCGATGGCCGC
>DASSGJ010000389.1:0-2966 GCA_035693545.1 Candidatus Acidiferrum sp.
CTCTTCGTGGTTTACCTCCAGGTCGCTCAACACCGTCAGGCAAACCGGGCACCAGTTCACCAGCCGCGTCTCGCGATAAATTAACCCCTCTTTGTAAAGCTGTACGAAGACCTTTCGCACCACCCGCGACATTTCCGGCGAAAGCGTAAATCTCTCCCGCGACCAGTCGCAGCTCTCTCCAATCCCCTTCATCTGCTCAACAATCTGTCCGCCGGCCTCCGCCTTCCATGCCCAAACCCGCTTTTCAAACTCCTCTCGCCCCAGCTTGTGATAGTCAATCCCCTGATCCATCAACTGCTTCACTACCACGCGCTGCGTCGAAATCCCCGCATGATCCGTCCCCGGCAAATAAAGCGTGTTGAACCCGCGCATCCGGTGCCACCGCGTCAAAATATCGATCTCCGTGTGTTCCAGCATGTGTCCGATATGCAGTGAGCCGGTCACGTTCGGAGGCGGAATCACGATCGAAAACACCGGTCCGGGCTTCCCCGGGTCGGCCTTAAACAACTCTTCCTTCACCCAGAACTCCGCCCAGCGCGGCTCAATCTGTTTCGGTTCGTAAGCTTTGGCGATTTCCCGCGGCATCCCAACATCCTCTCCTAGGTAGGGGCGGCTTTAGGCCGCCTTCTTCGGTGCTACAAAACACAAATTCCACGCACCACCACAAGGCGCGCCCTAATCTTAACAAGGTAATCCTTCAATATAAGGTCACCCCGCAACCCACGTCAATTCAACCCTCGGTGGCCAACTTTTGAGTACGGAAGCGAAGCTTCCGCTTTTGCGCATCTAACAAAACCACCCAACTCACTTCCTTAGCACCCACGCCACCACTTGTCATCCCGAACCCGCGCAGTTTGCGGGTGAGGGATCTGCTTTTCTCGCACATCACAACCACTCCAAAAACAAAAAAGGCCACCCATCGGGTGGCCTCTCCCAAAACTCCTATAATTCCAATCTTATCTCTTCGACGCCAGCTCGTCCTTAATCAACGCCTCAATCACCGGCTTCAAAATCTCCTGCGTCACCCGCTGCAACACATCCGGATTCATCTTCGCCACCACCCGTGCCACCAAGGCGTCCATATCTACCTGCTGCAACCCCGCCGGTGCAGGCGTCGCGTCATGAACCATTTCTTCCGCCACCGCAGGCGCCTCTACGTGCGATCCATAGTTTGGCTCCGGCTCCTGATATCCCTGAACTTCCTGCGCCTCATTCAATTCCGAAGGCGCGCTCGAGGCGTACGCAGACTCCGTAACCGTCTCCGGCGTCGAAAAATCCAGTGCGGGAAGGTCATACGAACCTTCCGGACTCTTCAACTCCGAACTCTCTGCCGATGCCGCGGGCGCTTCCGCCACTTCGGCCTGCTGGTCATGGTTGAATTCCGAAGCCCCGTGGAACGCCGTCTGCTCCACAAACTCATTTACCACCGAACTCGGCGTTTCGCTGACCGCCGCAGCCGGCTCTTCCTTCAAGAATTGCGCCGTCTCGTTCATGCTAGGCGGTGCCGCAGCTGCCGGCGCGTCCCAGGTGGCCGCGAGCATCGAAGCTTTCTTCGCTTCCAATTCCCACGGCGTTTCCGTCACGCTCGCCCAATTCGCGGGCCCCGCCGCTTCCACCGGTTGCGGCAGCGGTTCAATTACCGTCGCATTTGCATCAACGGGAGCCGAAAGTTCCGTGGCCCGCTCGTTTACGTCTGCAATCTTTTCTTGCACCGTCGTGGCCAGCGCCGCCGCCCACGCGTCCCCCGCAAAGGGAGCAGGTGATCCCACCGGCTTATTTTCCAAAGTCGAAGTTCCAACTCGTGGGGCTTCCGCCGCCTCTACGATCGGAGTCGCTTCCGTCGTCGGAGTCCACTTGTGCCCCGCCGAGCCATTTGCCGGCGAGTGCCCATGAAATCCTTCATCTCGCCAATCCTGCGCCTTCGGTGCACCCGAGGTCGTCGCGATCTCTTCCAACGTTTCATCCAGGCCGGCCGGGCGCCATGCTGCGTGCCCGTGTCCCGATCCCTCTTCGCCTTCCTCTTCCTCAACCTCGTCCTCTTCCTTCGAGGTGCCCCAATGCCGCGCCGCTTCCAACGCTTCCGTCGGCTTGGCCGTGAATGTAAGGTCATCTTCCACTTCGGGCGTTTCCAGCAGGCTTCCAAAAGCAAGCGGTTCGTTCCCGGCCGCAAATTTTACCGACGCGGGCCCCGGCGTGGAAAAGGTGCCCAGCACAGGTTCAACTTCGGCTTCCGGAACCGCCGTTACCGCTGCAAGCTTTGCGCTCGCCACTGGGCCCAAAACTTCTTTCGCCACCCGCGCTCCACCAACCGGCGCTTTCTCCGTCGTCTTCTCAGCCGCTGCGGGCTCCTTCTCCAGTGAAACACCCGCCCGTTGCAACGCGGACTTCACCATCGAAATCAGCGGATCCGGCGGAACAAACGGCTTCTTCAAAACACCGTCGGCGCCCACGCGCTGCGCTTCTTGCTCGTCCAGGGGATCAAATGCTCCCACCAGCAAGATCACGGGAATATGTGCAAGAGTCCGATCGTCTTTTACGTACTTGCAGACTTCATACCCGTTCCGCACGGGCATAAACACGTCCGCCAAAACCAGGTCCGGGCGAATATCGGAAATCTTCCGCACCGCGGCCTCACCGTTGCCGACGGCGACGACGTCGATGCCCTGATCTTTCAGGGCTAGTCCGACCATCTTTTGAATATTGCTGTTGTCGTCCGCAACCAGAATCTTGGCCACCGAACGTCCTCCAGACACCCATTCCAACCGGGAGACAGTGATACAAAATGTATTGGAGCACTGGGCGTTGATGCCGTCAATCAGGACAAATACGAGTGTGTCGGAAGCGCCTATGACCTGTGCTGAAGAAACAACCTGTCCCAACGGACAAGGGGCCCGGCCGCTTTCATTCCCCTCACCCGCCTTGTAGGGGAGGGGAGGGGCTTGCCCCTCCCTCTTTATTGTAGTGGC
>DASSGJ010000390.1:0-2063 GCA_035693545.1 Candidatus Acidiferrum sp.
TCTGGACGCTGCCGCGAAATCGATCGGCTTGCAGGTTGCTGCGCTAACGGTTGCGCCCGGCGTCAAAACACATCCCGTCCGCGCCCCGCGCATCGCCTACGTCCACACCTGGATCAGCACGCAATCCGAAGGCTGGTGGCGGCTCGCCTTCGACAACCTGCAAATCCCCTACGACTACATGAGCACGCAAGCACTCGCCAAAATTCCCGACCTGAACGCCAAATACGATGTAATCCTGTTTCCGCCCGTCACCGGCAACGCCAACTCCAACCTCATCGTGCAAGGCACCCCGACCTCGTGGGGCAACGCTCTTCCGTGGATGAACACGCCAGAAACGCCTAACCTCGTCGGCAAAAACGACTCCACGCCCGACATGCGCCCCGGCCTCGGCTGGGATGGCCTCGCCAATCTGCAGACCTTTGTGCGCAACGGCGGCGTCCTTCTCACTGCGCTGGACACCTCGCAATTCGCCATCGCTACGGGAATGGCCAACGGAGTCTCCTCCAGCAATTCCGACAAAATGAAAATTGTCGGCTCCATCGTCGGCACGCGTCTGGTTGACGCGGCCAGCCCCATCGCCTATGGCTACGATGAAAAGGTTTCCGCCTATTGCGACAATGGCCCCGTTTTCTCCGTCACCAACATCATTGGCGCCCGTCGCCGCCATCTCGGCCCCACGATGACTTCCCGCCCCACCGGACGCGGCACCAAGGACGATCCCGATTTCGTCGTCGGCCGCCCCGCTTCTGAAATTCCCGACGAGCCGGAAAAGGAACTCTGGGAAGCTCCCCAGCCCACCGACGAACAGCGCTTCAACAATCCGCGCGTCATTCCTCCGGCAAACCGTGCACGCGTCATTCTGCGCTACGCCGACTCCAAGGACCTGCTCATTTCCGGCTTAGTCGAAAACGGCAACGAAATCGCCCAGCACCCCGCCGTCCTCGATGTGCCCAGCGGCTCCGGCCACGTTGTCCTCTTTTCCATTAATCCGGTCTACCGCGGCGAAACCGAAAGCACCTATTCCCTGGTGCTCAACACGCTCTTGAACTTCGACAGCCTCAACGCTGGCCGCAAGGACGCCGAGCAAAAGTAGCGGCCACCTTCAGGCTTGCCCTGACGAAGGAATGGGTGGCCCAGCCGGCACAAAAATGTAGGGCCCGCCTTCCGAGGCGCGCCGCGCCGAGCCATTTCTGACCGAGGCTCCCACTCCCCTTGCCATTAGACCTTTTTGGAGTACAATCGCCGCCGACATGCCGAAGCCCAAATCCCGCAAATCCTCCCGGCGGCCCGCCCGGCGCCGCTCTAACGGTGCTGCGGTCACCAAACTTCCGAAAAATGCGGTCACTCTTGTCGTTACGCTTCGCGCCAAAGAAGGCCAGCACATGCTTCTCGAAGCCGAACTCCGCGCCCTGATCGCGCCGTCCCGCAAGGAACAAGGCTGCCTGCGCTTCGATCTTCACGCCTGCCCCGACCAGCCTGGCGCTTTCCTTCTCCACGAAGTCTGGGGAGCCCGCGAGGACCACACCGCGCACACCCGCACCCCGCATTTTCTCCGCTGGAACGCCCGCAAAGACGCGCTCCTGGCTTCCCGCGAATCCGCCTTCTGGCACCAACTCGCGTAGCATTTTTTTGAGTGCGGCAGCAAAGCTGCCGCTTTTATGGTGGAACAACATCCAAGCGGTTTACCCGCTGCAAGGAACTGTTCTTGTAACAGCCGCCCGCCGCGGCAGACGGGCTCTTTTGGTCTTTTGCGTTTGCGATTAGAACTGCCGCGAGCATCCTACGCCAACGTCTTCGCCATCCTGACCACGGTCAGCGACAATCCGTTCGGCAGCGGCACTTCAATCTGTTCGCGCTTTGCATAGCCCCGCGCCGCGTACATTGGCACTCCCGTCAGCGTTGCCCCCATCTCAAACCGCCGGAACCCGCGCGCATAAGCGGCATCTTCGCAGGTTTTCAAAATCAAGCTCGCGATCCCGCGCCGCGTCCATTCGGGGTGCACAAAAAACGCCCTGATTTTTGCCGCATCGCAAGCCGGATCCAGCATGGCGTTATCGCGATAC
>DASSGJ010000391.1:0-2558 GCA_035693545.1 Candidatus Acidiferrum sp.
CGGTATTTCTTTCTTCCTGTTTTGCTCCTTGCGGGGCTTTGGATGTGGAAAGGCCATGTCGTTCGGCGGCTTCTTTCGAAGAAAATGAAAACGGGGCAAGAATTAGAGGCATAAAGATCCAACGAATCCCATCCGAACGTATCGAGCTGAATAATCGGAAACCTTGCTGATGCCGGGAAGCGGCGAAATTTGGTTCACAGCGCGGGCTGAAGTATCATTTCGTTTGGCTTAAATCATGGCGACATTTACAGGCGCAATTGGAATCGGCTCAAAATGGCTGCTGGACCGCATTGTGGGCGCGATCGCAGCGACGGGGATCAATCCCAACCTGCTGACCTTCCTGGGGCTGGTGGTGAATTTCGGGGCGGCGGCGAGCTTTGCGGTGGGAAACTTCCGCACCGGCGCGATCATCATCTTCATCGCGGGATTCCTGGACATGCTCGACGGCCAGGTGGCCCGGCGGCAGAACCGCGTGACCGCGTTCGGCGCGTTTTACGATTCAACCCTGGACCGCTATGCCGACATGGCCCTGTACATGGGCCTGCTGGTGTACTACTCCGTGAGCGGGCGTACGCCGTACGTGGTGCTGGCAGCGGTGGCAACGGCGGGCTCGGTAATGGTCAGCTACGCACGCGCGCGCGCGGAATCGCTGATTCCCCTGTGCAAAGTCGGTTTCATGGAACGGCCGGAACGCCTGGTGCTGCTGATCATCGGCGGAATGTTCAACCGCATGGCGCAAGTGCTCTGGGTGATCGCGGTAATCTCCACAATCACGGTGATTCACCGGATTTTCTATACCTGGCAGGAGACGCGTGCGGGGAGAGTGTTACCGGGGTTTAAGGGCGCCTGACCCCCGGCCATCGCTACATGGAAGATTGAAGAAAAAGGGCGCCCGCCGGAAATGGCGGGCGTTATGTTTTTGGGGCGAAGGACGCTTCGACAGGAGCAGCGATAGCGTTGCGGACGCGCTCTTTCAAGGCCGGGATGTCGTCCTTGGTCAGGCCGGCGGTTTCGATGGTGTCGTGAATGTGAACGGTTATGGTCGCGGGCCGGAGGAGCCAGTGGTCGGTGCGGAGATGGTCGAACGAGCCCACAAGGCTGACGGGCACAATGGGCACACCGAGCTGCTGCGCAAGCCGGAAGCCGCCCTCTTCAAAATCGTTGATGTGCCCGTCGCGGGTGCGCTTCGCTTCCGGAAAAATGATCAGGCTGACTCCGCTGTCGATGGCTTCCTGGGTCAGCCGCCAAAGCCGCTTCAAGTCCTTGGGACTGCGGATGCTGGGCACAGGCACGTTGCCGAAACGCTTCATCAGCCAGCCGTAAACCGGGATGCGGAAATGGGATTCGAGCTCCCATCCGCGGACCAGCTGCGGAATCGCGCAATAAAGGATAAAAGGATCGAACAGGTTGACGTGATTGACCATGAAGAACGAAGTGCGCGTGGGATCGAAGCCCGGCGATTTCTTGACGGCCACTTTTGCGCCGGAGAAAAACGCGATGCGCCGGCACAGGCCGCGCTGAAGATAGTCGTGCTTTCGCGGATCGAGCACCACGGCCAGCGCAATCAGGACCGGCACGACGATCAGAAAGTGCAACCAGCTCATGCCCCAGAGAATCGCGCTTCGCAGGACTTCCCAGAGCCGCTTCATACGTAGACATCCATCGCGCCGGGGAGAATGTCAATTTCGCGCATGGTGACGGTTACAATCTCGCCGTCAATCATCACATCCACTGGTTCGTCGAGCGCAAACTGTACCCGCCTGACGCGGCGAGTTTCGGAGAGCGGATGCTTCGTGTGCGTGCCGTCATAAAGGCGCGGCAGCATTTTCAGCAGGCCCAGGCGGCCGATGGGTCCCCAACGCACAAATTCGATGTAACCGCTGCTGGGATCCGCGTCCGGGGCGATCATCATCGTGCCACCGGTGTACTTGCTGTTGTTGAAGGTAAGGAACAGGCAGCGGCGGTCGTCCCAGGCCGTTTCGTCGTCGCAACGAAGTTTGAACGAGCGGCGCTTCAGCTGCAGGACACGCACGAAAACGCCGAGAAGATAGCCAACATGGCCGAAAGCTTTGAACCGGCGGTTCGCCAGCGCGCCGACGTCCGCGGTGAAGCCGACGCTGAGGAGGTTGAAGGAATAGATGGTGCCCGTGGCGTGGCAAAGCCGGAGCACATCCACCCGGCGTTTCCGGCCGGCCAACAGAGCTTCGACGGATGACTCCGCGCCTTTGTCCGTGAAATCGCGCAGGAAGGAATTGCCCGTTCCCAGGGGGAGGAAGCCGAGCTCGACTCGGTCGGTTTGCCCTTCGCGTGAGAAGATGCCGTTGATGATTTCGTGCGCGGTGCCGTCGCCGCCGACAGCAAGGAAGCGGCGATAGCCCTGCTCGTAGGCTTCGCGGGCCAGCTGCACAGCGTGCCCCGGAGCCATGGAGGCGATGGCATCCACGCGCAGGCCTTTCGCCTTCAGGCGGCGGAGTTGGGTGCCGGCGAGCTTTGCGGAGCGTCCGCCGCCCGCCGCCGGATTGACGATGGCTAGAAATTTATCGGTCACGGTTTTGCCG
>DASSGJ010000392.1:0-2023 GCA_035693545.1 Candidatus Acidiferrum sp.
CGCAACACTGGTCGCCGATTCGTTGGTGCCGGCACTTGCGGTTGGGCGCACATCGAAATAAATGCCTTTGTAATTCAGCCAGTCGGCGGTCTTGGCATTGGCCGCCGAGGGATCCAACGTGTTGCGGATCATCACACCCGCAGTCGCGAAGGGCTGGACGGTTCCCTGCCAGCTCACCACACGGGCCACGATGCTGCCATCGCCGGTCAAGGGTTGATAGACGAAATTGAATCCATCCACGGTGCCGTAAACCTGCGCGCCCGCTCCGTTCACGGTGAATGTCCCGTTGGTATAGCCCGCGCTTCCGACCTGGCCGGTGACACCAATGTCGCCGTCAACCCAGGGCGATGGCAGAGGACCAGGAGGCGGAACGGAAACGGTGAGAGAAAGAGTAGTGGAATTAATCAAGGTAGAAGCTGTTCCGGTAATTGTTACCGTGACCTTTCCGGTGGTCGCGGTGCTGGTGGCGGAGAGGGTCAGGGTGCTGGTGGTGGCCGCAGACGTGGGGTTGAACGATGCGGTCACGCCGGAAGGAAGACCCGATGCGGACAAGCTGACGTTACCGGTGAAACCGTTTTGCGGAGTGATCGCTACGGTGCTGGTGCCCGTGGTTCCCTGAACCAGAGTAAGACTGCTGGGAGAAGCCGACAGCGCGAAATTCGGTTTGGGTGCAACGTTTACGGTCAAAGAAAGAGTGGTGAAGCTGGTCAAACTGCCGGAGGTTCCAGTTATCGTGACGTTGGCTGGTCCGGTGGTGGCTGTGCCAGCCGCGGTGAGCGTCAGGGTGCTGCTGCTGGAGGTAGACGCGGGGTTAAACGAT
Organism: Candidatus Acidiferrum sp.; assembly: GCA_035693545.1. Lineage (GTDB taxonomy): Bacteria > Acidobacteriota > Terriglobia > Acidiferrales > UBA7541 > Acidiferrum. Next base: position 821 of record DASSGJ010000392.1, read on the forward strand.
GCAGTCACACCGGAAGGCAGACCGGAGGCTGACAAGCTAACACTTCCGCTGAAGCCGCCTTGAGGAAAAATGGTGATGGTACTCGTGCCGTTCGATCCCTGGGTAATCGTCAGGTTAGCGGGGGACGCGGCCACGACAAAATTGGGAGTGCTGGAGGTTCCCGGCCAGTTGTTGACGAGGTTGGTGGCGTTGAGCGTGCCGATGCCGGTGGCGAAGTCCCATCCGACGTTGGTGCCATAGGCAGGCTGGTAAGCAGTGTTCGAGGTGGACAAAACTCCCGAGGCTGACCCGTCCAAAAAGCAATTGTGTCTTCCAGTGCAGTTCACAGCGATATCGCCAAGAGTTACGTCATAGAAAATGCAAGCGGGAGAGACGGCATTCCCGTTGTTCGAATTGCAGGCAGAGTTGCCGCTCGAACCATACTCCGAAACCGCGAGCTGATAATAAGCAGGGTTCGGATTTCCTTGCCGCGACCCGGTCTTCTGATTCACGAGGGCCTGGATACCGGCCATGATCGGCGAGGCGAAGGATGTTCCGCCGGCACCCGACCAACCGCTGGGATCGCCGGAACAAGCAGCGCCGCCGTTCGCGGTGTCTGACCAGCAGAAGACGTAGTAGTGATTCCAAAGGCCGTCGGCCGCGAAAAGAGAAAGGTCCGGGGTGTCGCGGACGCCGTCGGCCGGATTCCCGACGATGGCCTGCCAAGAAGGCTTGGGCCAGCCTTTGCAAGTTCCGCTGACCACGCCCGAAGTCGAGGGCGTACCGGTGGCACACGCGCTGGGTCCGCCACCACCAGCGACAGTCGTTTGCAAGAGAGCGCCGATGAAGGAATCGTTGCACAAGCTGTTGGGGCCGTACGGGGAGCTGAAGCCTTCGTACTGCGAGAGCAACGCCCCCGCGCAAGAATTATTCCAGGGAATTTCCGGGATGTAGGAAAGCGCAGAGCCGAAATTGGAAGTGTTCGAAGAGGCCCAATACACGGAGTTCGTGCCGTTGAGGGTGTCACTGAAGTCCGTGCCGCCGACGGCGACGTTGTAAGGCGTGGAGGCGAAAGCGTTCACCCCGATGCCATGGGTTGCGGCGGAAGCGCTGTTGTCGCATCCGGCCGCGCCGCTGTCCCCGGCGGCGACGAAGACGGAAACGCCTTCGGTGACGGCGAGCTGATACGCGGAATTATAGGCAGCGTTTGCGGCCGAGCCGTTG
>DASSGJ010000393.1:0-3326 GCA_035693545.1 Candidatus Acidiferrum sp.
GGATTTGCTGCCGACTTTGGCGTCGCCGATGTAGGAAAGATGCGGAGCTTTGCTGCCTTCGCCGATGGTGCTTTTCTTGATTTCGACGAAGTTGCCGACTTTCGCGCCTCTGAGGATGTGGGATTCCGGGCGAAGGCGGGCGAAGGGGCCGAGGATGACTTCCGATTCGAGGCGGGAGGAGTCGATGACGCAGTGAGGTTCGACGAGGACGTTGTCGCCGAGCGTGGCGTCGCGGAGGACGCTGCCGGTGCGGATGGTGCAGCGGGCGCCGATTTTTGTCTTGCCGAGAAGCTGGACAGTGGGCTCGAGGATGGTGTCTTCGCCGACGGTAACATCGGGATCGACGAGGACGGTTTCGGGGAGCTGGATGGTGACGCCGTCGCGCATCAACTGATCGCGTTTCCATTCGCGGAAGGTGCGATCGACTCCGGCAAGATCGGCGCGGGTGTTGCAACCGAGAGTTTCGCGGGGGTCGGGAGCGATTTCGGCGAGGACGGTTTCGCCGGCGGAGTTGAGTACGGAGATCGCGTCGGTCAGATAGATTTCGCGGTGTTTGTTGTTGGGTTTTACGTGGGCCAGCGCGGGCCAGAGTTTGGCGGCGGTGAAGCAATAGATGCTGGAATTGATTTCGTTGAGTTCGCGCTGGTCGGGAGTGAGCTGCGATTCCTCGATGATGGAGGCGACGGTGTCGCCGGATTTGCGGAGGATGCGGCCGTAGCCGGAAGGGTCGGCGAGGACGGCGGTGAGGATGGTGGCGGCGGCGTTGCCGGACTTGTGTTTCTGGAGCAGGGCGCGAAGCGTTTCGGTGCGGATGAGCGGAGCGTCGCCGGGAAGGACGATGATGTATTTGGAGTTGCCGATGGCGCGTTTCGAAACGAGCATGGCATGGCCCGTGCCGTTTTGGGGTTGTTGGAGAACGGTTTCGACTTCGAGGGATTCGACGGCGGCGGAGACCTGTTCGGCCTGATGACCGACGACAGCGATGATTTTTTTCGCGTGGAGCGGCAGGCATGCGCGGACAACGTGATCCACGAGGGGGCGACCTCCGGCGTGATGCAGGACTTTGGCGAGGCCGGATTTGAGGCGGGTGCCCTTGCCAGCGGCGAGGATGAGGACGGCTGCGTCGTGATTGGACATGGCCAGAGCATTGTCCATTGGACGAGGAATTTTGACAATGCGGTGATTTACGGAGGACCAGGACGAGCCGTGAGAATTGTGCCTGAGCAGGTGATGGACGAAGTGGTAAAACTAGGCTAGAGTCCACGCGATGTTCGGTTGCGGAAACCGGCGAATCTGGCATCGGAGGAGAATAGACGCCCATGAAATGTCCCTATTGCGGTGAAATGATTGCGGATGGATCGCAATTCTGCGGAAGGTGCGGAAACCGATTGGTTTCCGCGGCGGCGCCGGCCGGAGCACCAGGGATGGCCTACGCCCCAACCGGAGAGCAAACCACGAGCGGGAAGGCGATCGCCAGCCTGGTTATGGGAATCCTGGTGTTCATCCCGTTTTCAGCGGTCGCGGCAGTCATCCTGGGCCACCTGGCGCTGTCCGAGATTCGAAAAAGCGCCGGACGGCTGAAAGGCCAGGGACTGGCGACAGCAGGGCTGATCCTGGGATATGCGGAGATCGCGCTGATTCCCGTGATTTTGATCATTGCGGCGATTGCCATCCCGAATCTGTTACGGGCGAAGATGGCCGCGAATGAGGCTTCGTCGGTGGGTTCGCTGCGAACTTACGGCGTGGCGATTATGTCCTACGCCGCAGAGTGCCCGAGCCAAGGCTACCCAGTCTCGACAGTCAACCTGGGACCGGGAGCTGGAAATTGCGAAGGGGCAAATCTGATAGACCGGGTGCTGGCCGGCCCGATGCCGACCAAGAGCGGATACGTTTTCCACTATGAACCGGGAGCGCCGGATGCAAGCGGAAAGGTGACGACTTACACGATCACAGCGGATCCGATCCAGGAGAACACGACCGGGATTCGACATTTTTTTGTGGATGAAAGCGGTGTAATTCGCGCGGAGAAAGGCCGCTCGGCCGGAGTGGATAGCGAGCCGCTGCGCTGAGCTTTTGCGGCAGAGAAGGCCGCAATCAGTCGGAGGCGGAAACGGGAGAGGCGAATTCGGGAGTGTGCCTGGGAGTTGCGGAGGCCAGGTCTTCCGTGGTGATTTCCCACGCGGCTGGATCAGCGAGGAGACGGCTGACGAGCTGGGTGTGGAGGGAATGGCCGGCTTTGCGGGCTTCCACGCGGCCGAGCAAGGGGAGGCCGACGAGAGCGAGGTCGCCGATGAGGTCGAGGGCTTTGTGGCGGCCGAATTCGTCGGGGTAGCGAAGAGGGCCGTTCATGACGCCGTCTTTGGTGAGGACGATGGCGTTGTCGAGAGAACCGCCGCGGATCAGGCCCATGGAACGAAGCGGCTCGATATCGGATTCAAAGCAGAAAGTGCGGGCACGAGAGAGAAGCTGTCGGAAAGATTCGGGGTTCACCAGCATTTCTACCTGCTGCTGGCCGACGAGCGGGTGGGGAAAATCCACGTAACAACGGACGCGGAATTCGTGAGCGGGATAGATGGCGATGCGGCGGCCGTCTTCAACGACTTCGACAGGTTTGAGGACGCGAAGGTAGCGGCGCTTGCGGCGGAGACGGCGGAGTCCGGCTTGATCGAGAAGTTGGAGGAAAGGCTCGGCGGAACCATCCAGGATGGGAATTTCGATGTTGTCGAGGTCTATGAAGATATTGTCGATGCCGTAGGAATAGGTGGCGGCAAGTAGGTGCTCAGTGGTGGAGAGCAGAACGCCCTGCTTCATAAGGCTGGTGGCGTAGCTGACGCGAGCGACATTGTGGCCTTGCGCCTCGATGGGGAAATTGTCGAGGTCTACGCGACGGAAGACAATTCCGGTGTCCGGGGGAGCTGGCTGAAGCCGAAGCCTGGTGTGGACGCCGGTGTGGAGGCCCACACCTTCGGTTTCCACGGAGCGATGGATGGTAGATTGGAACATGTGTTTACCTAAATAGATTAGCACATTGTTGGCCAAATATTCTTTGCTTTGTGCTTTATATTCAACTAGATACGGAGATGAAGAAGAAGAGCAATACGCTGTCTGTGGTAATCAGGCAACAGAATCCGGGATTGACGTGTCTGTGGCGCACCCTGGCGGCCCAAGTTGAGGCCCAGGTTAATCGGAAGGTCCAAGGTATCTAAGTGGGCCTCTGCCGCGTCCTAACAGGATGATATACTCAGAAATCGTTTTTCCCGAGGACGGTGCCGAATGAATCGTTTGACGCGCTACAGCATCCTGGCGGCTTCGGTGTTGATTGTCGG
>DASSGJ010000394.1:0-3754 GCA_035693545.1 Candidatus Acidiferrum sp.
CCCATCAGCATCGCGCCCGAAAGGCTCATGATCGAAGTCGCCGTCAAAGTCTTCAGCACATTGTCCAGCAACCGCTGCGCCCCGCCAGCGAACACGCCCTCTTCATGCTCCTCCGCGTGATAGCCCTTCACCACGCGCACGCCGCCCAGCGACTCAGTCAGCCGCCCGGTTACCTCTGCGTTGATCTTCGGGCGTGCCCGGAAAATCGGCCGAATCGTCGAAAAGGCCTTGTTCAAAAACAACCCGAAAACAATCAACACCGCAAACGCCACAACCGTCATCACCGCGTTGATATAAAGCAGCACGCCCAGCGCCAGCACCGCGGTCAGCACTCCTCCTACAAATTCCACCAGGCCGGTGCCGATCAGGTTCCGCACGCCTTCCACATCGCTCATAATCCGCGAAACCAGCGCCCCAGTCTTGTTCGCGTCGTAATAACTTACGGACAGCCTTCCAATGTGCGCCTGCACCTGTTTCCGCAAATCCGTGATCATTCTCTGCGCGGATTTCGACAGCAGCTGCGTCAACGCAAAAGACGTAAGCCCCTGTATCAAAGTCGCCGCGATAACGATCAGCACCAGCGGCAGCAACAGCGCCTGCTGCTTTTTGCCGATCACATCGTCCACCAGATATTTCGTGGACCCCGGCAGCACCAGCCCCGCCACTCGGTTGATCGCCATCAGCCCGAATCCGAGAAACAAAATCCCCCGGCGGGGGTGGATCAGCGCCCAAATCTCCGGCAGGGAACTCCAGTCAATTTTCTTCTTGGGCTTTTTCTCTGAAGCTTCGCCGGAACTCGCTCGACTCGACGAGCGTTCTCCGGAAGCTCCCTTAACCGCAGTTGGTGTGTACGTTGAGCGTAAAGACATTGGTCCCCGTGTGTTCGCTGTGCCTGTGTCGCTGAAGGATACCCCTTCGATGCGCGAACCGCCACGGAATGTACGCGGGCCAAAATGTAGTGGCCGACCTTTAGGTCGGCCACTCTGCAGAACTACATGTTTACATCGGGAACAGCAGAATTGACCACTACACAGTCACTCCGTGTTTTAGCTCTTCGTGTCAACAATCACCGGCTGATACAGCCGGAACTCCAGCGGTGTCTCCGGCCTCAGGTGGATGTCCTTCTTCCCGGTGAAGTAGGCCACCGCCGTTCCAGCGCCAGCCCCGATCGGCCCGCCGATCAGCGCGCCCTTGCCGCCGGCCGCCGCTGCGCCGATCAACGCGCCACCACCGGCGCCGCCGCCGATCAACGCCCAGTTGCGCTTCTTGTGGTCGCCGCCTCGGCGGTACGCGCTCGACGTTTTCAGGTCGTAGGTCTTTCCGTTCAGTTGCATGGACTCAAGCGCCAGTTGCAGGTGCGCCCGCCCCATCAAATGGCCTGACGGCCGCGCATCCACAACGATGCCTTCCACCGGCGTGCCCTGTGGGATCACGGTTTTGTCATTCATAACCACCGGCTCGGAAATCGTCGCCTCAAAGTGATCCCCCGGCCGGTTCTGGTTGCTCGAGATTCCCTGGTCCAGCGTCACGTAGAGCGCCGTCTCTTCGGGAACAGTCACCGGCACTGTCCGCGGGTGAATCGCCAGCGTGACCGCAGTGGTGATCAGTGCCGCTGATAAAAAGACAATCAGCGTGCCAATCAGGATATTCCGTTTCGTTCCAAGCATGTAATCCTCCCTGCCTCTTTAGGCCGCAGGGACACCGCCACTCTCCAAACTCTTAATCGGCTGAATTTAAAGAGGTAATGTTTCCCGCGTTCGTCCGCCCTCGGGAAATAACTCTAACCACCGGGAACTTTTGTAGTACCGGAACTACTGGCAAAGGATTTCTCAATTTGAATCAATTACTTGGCCGGCGAAACAACGCCGACCTTGTCTACTCCGCTGCACGCGATGTACACGCGCCCGTCCGACGTTGCCGCCATGTTGCGCACCACACCGCCGCCCGAGGGAATTTTCGCGCTCGCAAACGCCTGCGTCTTCGGATTGAACTGAATAATCGTGTTGGGATGCACGCCAGACTCGCTGTACCAAACCATGCCGTCCGGAGTGATCGCAATTCCATAGGGATTCGCTTCCGCTCCTCCAGGCGAATCGAACAATTTCACGCTGCCCGTCGAAGTGTTCAGCATTCCCAGATGCCCGCTCTTGAAATCGGTGAAATAAACCGTGTCGTCTGCAGCGATTGCCAGCCGCCGTGGCCGCACGCTCTCCGGCAACGGATATTCCTTGATCGCCATCGTCTGCGGATCAATCGAAGCCATCTTGTTCGTGCCAAGCTCGCAGAAAACCGGCACGCCCTTGCTGTTGATCTGAATTCCATACGGCAACGCGGACTCCGTCGGCACTTCCTTCAACTCAATCTTTCCGCTCTTCGGATCCAGCCGCCCCACCATGTTTCCGCCCTGCACGGTGAACCACAAGATTCCCCGCCCATCAAACACCGCCGTGTGCGGGTCGTCCGCCTTCTCAATCGGCATTTTGTATTCCGTCACCTTGCCCATCTTCGGATCCAACTTCCCGATATACCCGCCAAAATTCGCGGTGAACCAGATATTCCCCTCTTTGTCCGACACCAGCCCATGCGGCCCGGAATTCTTATCCGTAGCCAGCGGAAACTCCTTGAACTCGCCGGTCTTCGGATCCAGCCGCCCGATCTTGTTGACCATCTGCTCGGTGAACCACAGCGCTCCATCCGCGCCGACTGCCGGATCGTGCGGGTGCGCGCCCTTTGTGGGCACGGCCCATTCCTGAATCTTGACGTTAAGTTCGCTCGCGCCGCTTGCAGCGTTCGCCAAGTGGTGGCTTGGCAACGCAACCGCCACCAGCGTTCCCACGCATATTGCGCAAAGCAGCGCGAAGGTTCGTGTTGTCATGACGTTCCTCCCGGGTCTTGCTATGGATTTGGACGTTCCTATTGGCTGGAAGGCTACAATAACACGCGGCCCGATTGCCCGGTCGAAAGCGTGGCGGCAGAGCCCATTAACACAGGCTCAGCCTGTGTTCCGCAGCTCTACCCATCCTTCTTTTTGCGAAACTGGAGCAACTTCTTTACTTCGGCAATGGTTTCTCCGTCGCCGCTCTTCACGTCCACGCTGAACTCGCGATCGATCTTCTCCTCTTTCGTCAACGCTTCCCGAATCTCCGCGATCTGCTCTTCCGTGATCCGAAAATGTGCGTAGACCGTACCGCGCCCCGGCTTGCGAAATCGAATCATCGCCGATTTATCCCAAACAATGTAATCCCGCCCCAGAATCTCGATAAACATCACCATGTAAAACGGATCGGTGATGGAATAAAGCGACCCGCCGTAATGCGTGCCCACATAATTCGCATTCCAGCGCCGGAGTTTCATCTCCACGTCAATCTCTTTCCAGTCCGGCTGGATACGCTTGATCCGAATGCCCGCGCCCATCAGCGGAGGCCACAGGTTGAACATCAGTTTCAGGTTCTGTTTGAGGAGTCGCTTAAGCAAAGGAACCTCGGCGCCGAAAGCGCGAGGTTCCATCCTGCCACAGCTATAGCGAACCAGCCATAACGCCCATCGTTCCGCTGCGATTTCCGGTCGGTCAAACCAGCAGGGACGCCCTTACCATCGCGGGCGTCCCCGCCCGCATCGCGGAGTAAGATCAGCTGTGTCCGGCGGCCTTTTTTGCAACCTGAGCCACGTGGTAGCGGCTCCGGATCTGCAGCAGATCGTGCCGGCTGGCGTTTTCTGCGTCAGAGAACGCCGCGTCCCGTTCATCGCGCGGACT
>DASSGJ010000395.1:0-5893 GCA_035693545.1 Candidatus Acidiferrum sp.
CCGGCGCCGCCGTACTGCTCAGGGAAGATCACACCGAGAAGGCCCATTTCGGCAAGCTTGGGCAAGAGTTCCAAGGGAAAGTGCGAGGCTTCGTCCCACTCCATGACGTGGGGACGGATCTCGCCTTCGGCGAATTCGCGGACGGACTTGCGGAGTTGCTTTTGCTCTTCGGTAAAAGTGAAATCCACGGTTTCCTCGGGTAATAGTTATTTCTATAGCTGCTAAAAGTTTAGCTTATGAAGGGATTTCCTGCACGCTTTGGATACGGTTTCTGTGCAAAAGAAAGAAGGGGGCTTAACGCAGAGTGCGCAGAGGAAGCGCGCAGAGATCGCTGAGAAGACCGGGCTGGGCCACATAAATGTGGCCGCTACACTTACCAGCCTACGGGGTAGTTGTTCTTTTTGTTTTGCGCGTCGAGCCAGGTTTTTAGAGGCGCGAAATAATCGGCCAGGGCGCTGGCATCCAGTTCGCGCTGGCCGGTCAATGCTTCCAACGCTTCGGGCCAGGGCTTGCTCTTTCCGAGGCTAAGCATGGCGTTCAGCTTCTCGCCGGCGGCCTTGTTACCATAGATGGAGCAGCGATTCAGCGGGCCGTCGTAGCCGGCCGTCTTGCAGAGAGCGCGCTGGAACTGGAACTGGTAAATGCGCGCCAGAAAATAGCGCATGTACGGCACGTTGGCGGGAACGTGAAATTTGGCGCCGGGATCGAAGTCGGCCTCCGTTCGCGCCACCGGCGGCGCGATGCCCTGATACTTCTGGCGAAGCTCCCACCAGGCTTTGTTGTATTCGGCGGGCTTGATCTTTCCGGAGAAAACTTCCCACCGCCATTTGTCGATCACCAGGCCAAACGGCAGGAACGCCACTTTTTCGAGGGCCTGGCGAAGGAGATAGTCAGTGTCGCCGGATGCGGGCGGTACGGCGTCAATCAGGCCGATGGTCTTCAGGTATTCCGGCGTAACCGAAAGCGCGATGGTATCCCCGACGGCTTCGTGAAACCCGTCATTGGCGCTGCCGCGGAATAGCGGCGGCTGCTGGTTATAGGCTCGCTGGTAATAGTTGTGGCCCAGTTCGTGATGGATGACCCGAAAATCTTCCTCGGTGATCTGGATGCACATCTTGATTCGCAAATCGTTCTTGTTATCAACATCCCAGGCGCTGGCGTGGCAGACCACGTCGCGGTCCTGCGGCTTGGTGAAGAGCGAGCGCTGCCAGAACGTCTCGGGCAAAGGCGCAAAACCAACCGAAGAGAAAAAGTTTTCGCCGTATTTGACCATGCCCTTCGCGTCGGTCTTGCGGTCAACCAGTATTTTCGTCAGGTCGTAACTCTGCGGCGGCTTGGGGGAATCCATCAGCTCATAAACGTTGTTCCACTCCTGCGCCCACGGGTTGCCCAGAAGGTGCGCGGGGATCGGGCCGTTCGGTGGAACAACGTTCTTGCCGTATTTCTTGGCCAATTGGCCGCGAACGTAGGCGTGCAGCGAAAGATAGAGCGGCCGCAACTGTTCCCAAACGCGGTCGAGTTCGCGCGCAAAATCATCCGGCGCCATGTCGTACTTGGAACGCCACAGGGCCCCAACATCGGTGTAGCCAAGTTCCCGCGATCCGGCGTTGCCAAGCTCCACCATCCGTGCGTAACGGTCCCGCATTGGCGCCCCAATCGCGTGCCAACCCAACCAGGCACGTTTTAATTCTTCGGGATCGCGGCTGGTGGCTAGCAGGCGCTCAATTTTGGTGATATCCAGGCAGGGCTTTCCGTCGCCATCGGGGCACCACTTCCCTCTTCCATAGTCGCCTTCGAGCGAAGTCAAAATCCCGGCCAGTTCCTTTTGCGATTTTGGATCGTCCGGCGCGGGAAACTCGGTGGCGTGCTCCAGCAAAAGGCGTTTGCGGGCAAGTTCGGGGGAAAGGGCGACACTGTCGTAACGGTGGGCCAGCTTGGCGTAGTTCGTTGCCGCGGTATTGGCGGCTTCCTCGGCGTCCGAGGCGATATTTTCGGTGTCAAAGGTAATGAAATTGGCTTGCACCCAGGCGGCCCGCGCGGCTTTCAGTTCGAGCTCCGCGAGTTCCTGCTCGGCGTGTTCGATAAAGCGCTTGGCTTCGTCCGGTGTGGGCGCCGTGCCCTGCCCACCGCGTGCGAGTCGCGGAGCGAGCGTGAAACCGAGCAACAGTGCAAGTGCGAACGCACACCAACGATGGGACGTGGTTTTCATGAAGGAGTTTCCTTTTGCAGCTAGCCGAAGATTCTAGAACAGAATCCGGTCAGGCGACTTGCCCTTTTTTCTTGTGCACCACGGCGTTCAGTTCCTGGATGGCCCGGTCGATCCCCGCCCGATTGACGTTCCAGTGGGTGACCATGCGGACCGAGTGGAATGCGGTGTCCTGGGCCCAGATGCCGCGCTCGTGCAGCGCGTCGCAAAGTTCCACCGCGTTCATCCCGCTGGCGCTGCAATCGAAAATGACGATGTTGCTTTTTACACTGGCGGGATCAATCTTCAGGCCGGGAATTTTCGCCGCGCCTTCGGCAAGGTGCCGAGCGTTCGCGTGATCTTCGTGCAGCCGCGCAGGAGAAGTTTCCAAGGCGACCAAGCCGGCGGCCGCGACGATGCCGACCTGGCGCATCCCGCCACCAAACATCTTGCGATAGACACGCGCACGTTCGATGAATTCGCGCGAGCCGAGAATCATGGAGCCGACCGGAGCGCCAAGTCCCTTGGAAAGGCAGAACATCACGGAGTCCACGTTTTTGGTCATGCTGGCAACGTTGTCGCCGAGCGATACGGCGGCGTTGAAGATGCGCGCGCCGTCCAGATGGACTTTCAAGCCGAGGGCGTGGACGCGGTCGCAGATTTCGTCCACCCGCGCGGTGGGATAGACCGTTCCGCCGGCCATGTTGCTGGTATTCTCCAGGCACACCAGCGCGGTTTGCGAGTCATAATAGATTTTCGGGCGAATCGCGGGCTCAATCTGTTTCCAGGTGAGAATGCCGTCGTCGCCGCCCCGGACCGCACGCGGCATGCAGCCGGCGATGGCCGACATGGAGGCAAGCTCGTAGAGATTCACGTGGCTGCGCTCTTCGCAGACGACTTCGTTGCCGTGGTGCGTCCAGATTTTGATGGCGATCAGATTGCCCATGCAACCGGTGGGGACGAAGAGAGCCGCTTCCTTGCCGAAGATTTCCGCCGCACGTTTTTGCAGCTTGTTGACCGTGGGGTCTTCGCCGTAAACGTCGTCGCCCACTTCGGCCGCTGCCATGGCCCGGCGCATTTCGTCGCTGGGGCGCGTGACGGTGTCGCTGCGAAGATCCACAGCACCTTCGATGGGAGAAACGTGGTCCGGATCGGTAAGCTGATTCCCTTTTGCGACCGTGTACGTCATGGTGGGCCTCGTTGCAAGCCTAAAACGATTCAATTGCTATTGCAAAACAGATTCCGTTGCGCCCGCCAGCGCTTTTTTCTCAAGCGGCAACCTGAACGGAGCGCAGTAATTCCACGATAATTTCGTTCGAGATACTCAGTTTGCCGGCCGGAAGACGAAGATTGTCCCCGTGTTTTTCCACCATGCCACGCACGGAGAGTTCGCCAACCTTTTCGCTGAGGCTGACCTCGTATTCGCGTTGAATTCTGGCGAGATCGATGCCAGAAAGCCGGCGGAGGCCGAGGAAGAACTCTTCTTCAAGCGCCAGGGCAGATGTGAGGGCATCAACGGATTCGATGGCGCTCTTGCCTTCGGAGATCGCGGCGACATAAGCAGCCGCATCGTGGCGATTCGCCCAGCGTCGCGTCCCGGAAAAAGAGTGGGCGCCGGCGCCGAAACCAAGATAGGACTCCCGCTGCCAGTATTTGAGGTTGTGGCGCGACTCAAAACCCGGCTTGGCCCAGTTGGAGATTTCGTATTGGAGGTAACCGGCCGATTTCAGCTCCGCCTGTGCCAATTCGTAAAACTCGGCCATGGATTCTTCGGACGGCAGATCCTTGGCGCTGTAACGCGAGCCGCTTTGCAGCACTTCCAATCCCAAGCGGCTGCCCTCGTCGATTTCCATCATGTAAATCGAAATGTGTTCCGGCTGAAGGGCGATGGCTTCACTCAGCGATTGCCGCCACGAAGCATCCGTTTGTTTGGGAAGCCCCGCGATCAGATCGAAGCTGATATTGCGAATCCCCGCGGCGCGAAGAAGCGGAACCGCCCGGTAAATATCCTCGCGGCGGTGCATACGGCCGGCGGCTTTCAATTCTTCGTCCACAAACGATTGTGTCCCGAAGCTGATGCGATTGATTCCCGCGCCGGCCCAGTACGCGGCCTTTTCCGGGGTTATGGTTTCCGGGTCGGCTTCCAGCGTGACTTCGGTGAAGGAACAGGCGAAATTATTGCGCAACTCTTCGAGCATTGAGGCAAGAAGTTCGGGTTCAAGAAGACTGGGCGTTCCCCCGCCGATGTACACGGTGTCGACTGTGTACGACTGCAATCCCTTTACAGCCGGACGACCGACGCCGGCGGATTCAAGCAACTGGCGATGATCGCTGATCTCCCGGCAAACCGCCGCCGCATAGGGGGCGAAGCGGCCGGGAGACACCACTCCCGTATGGAAGTTGCAGTAGGTGCACTTCGTCTGGCAGAACGGAACCTGGATGTAAACGCCAAGATTGCCCATACTTCAACAGTAGCATACAGCCAGGACGGGCCTTGCTTCAGACGCGGTCGGGGAGGACTTTGACGTAGAGGTGGCGCTCGCGCGGGCCGTCGAACTCCGCGAAGAAGATGCCTTGCCAGCGGCCCAGGGCGAGTTTTCCGTCCTCGACGAAGACGAATTGCGAGGTGCCGACGAGCATGGTTTTAACGTGAGAGTCGGAGTTTCCCTCTGCGTGGCGATAGGGCCCGGCGGAAGGAATCAGGCGATCGAGTGCTCCCTCGGCGTCGGAAGCCACGTCAGGGTCGGCATGTTCGTTGATCAGAACACCGGCCGTAGTGTGCGGAACATACAGGTAGCACGTGCCGGCTTTCACGCCCAGCGCGGTGACGACGCGCTGAACTTCCTGCGTGACATCCACCATCTGGGTGCGCCGGGAGGTTTGCACACGGATCGATTGCATAATGCCTCTCGCAGAGAACTTAGGGAATAGAAACGATGTAATGCTGGCCCGTTTTCTTCGCGCAGGCGAGTTTCTGAAGTTCGCCAAGGCCGCCGCTGCCAAGGCGCAGCAGAAATGGCAAAAAGGAAAGGTCGCGGGATTGCAGTCCCTTGTGGGGATAAAGAAGGTTTTCCAGGAATTCGGCGTGCTGTTCAATGATCTTTTCGTGGCGGTCGAGGGCTGCGCCGGTCTTGCTCCGCAATTTCTCCACCTGGTAGCGGATCCGTTTTTCGGCGCGCGCGATGGTGCCCTGAATGGTGGGGTCTACTTCGCGGATGGACTTGTGCAGGCTGGCAATGCTCTGTTCGATCTGCCCCAAGCTGGCGTCGAACGATTTCGCAAGTTCCGTGGGCACGTTCGTGGCGTACATTTTCTTGCGAAGGGCCTGCGGGCCCAGCCAGGCGTCCTCGACCTTCAATTTGTATTTTTCCAGGATGCGGACGGCCTTGGGATCGACAAGAGTGTAGTCGGCGCGCGGCAGGAGAACCGGCATGCGGCCAAGCAGCTTCTTATAAAGCACCTGCGACTGCGCAAAGTACGCGATCTCAGCGGGGCCGCCATAGTAAGCCACCGTCGGCAAAAGATAATCCTGCATCAGCGGGCGAAGCAACGCGTTGGGACTGAACGACTCCGGCTCTGCCGAGACCCGTTCAATCAACTCTGCCCTGGCAACGGATTTTCCGCCAAAGGAAAACTTTCCGTTGGCGGCGCTGATGACCTCGCGCTTGCCGTCTTCCATTGCGAACAAAAGCGTGCTCTTGGAAGTGA
>DASSGJ010000396.1:0-12917 GCA_035693545.1 Candidatus Acidiferrum sp.
ATTTCCAGCCCAACTTAAGGAGGCACGATGCCCGAAGCAAAGGGAATGTGGGAAGGATTGATGGATTTTACCTTCCGCGTGTATGCGACCCCGAAGATGCTGAGATTCCTGTACGCCCTGCATCTCCTTGTCGGTTTGATCGCAGGAGTTGCCTGGGTGGTGACGGCGTTTCAGCAGGCCCCGGTCCAGGGGCTGCTAGCCCTGCTTGCCGCCCTGTTCGGATATTTCGTGTGGTTCCTCTACTGCCGCGTGGCGATAGAACTCCTCGCGGCGGTGTTTCGCATGGCGGATGCCATTGCACCCGATCGCCAGGGGCAGCAACAGAGTTCGGGCTACTGAGCTCCCGGCAATCCAACGAAAATTCGCGTTTTACAGACGGGCAGCCGCAACCAGGCTGCTCGTTTTTTTTTTGGGGCGGAAACGACTCGAATAATTATTTCTTCACGAAAATGGACTTGGGAATCATGCAATGAACGCCCTTTCGGATGTCTACCACCTCCGAAACACGGCAATCGCCCACCATCGAAGTCAGTGCGTAGGCTTCCTCCCGCGACATCGGCACCATTTTCTGTTCCGCCAGGAAGTTCACCGTTTCCCGCACGGCGATCTTCATCGCTTCGTTCAAATCCTCATCGAATCCCATGAAGATCCAGTTCGCTGAAGTCTCTGCCCGCGGCCAGTCAATGTGTAGGTCTTTGCGCACGATTGGTTCGATCTCAATTTCCTTGTAGGAACATTCCAGCGCGGTCAGGTTCACTTCGCCGTTTCCCTGCAGGCAGTGCGAGTCTCCGGTCCAGATCAGCGCCCCTTTCTGAAACACTGGAAAATAAAGCGTCGAGCCTTCCTGCAGTTCGTTGACGTCCATATTCGATCCATTCTTCCACGGCCGCAGCGTGCTGGTGCGGCCCTTGGCGTCGTGGATGGGAGGCCCCGCTTTTTCTTTGGGCTCGTTCGGATCCGGGCCAACCGCAATGGTCCCCGGAAAAGGTTTCAGGTGCAGGATAATTCCCGGCTTGAACTCCGTCGTCATCGTCTTCGTGTCCAGCTTGAAATATTCCACATGGCCCTCGGGAAATTCAGGCGCCAGCAGGCCCACGGTGGGAAACTGCTTCCCGGGCAAGTTGAAATTGAAGCCGGAGTCCTTGATCACGATTTTCTTGATGCGAATCTCCAGGGTGTCGCCCGGCTCCGCGCCATTCACGAAAATCGGTCCGGTGACCGAGTGCGGCCCGCCGCCGGGATTCGCCAGGCGCAGCTTGACGATTTCGTCCATCGTGGCGCCGGGCCTGATTTCGTCCATCGAATGCCGCAGCGTCTCGATGGAAATCGTATCGCCGGAATCCACCACCACTTTCGGCTTCTCCGTAGGATCCAGCCAGCCCCATTGCACCGTGTCCTTGTTCGCGGGCAGCATATAGTGCTTGCCCGGTGCGGATTTCGCCGGGGACTTTTCCTGCGCGGTCTGAGCGCGTGTGCCTGTGCAGATCAAGCAGACAGCCAGCAAATAGGCGAATGCCAAGGCTTTCCGTGCTGAACTCATCGCGGGCTCCTTTTCACCAAGATTTCCTGGAAGGGTGCAGGAAGTATAGTGGGAGAGCCCCGGAAATGTCCGCTGAAAAATCGATGCCCTCCCTCCGCGCAGCTATGCCTGGCCCACGCGCCAACTACGAGCCGTCTGGTTTTTCGGGGAAAGTTTTTGTACGGTTTGTATTATTGCGAAAACTTCAACGCGTTTGCTGGAATGCGCCCATCCATCGCGAGACCGCGGCGAGCTGTGCGCGCCCGGCTTCCAGGCTCGCCTGCCGGGCCAGAAGCATTACGCGAATCTGGCCGAGAGTTGTCTGCAGGTCGCCCAATTGTGATTTGTAGAGTTCAAGCTCCCCGGCAAGCTCCGGCTGCAAGCGCAAAAGTTCGGCGGAATACGCCATCACCGGCGCCATCTCTTCCACCGGCCCGCGTATCTTGCGAACGTCCTCCACGCAAAAGTCGCATTCGCCGCGAAGCGCTCGCCGCGCCTCCGCCAGGTATCCCGCAAGCGAGCCGTTAACCCGAAGCAGCGTCTGCCGCATCGCCTCGTACATCAGGCCCTCCAGCTTCCGGTTTCCGCCCCGGCCCGATGATCCGGCGAAGGCGAAATGTCATTCGCATACGGAGTTGGCCCCTGGCTCGAAACGCGAAGCCGTTGTGTCGGCTCCGACGGCGCGACCGTGCTCTCTGCCTGCGCCCATGCCGCTCGAAGCCGCGCGAACATGGAAACCGCCTCCTGCAATTTCTCCACCGAACACTTCACGCCCGCCTCCAGCACCATCCCGCGCGTAACCGTGTAGAAGCTGTTCAGGCTGCGCGCCGTTTCTCCTCCGCGCTCGTAATCCAGCACTCCCTGGAGCTCCCCGATGATCGTCAGCGCGTGATTCAGCGAGTTGACGCGGCGTTCAATCTCCCCGCTTCCGATCGCCGTGATCGCGGTTCGGAGGTCCCGCAGAATGCGGTCGTACAGTGCCACGACCTGGCCAACAGAGGATGCGCCAAAGGCGGTGGACTGCTGGTAAGCGGTTGCGGTGTCGCGTGTGTTCATTTTACGCTCGCTAATTGTTGTGAAATCTGGTTTTCCAATAACGGCAATTCCTGCAGCGTCGTGTTTACCTGCGCGTAGATCGCCGTAAGACTGACCTGTTGCACGGCCATCGACGCCTGCAGATCCGCGATCTGCTTGCTCAACCCTTGCGAAGTGTTCGTAATACTTTGCGCGTCAAGGGACAGGATTCCCGTTCCCGCTCCGTTGATGTTGGAGAGCACTGTCGAAAGATTTTGCGAAAAGCCGTTGCTCGTGTTTTGCAGCAGGTTCTGCACTGCCGAATAGTTGCTCGAGAGTGCCGAAGAGAGTTTCCCGTTGTCCACCGACAGCGTACCGTCGTTGTTGAAGTTGACCCCGATGCTGGCCAGATTAACCACCCCGCTGTTTCCCGGCACGGAGTAAGAAAACGCCGCAAGCAACTGGCTCTGTATGTCGCGCAGCGAGTTGTCGGCTTCCAGCGGGCCTCCGCCGCTGCCGTCGGCCGCAACGTTAAACTGCGAATTGATCTCCCCGATCACCGTGTTGTACGCGCTGACCAGACTGTTAATCGCCGTCGTTGCCTGCGTGGTATCCGGACTCACGTTCACCGTCACCGGCGTGGCAGGCGATGGCGAACCGAGGCTCAGCGTTACGCCGTTAATCACATTGGAAACCGTGTTGCTCGCGCTGCTGATGGGGATGCCGTCCACCACCAGCGACGCGTTCGTGCCCGTTACCGCCTTCGTGAAACTCAAGCCGGTCGTATTTCCTGAGATTGTAATGTCTCCCGGCGCGCCGGATGCCGTGCTCACCAACGCCAGGCGGTATCCATTGGAATCCTGAATCACACTGGCGGTAACCCCGATGTTCTGGTTGTTGATGGTGCTCGCGAGTTGACTCAGCGTGTTGCTCGTGGAGTTCACCGTGACCGTGGCGGCCGCATTAGTCCCCACCTGAACCTTGAACGTTCCGGCGGTGATCGTTGCCGTGCTGCTGGTGAGCGCCCCTCGTTAGCTACGCCGATTTCATCACCTTGCTTTTTGCCTTCTTTGTGGTTCTGTACGCCTCCTCCCAGGTTGACAAGCGCCGGGTGGGCCGCCTCGCCATGGCCATCCAGGTGGCGTTTCAGGAATTGGGTGTGTTCGACGCTTCCAATACGCATATCCCGCTGAGCGATATGGAGGCGATTCCATTTTCAAATGTACAGGCGGTCGAAAATGTTGAACGCACCACGGACATGGATCGTGTTGTTCAGCCGATGAAGGGCATTCTCGCGCCGACCTCCACGCCGACACCCCTGAAGGATATTCAAGCCGATCTCGAAAAAGCGCTTGCTCCGGAAATCAAAACTCACGTTGTCGCCATCAAGCCGAAAAAGGAAGGCCTCGTGGTCAGCCTTCGAGAGATGGGTTTCTACGAGAGTGGGTCATCCACAATGCGCGCCTCTTCCGTTGACGCCGTGGACCGGTTGGCCAAGGTCGTCGGCCCGCGCACGGAGAACCTGCGCATCGAGGGCCACACCGACAACGTGCCCATTCACAATGCCCATTTTCCCTCCAACTGGGAATTGTCCACCGCCCGCGCCACCGAACTCGTTCGCATGTTCATCGTCCGCTACCATGTGCAGCCGAATCGTCTGTCTGCCGCAGGATTCGCCGAATACCATCCGGTGGACGACAACGATAATCCGGAGGGACGCGCGCGGAACCGGCGTATAGATATCGTGATTCTCAATCCCGCTCTACAAGATAAAATGCCTTTCGCAACCCCACCTGCCGCGCCCGTGGCCGCTGACCCGCCCAATCGTTCCCCCGAAAACTCCGCGGCGCGTGCCAATTCCCCGGGCCCGGCAAAGCAGTAATCAATCCGAATCTTTTGCCAATGCGTCAGTTGACAGTTCCGTCAGCCGGGAGCAGACTGGCTGTACCCCCTTCCAGAAATTTGTCCTGAGTGAGCGACTATGCGCCTTCTTGTCGCTGAAGCCGACGCGTCCCTCGCGGAGTTCCTTCAGACCCGGCTGCAGCAGGAACACTTCGCCGTACAACTCGCCTCTACGGGAGACCAGATCTCCAAATTTGGCGAGAAGAGTGCCTTCGATCTGATCCTTCTGGATCTGAATCTTCCCGGCGTGCCTGGCCCGGATTACCTGCGCCAGTTGCAGAGCCGTTGGCCGGAAGCGCCTGTGGTGCTACTCTCGCCCGCCAGCTCAGTCGAAGAACGGGTCAAGGGTCTCGACGCAGGGGCCGACGACGTCATCATCAAACCCTTCGCCTGGTCGGAGCTCGCCGCGCGGATTCGCGCGGTCTTGCGCCGCCGCAATCGTCCTGCCCGCGAGATCTTTCAATTTGAAGATCTGGAAGTGAATCGCGTTTCGCATGAGGTACGCCGCGCTGGACGGGCGGTCGAACTGAGCCCCAAGGAATACGCCTTGCTGGAATTTTTGTTGAGGAATCCCGGGCGCCCGGTGACCCGCGCGGCAATCATCGAGGAAGTCTGGCGCATTCACGGCGATTCCATTACCAACGTGGTCGACGTCTACATCAACTATCTGCGCCGCAAGATTGATTCCGGCGCGGATCAGCCCTTAATCCGCACAATTCGCGGCGTCGGCTACCAAATCGGCGGAAATCATCACGTCGGCTGACGCTACTTCGTCATAGTACCGGTACCAGTTTCATTCTGAGATTTCCCCCAACTCCCCTAAGCAACTATTTTTCCATCCCAGGGTTATACCCTTCAGAAAGCCGCCAAGCGTCTCACTAACTGACGGCTATTGGATTCCGGGGCGGCCCGGATCGCACTTCAGGGGAAATGAGTATGAAACCCAATCTTACCGGCAAACGCCTTATTACTCTTATATTTACCTTGGCCGGTGTGCTGTTCCTGGTGACCCCAGTTCTGCGGGCGCAGGCCCAGGATAACGTCGCGAATGTGTCCCAGCAGGATAACGCCGAGATGGCACCCAGCGCGGACGACTCCCAAGACCCACCTACACGAGTGGGCCGGCTTAGCTATCTGGATGGCTCGGTCTCCATGCAGCCGGGGGGAACTGGTGATTGGGGCGCTGCGGCAAAGAACCGCCCGGTGACCATAGGCGACAAGCTGTGGACCGATAAAGATTCACGCGCGGAGTTGCAAGCAGGGCAGGCTTCGATTCACGTGGGCAGCATGACCGCCTTGTCCTTTCTGAACCTGGATCAAAACGTGATTCAGATGCGTCTGGCCGAAGGCCACGTGAACTTCCGCGTGCGCGAACTCCGCCAGGGCGAAACCTACGAAATTGATACACCCAATCTGGCATTCACTGTCCGAGAAGCGGGCGCCTTCCGCGTGGATGTGAATGAAAATGGCGACTACACTACGGTCACCGTAATCCGCGGCAGGGGCGAAATCGCCGCCGGCGGGCAGACCTATCCTTTGAACCCTGGCGAGCGCGGCGATGTCAGCGGCACCGACCAAAACGTGCAATACATTCCGGGCTCCGCTTCAGAACCGGATGCACTGGATCGTTGGGCGCAGGAACGCAACATCAAGGAAGACCAGTCCCCGTCCGCGCGCTACGTCAATCGCGACACCGTCGGCTACAGTGATCTCGACGATTACGGCACCTGGAAGCAGGAGCCGGAAGTTGGCAATGTTTGGGTTCCCAACAACGTGTCTCCCGACTGGGCTCCGTACAGCGATGGCAACTGGGCCTACGTCGCCCCGTGGGGCTGGACCTGGGTCGGCTACGAACCCTGGGGTTTTGCACCCTATCACTATGGCCGCTGGAATTATTTCGGCTCCTACTGGGGCTGGTGCCCGGGCCCGATCTATGCGCCTGCTTACTATGGTCCGGCTTTCGTCGGTTTCCTCGGCGGCGGATTCGGCTTTGGAGTCGGATTCGGATTCGGCTGGGGCGGCGGCTACGGCTGGTTCCCGCTCGGTTGGGGAGAGCCCTTCCATCCTTGGTATCACTGCGGTTCGGGCTACTGGAACCACGTGAACGTGTACAACACCCACATCAACAACATCAACAACGTGTACAACACCCGGAATTTCAACTACCGGTATGCCCGCAACACCAACGCGGTCACAGTCGCTTCGCACAATGCGTTTGTGAACGGGCAGAGAATCAATCGCAGCAGTACGCATCTCTCTGCTAGTACGCTGCGCAACGTACGGGTCACAAATGGCGTCAGCGCTTCGCCGACTCATGCCAGCTACTTTGGCGCAGCGAACTCACACGGCCGCGTCACAACGCCTTCGGCCAGCGTGCAGAATCGCAGCGTGGTAGCCCGATCCACTCCGGCCGCTGCCGCTTCTCACATACCCGTGCGCACCATGAATTCCGGCGCCTTCTCCGGGAATCGCGGCGCGAACAGCCCGGCCGGCAATTTTGGCCGCGGCGCGAACAACGGGCAGACTTTCAACAACGCGCGGCAATCGCAGCTTTCGTCGAATCGTCCGCCGTCCGCTTCGCAGCCGCAGAACGCCCGGCCCAATGGTTCGTTCAACAGCGGTTCGCGCCCCAACGGCCCATTCAATAACAATGCCAACGGTTCGCGCCCAACCGGCTCGTTGAATAACAATACTTCACGGCCTCCGGCTTCTGGCCGCACCTGGAATGCGCAGGGCAACGCGACCGATTCCGGCCGCGCGCCGCAAGGCTTCGGCAGCACGAATCGTCCGGCGACACCGCAGACGGCTCGCATGAACTCCAACGATCGTCCGCCCTGGGTCGGCCGCGGCAATAACGGCAGCGGCGCTTCCAACGCTCCACGAAACTTCTCGTCCAACGGTGGCAACTCGGCTGGCCGTCCGCCGGCGTCCTACAACGGCGGCAACCGCTCGTACACGCCACCGGCGTACAACAACCGGGCGCCCAACAATTACAATTCAGCGCCCAACCGGAATTACTCCGCGCCGCGCAGCTACAACGCTTCGCAGAGCAGAGGTTATTCAGGGCCGCGCTCTTACTCTCCCGCTCCGTCTTACTCGGCTCCTCGCGGCGGTGGTCCCGCGCCGCGCAGTTACTCCGCGCCGGCACCGCGCTCTTCCGGCGGCGGGTTCAGTGGAGGCGGATCCCATAGCAGCGGTGGTGGAGGTGGATTCCACGGCGGCGGTGGTGGCGGATCGCATAGTGGAGGCGGTGGTGGCGGCAGCTCCCATGGTGGAGGCGGTGGCAGCTCTCACAGCAGCGGTGGCCATCACTAATCCGAACATTCGCTAGATTTCCACAGGCCCGCTCCCTTATTTCGGGAGCGGGTTTTTCCTTCTAAGCTCTTCTATCTCTTGCCCTTTTCGAAACGTCGCCGCCGGGAAACACAACTCTCCGCCCTCCCTCGTGTTAAACATAGTGACGCAGGAAGAGTAAACTCCAGGTACCGTTCGAAAGGGATGTCTCAGGTGCGTCCCAGCAGATTCCTTCCGAATGCGGGAGTTCTTCCCGGCCCATCCCAGGCACGACGCAACATCCAATGCCGAAAAGCGTCAGGAGAGAAGGGAACAAAATGAAGACACGCGTACTGAAGTGGCTGTTCCTCGTTCCAATCATCTTTACTTTTGTTCTGGCGGTCGCGAAACCAGCAGTGGCCGACGACGATGACGATCCCCCAAGCCGCGTAGCCCGCTTGAGCTACGCCAGTGGACAAGTCTCCTTTAGCCCCGGCGGCACCGATGATTGGGTTGCCACGGTTGTGAACCGCCCCATGACCACGGGCGACAAACTCTGGACCGATCAGGGCGCGCGCGCCGAACTCCATGTGGGCAGCGCGGCGATTCGCCTTTCCAGCCAAACCGGGTTTTCCTTCCTGAATCTGGATGATCGCATCATGCAGATTCGCGTCACCGAGGGCACCATCAATCTCCGCGTGCTTCGCTTGGAGGATCAGGAATCCATTGAGGTGGACACGCCCAATCTTGCATTCACTGTTCTGCGTCCCGGCCGATACCGTATCAATGTCAACGAAGCCGGCGACACCACCGTCATCAATGTGCCCGAAGGCACTGGTGAGGTGACTGGCGGGGGCTCCGCCTACACTCTCCATCCCGGCGATCAAGGCTTTTTCACCGGCACTGACTCGCTGAACGCGGACCTGGAAAGCGCTGACGCCGATGATGATTTCGATCGCTGGTGCAGCCAGCGCGACTACCGCGAAGAACACGCTGTGGCTCGCCGCTACGTTTCCGATGATGTCATCGGCTACGAAGACCTCGACGACTACGGCGGTTGGCGCCAGGTGCCGGAATACGGCACAGTCTGGTTCCCGCATGTCACTGTGGTTGATTGGGCGCCATACCGCTACGGCCATTGGGCGTGGATTTCGCCCTGGGGCTGGACCTGGGTGGATGATGCGCCTTGGGGCTTCGCTCCGTTTCACTATGGCCGCTGGGTGAATGTTCGCGGCGCCTGGGGTTGGATCCCGTGCCCGCCGCGCGCCGTCGCCGTTGCTTATGTGCGTCCGGTGTACGCCCCCGCGCTCGTCGCGTGGGTCGGCGGTCCGCACTTCGCCGTTGGTATCGGTGTTGGCGGAGGAGTCGGCGCGAACGTCGGTTGGTTCCCGCTGGGACCGCGCGAAGTTTACGTGCCGTCTTATCGCGTCAGCCGCACGTACATTAACAACGTGAACGTTTCGAACACCACCGTGAATACGACCGTGGTCAACAACTACTACAACACCACCGTCATCAACAAAAACGTTACCAACGTAACTTATGTGAACCAACGTGTCGCCGGCGGTGTCACCGCGACGTCCGGCCAAAACTTCAGCTCTGCTCAGCCCGTCGGCCGCAACATGGTTCGCGTGGATCAGCGGGAAGTGGCCACGGCACAGGTTGCCGTCTCAGCGCCGGCTGTCGTTCCGCCAAAGCAGGCCGTTCTCGGTGGCGGTGCCGCAGTCCGTTATCAACCGCCCGCGGCGGTCCAAGCGCGTGCCGTCGTAGCCAAGACGCCTCCTCCGCCAGCTCCGTTGCCGTTCGCGCAGCGTCAGGAAGCCATCAAGGCCAACGAAGGGCGCCCCATTTCCAATGCCCAGGCGCGCCAGATCGAAGCGCAGCAACCCCGCAACACTGTAGCTGCAGCGCCGGTTCGGATTGCACCGCCGGCCAAGGTGGTCACGAATCCCCCGCAGGGAAACCGGCCGCAGGGTAACGTTCAGCAAGGGCAGGGCAATGTCCAGCAGGGCAACCGGGGCATGCAGCCGAACAACAATCGTCCGCCGAACGCCAACGTGAACCCGAACGCCAACGCGCCGGTGAACAACAATGCCAACGCCAACGTAAACGCCCCCGCGAACAACAATCGTCCGCCGAACGCCAACGTGAACCCGAACGTCAACGCACCGGTGAACAACAACGCAAACACCAATAGCAACGCCCCCGCGAACAACAATCGCCCGGCGAACGTCAATCCGAACGCCAACGCGAATCCCAACGTGAGCGCGAACCCCAACGCCAATGCAAATCCGAACGCCTACAAGGATCGTCCGCCGACTTCACGGCCGGCGGACAACGTGAATCCGCAGCTCGAACAAAAGCACCAGCAGCAGATTCAGCAGCTTCAGCAGAAGCAGGACCAGGAATACCAGAAGGTCCAGCAGAAGCAATATCAGCAGCAACAACAACAGCAACAGAAAATCCAACAGCAGAATGCGGATGCTGCCAGGCAGCAACAACTTCAGCAGAAGGAGCAGCAGCTCCAGCAGAAGCAACAACAGCAGCTCCAGCAGGTCGAACAAAAACACGACCAGCAGCAGCAACAGTTGGAGCGGAAACAGGAAGCGGAGCATGCCCGCCAGGCGCCGCCCCCGCAAAACAAGCCTCCCAAGAATGAAGGGAAAGACAAAGAGAAGGACAAGGACAAACCGCCACACCGCTGATCCGCGGTTCCGTCCGAACTCAGTTGAAAAAGAGCGCTCCCTTCGAGGGGGCGCTCTTTTTTTTACAATTGTCCATGCCGAACTTCTCGCCCTCTTTCGACCCGCTGCGCGCCTGTGTGTTATCTTGAAGCGAACGCGCCATGGCCATCTCTTCCCTCGATCCTGTAACCTTTCGCCGAGTCGCAGGCACCTTTGCCACGGGCGTCACCGTAATTACGGTCGAACGCGATCCCGGCGTGGTCCACGGCATGACCGCCAATTCCTTCACCTCGGTGTCGCTCGATCCTCTTCTCGTTCTCGTCTGCGTCTCCCACGAAGCCAAGCTGCTCTCCTTTCTCAAGGCGCAGCGCCGCTTCGGCGTTGCTATTCTTCGTGCAGGACAGCAAGCCCTCTCCGAGCATTTCGCCAAATGCGACCAGTCCCCCGAAGAAGATGCCCGCCTCGGCATTCCGTATAAATGGACCTCCACCGGCATTCCGCTACTCGATGGCGCTCTCGCCGAGCTCGCCTGCAACGTAGTCGCCGAACATCCCGGCGGCGATCACACCATCTTCCTCGGTGAAGTCGAAAGCATGCACTGCCACGATGGCGAACCTCTCCTCTTCCACCGCGGCCAATACCGTCGTCTCGCGCCTTAGGATTAGAGTTGTCCCAAGAGGAAAAATCGCTTGCAGGGAGTGTATTTCCCTTTAGCGATAGGCATCCTTGCGATGGCGGATGGCAGTGACTTCAATGGCTTCGTCATTTTTCAGGTCGAAGAAGACCCGGTACTCGCCGCAGCGGAGACGGAAGCCCGTAAGCGGAGGCTTAAGTTTTTTTGCGTCACCGGTCCGGCTGGTGAGGTATCGGTCCAGGCAATAAAGAATCTGCAAGGCGGATTCACGATCGATGGCGCGAAGATCGGCGCGGGCTTCGGGGGACCAATGAACCGCGATGCGCTCGGGCGATGGCGGTTCGGTCACTTCTTCAGGCCGAACTCGCGCAGAATCTCATCATGAGGAACGCCTTCGCCTTGGGCGAGCGAAGCACGGGCACGCTCTAGTGCGGCCGCTGTTTCAGGCGTGAGTTCTTCCTCTTCCGTCGCGGCTAGTGCCAGCGAGCGGGACAGGGGTTCGACCATTACCTCAAGCAGGGTGCGTACCGCGTTCAGCTTTTCGTCAGGCAACATGTCGAGCAGCGCGTGGGCTTGCTGCCGCTCTTCATGGGAGTTCCGTTTCAAGTTCTTTCCTTTCGCTGCTTGCTCAAACTATATACTTCCAGCTTCCAATTTCTGTTCCTACCGCTCGGAGCTTCCGCTCGGTCGCGCTGGCTCCGCGGAATCGCCCAATTCCTTGCGATGGCTCTTCACTTCGCGAAGGGCGTAAATCGCCTTGTTCTGCGATTCATAATACGTGCGCGAACTAATCTCACCGAGCAATCCCATCGAAACAAATTGGATTCCGCTGACAAACAGCGCAATCGAAAGCAGCAGCAGCGGTCCGTGCTCCGTCATGATGTTCTGGTGGTAGAAAATCTTGTCCGCCACCAGCAGCAGCCCCAGCAAAAATCCGCTTCCTGTACCCGCCAGCCCCAGCATGCCGAAAAATTGCAGCGGCCGCGTCGAATAATCCAGCAAGAACTTGACCATGATCAGGTCGAAAAACACGCGAATGGTGCGCCCAATTCCATAGTTGGACTTTCCGCTCTTGCGATCGGGATTCGAGATAGGCACTTCAGCGATGCGCGCGCCGCTGGAACTCGCCAGCGCCGGAATAAACCGGTGCAACTCGCCGTAAAGCTGAATCTCCTGCAAAATCTCGCGCCGGTACGCCTTGAATGTCGTCCCGAAATCGTGCAACTCAATCCCGGATAGCTTGGCCATCAACCAATTCGCCGCGCGGCTGGGCACACGGCGCATCAGCCAGTGGTCTCTCCGCTGGTGACGCCACCCGCTGACCAGGTCGTAGCCTTCTTCGATTTTCTCGAGGAACCGCGGAATCTCTTCTGGATCGTGCTGCAGGTCGCCATCCATCGAAATGATAATTTCGCCGCGGGCAAAATCAAAGCCCGCCTTCAGCGCGGCGGTCTGTCCGAAATTCCGGCGCAGCCGCACCACGTTCACGCGGCGGTCGTGCTCGTAAATTTCGCTCAAAACTTTGTACGTATTGTCTTTGCTGCCGTCGTCCACAAACACCATTTCATACGGCTCGCCGATGGCGTCCATTACTTCGGTCAGTTTCATGTACAGCGTGGGGATGTTCTCCTGCTCGTTAAAGAAGGGAACGACAAGGGAATAGTGAATGGGCGCGTCACTTCTCATACCGACTTCTCAATGCCTCTTTCTGCAAGCCAGGGCTGCAGTCCCGTGGGTCCCCAAGTTTCGGAATCTGCTTTGGCCGCACTCATGCCGCCTGAGCCAGGAAACCATAGTTTATCAGGCGAATCCCCCGCATGGCGACAATTTTTCTGACCGACGTGTCCGTTAAAATCTCCAGTTCCGTCTGTCGCGAACCCTGCAGCCGCGT
>DASSGJ010000397.1:0-2958 GCA_035693545.1 Candidatus Acidiferrum sp.
GGTTGGCGGATATCACCTGGTCTGGGCGCGGGACCTCTATGAAGTGGCAACCGGGCTGATGGCCGCTGGAGATCGCGCGGCGGCGGACCGCGCGCTGACCTATTTGTATACGGTGCAGCAGAAGCCGGACGGAGGCTTCCCGCAAAACAGCTGGCTGGATGGGCGCGCTTACTGGACGGCTCTGCAAATGGACGAAGTGTCGTACCCGATGGTGCTGGCGTGGCAACTGGGAAGGACGGACGCGGAGACGTGGACGAGGCATGTTCGGCCGGAAGCGGAATTTGTGATGTCGCACGGACCGGTGACGCAGCAGGAGCGTTGGGAAGAAGTGGGGGGGTATTCGCCTTCGACGATCGCAGCGGAGATTGCCGGGTTAGTGTGCGCTTCGGCTATTGCGCGGAAGAACGGCGCGACCGAGGATGCCGAGCGTTATATCAAGACCGCGGACGACTGGGCGGCGCATATCGAAACGTGGATGGTAACGACGACGGGGCATCTGGGCAAGGGCACGGGAGAGCCGGGGTACTACATAAGGATTGATAACAACACCGATCCGAATGATGGTTTTAAGCTGGACACGCGGAATGGCGGGGGCGTGTGGGACGAGCGCGATGTGGTGGACGCGGGCTTCCTGGAATTTGTGCGGCTGGGAATCCGGCCGGCGAGCGATCCCATTATCCGGCATTCGGTTGAGATTGTGGACGGCGCGATTCGCGTGGAGACGCCGAACGGGCCGTCATTCTATCGGTACAGCCATGACGGCTACGGCGAGACCTATTTTGGCGGGCCCTGGCAGGGAACAGGCATCGGGCGGATTTGGCCGATATTTACCGGCGAACGCGGCGAATATGAAATTGCTGCGGGGCACGACGCGACGCTGTACCTGAATGCGATGCTCCACTTCGCGAATCAAGGCGGAATGATTCCCGAGCAGATCTGGGATCAGGCTGACCCGACGCGAGCGGGATTCGTGTTTGGGCGAGGGACAGGGAGCGCAACACCGCTGGCGTGGAGTATGGCGCAATTCCTAAGGCTGGTGGTTTGCGCGGAGGAAAAGCGGGTTGTGGAAACCCCCGCTATCGTTGCGGAGCACTTTTTAAAAACCAAGAAGTAGCCGGCGACAGCGGCATGGCCAAGCCTCCGTTGGCTCGTGTGGACGTGTTGCAGGAAGCGAGCGCGTTGGTTAAATTTGTAAAGCCAGCGCCCGGGTGGCGGAATGGCAGACGCTGAGGACTTAAAATCCTCCGGGGATTTTTCCTCATGTGGGTTCGACTCCCACCCCGGGCACCATTTTCATGAGTCATGAGGTCCCGGTTGCGCCGGGATTCCTGCTGCAGGCTCGTACGACCGCAGAACGCCTCCAGTTCCACTACTACCTCGGGAACTAGTCTTTCATCACTATCAAAAATCACTTTCGCTTAAGTTAGCGACGCCAGTGCGGCGGTATGTCTACGTAGGAAGAATCGAGAGCAGCTATGGAGGGGCAGCCGAGGAGGCGGAGGGTGCGTTCGACGTCAGCACGGAGGATTTCGAGAGCGCGAAGTGCGCCGGGGTAGCCGGCGGCGGCCATGCCATAGGCATAGGCGCGGCCGATGAGGACGGCGCGGGCGCCGAGGCAGATAGCTTTGACGATGTCGCCGCCGCGGCGGATGCCGCCGTCCATCAGAACTTCTGTCCGGCCGTTCACTGCGGCAACCACTTCTGGAAGCGCACGAATGGTGGGATAGACGGAATCGAGTTGGCGGCCACCGTGATTGGAGACGATGACGGCTGCGGCGCCTTCATCCACCGCGCGTCGCGCATCATCGCCTGTGAGCAGGCCTTTTACGATGATGGGACCGGGCCAAACCTTTCGAATCCAACTCAAATCGTTCCAGGTTACGGCGGCGTCTGCGAGGGCGGCGGCGACGTCCACGAGTTGCATCGGCCCTTCGCCAGGGATGATGATGTTTTCGAGCTTGGGGACTCCGCCATCGGCAAGAAATGCGGCAACCCACCGGGGGTGCGAAAGAAATGGAAGGTAAAAAGGGAGCTTTGCAAGGAGCGAGCTGCCGAGAAGCTGCTTCATGCCGTTGCGCGGATCGCGTTCGCGCATGCCGGCAACGGGCGTGTCCACGGTGATGACGAGAGCGGAGTAGCCGGCGCGGCGGGCGCGGTCAATGCCGCTTTCGGCGGCCGCCCGGCCTCCGAGGAGATAGAGCTGATACCAAGTGGGACCTTTGGTAGCGGCTTTCACGTTTTCCAGTTTGTGGCCGGAAATGGTGGAGAGAATGTATCCCGTGCCAGCTTCGCCCGCGGCTTTGGCAGCGGCGACTTCTCCTCCGGGATGCATCAGTCGGCTGTAGCCAACGGGGGCGAGCAGGCCCGGAAAGGCGAGGTCGAGGCCGACAACGCGAACGCTGAGATCGCACTTGTCGAAGGCGACGGCATTCCGCGGACGAAAAAGGATTTCGTTGAAGGCGCGGGGATTTTCGCGGAGGGTGGTTTCGTCGTCGGCACCGCCATCGAGATAATCGAAGATGGGGCGCGGGAGGCGGCGCCGGGCGAGGCGGCGAAGGTCTTCGATATTAATGACGCGGGGAGGCCCGAGGGCGGAGGTTACGGATGGCATGGCGAATACTCTATTTACAAAGGGCTGCGGAAACAATACAGCATTAAGGATTTTCAGGCTGTTCCATGCTGGAGGCGGATGTGACACCAGTCACAGCGGTTTGTGACGGACCAAGCTAGTCTGAGTTCAGAGACGAAGACTATGGCGACCCAGGTATCCATCACAGCATCCCCGGTAATTGAGAATTCTCCCGCCGCGACGAACTCCACGAGTGCTGCACCACCAAAGGCCAAAAAGAAACTGATCCGGCGCGTCGAAAAGGATCGGTCGGCGATTTACCGGAGGAGCTTTCAGGGTGCGTTTCTCCTGCTGAATTTGTGGATTGGGGCGCAATTTTATTCCTGGGT
>DASSGJ010000398.1:0-3431 GCA_035693545.1 Candidatus Acidiferrum sp.
TTTTCCAAAGAGCATGTGGGGAGCGACACCCGCGACCACGGCGGTGGCGGCGGAGTCTTGCAGGAAGCGCCTGCGGGTGGGCTCTGCAGGGCAGTCCTTGTGCAACTTGGGTTCGGATTTCGACCGATCGCTCATTCGCACTCTCCCGTGAAAAAGGTCCCGCGCTTTGCCGGCGCGCCTGGTTCCTGAACTTGCAGTTGTTTAAGCCGTGCGGGAATTTCCGTACTTGAGTATTGCTCTGCCAATGGGGTCTGACAAAGGATTCGTGACGAAAGCTGTACCCGAAAGTTACTAGGACACTGATGTTTGGCGGGGGACGGCGTTAAATGAATTTCGGGCTGGACTCAGACGGCACAGAGAAGAGCGCTGGCGAGGAGGCCAGCGCTACATTTCCACGTCGCATCGGTGGCGAAAGAAAAGGTTCTAGCGCGTTTGGGCTAGAAGAGTTTTACGGCGAGGCGCTGGGGGGTGTTGCCTACGGGGATCAGGGTGATGAGGGAGTCGGTGCGGAGGCGGAGGACGGCGAGGTCGCCGGAGGATTCGTTGACGACGAGAAGCATGCTGGGCTTGGCTCCCGCTTCGGTGAAATCGAAGCGCATGGCGTTGGGCGCGGCGCCGACGTTGACGGGCTTCCCGATGCGGCGATTGATGATGTCCACGGGAAAGACGCGGCCGGCAGCGCGGTCGGCGACGTACATTTCGCTGGCGTCCTCGAGGAGGATGGCGCTGGCGGGCGCGGAGCCGAGGAGCATGGTGTCGCCAACTTCGTGGGTCCAGGTGTTGATGGCTTCGAGGACGTGGGCTTCGGGCGAGATGACGTAGAGTTCGCCGCCGTCGGGTTTCAAGAGCATTTGCGTGGGACGGCCGGCAAGTTGGAGGTTGGTGAGCAGGGCGGCGCGGCGGAGATCAACGACGGAGAGGCGGCTCTGCGAGCGGCTCATGACGAAGGCGACGGAACTGTCGGGGACGATGGCGACTTCGTCGGGCTGGGGGATGACTTCGACGACGGCGCGGGGCTGGAGCGTGGCGGCGTCGTGGATCGTCAGGGAAGACGAACGGCGGTTGACTACGAGAATGGTCTTCTGATCTGGCGTAATGCGGGCCTGCACGGGTTCGAAGCCGGTGCGGGCGCGGCCGAGGATGGAGCGTGAGGCGGTGTCAATGGCGATGAGCTGGTCGGAGTTGGCGGAGGTGGTGTAGACGCGGTCGCCGGTGGCGGAGAAGTCGAGCGATAGCGGCGAAGGGCCGACGGGAATTTTGGCGATGATTTGCGACGTGCGCGTGTTGAGGACGAAGACGTAACCGCCGGCGCTGCTGACGCCCCAGATTTCGGGGCGCTTGGCGTGTTCGCGGAGGTCGGAGATGGCGGGGCCGACGGGGATTTTGTTGATGACGCGGAGAGAGGCGAGATCGACGACGGTGAGGGAGCCGTCGGAGGTGGAGATGTAGCCGTTGAGATGGAGGTCGGGGCGGAGGATGGAGGGGCGATGCTCGCGGAGAAGAATGACCAGCGCGAAAATGAGCAGGAGCGTGAGGAGAAAATAGACGCGAAAGTTTTTGCGATGGGGCATGAAGAGAGTTAACAGTTTACAGTTTTTAGTCTTTAGTTTGAAAGAGGATAACAGATAGCAGCGAGCGGATAGCAGGAAGCGAACCAGAGCCTGGCGATGATGTTCATCGTGGCGATTCTGCTAGTCTCTTTTTGTTGTTTCGCAGATAATTCAGTTTCACTCTCCTTTTTGCCCAGTTCTCTAGAACGGTGTACGGAAGCGATACGAACAGAAAAACTCCAAGGACTTGCCAACGCGACAAACGGTGTTCGACGGTCCACCAGATGAGAAATCCTCCGCCAATCAGAATTACAACCCAATTCATGAAATGGATGACGATTGAAAACCAGGGCCAACCGCCAGTTTGGTGTCTGTACGAGGCCCACCACTGAACCGTCCTGCCGCCTTCTCTGTACGCGTTTCTGAATGTTGGAAACGTCCTAGCCGAGTCACGCTTCCGCTTCCGGGCACCGGTATCCTGCTCAGGAATTTTGTGGACCAAATCCACGTCGCAGTCAGAGCAGCGGGTAAATCCGGGGCGGTATTCGGCTCGGCATTCGGGGCAAAACACGACCAGAATCATATACCGCTTTCAACGGGAGACCCAAAAGGCGCGTTGCGCGCTGGCTGACCGCGCCAGCGCTCCGTCCGGGACGACGGTTTTGGTACCGATATTAGTTGACGCGGCGGTGGAGGACGGTGGCGATTTGCTTGATTTCGGATTGGAGTTCGGCGAATTCGGCGGGGAGGATGGATTGCATGCCGTCGGAGAGGGCTTTTTCGGGCTGGTGATGGACTTCGACGAGGAGGCCGTCACAGCCGACGGCTACGGCGGCGCGGGAGAGCGGAAGAACTTTGTGGCGTTTGCCGGTGCCGTGGCTAGGATCGACGAGGATGGGCAGGTGGCTGCGTTTTTTTACGGCGGGCACGACGGCGAGGTCGAGCGTGTTGCGGGAAAAATCGGAGAAGGTGCGGACGCCGCGTTCGCAGAGCATCACGTTGTAGTTGCCTTCGCTCATTACGTATTCGGCGGCCATCAGGAATTCGTCGAGGGTGGCGGCCATGCCGCGCTTGAGGAGCACGGGCTTTTTTGCGCGGCCGGCGCGCTTGAGCAGCGAAAAATTCTGCATGTTGCGGGCGCCGATCTGGATGACGTCGGCCCACTCTTCCACTAAATCGAGAGATTCGTTGTCGATGGCTTCGGTGACGATGCCGAAGCCGTAGTGTTTGCGGACTTGAGCGAGAATTTTCAGGCCGGGGAGGCCGAGCCCTTGAAAACTGTAGGGCGAGGTGCGCGGCTTGTAGGCGCCGCCGCGGAAGAGGCGCACGCCGCTGGGCTTTAGTTGCGCGGCGATGGCTAGGCACTGCTCTTCGGTTTCGACGGCGCAGGGGCCGGCGGTCATGGCGAGATGTTCGCCGCCTACGAGAACATCACCCGAGGGCGTGGGGATGCGGACGACGGTGGGATCGGATTTTACGTCGAGAGAAACGAGCTTGTAGGGCTTGGTGACGGGGATGCATTCGACGACGCCGGGCATGGATTCGAGGACGCCGAGGTCAATGGCGCCATTGTTGCCGGTGATGCCGATGGCGGTGCGGCCTGCGCCGGGGATGGGATGGGCTTTCAGGCCGAGGGATTCGATTTTGTCGCAGACGGAGCGTACTTGTTCGTCCGTGGCGTGGGATTGCATGACTACTAGCATCGGTGTGTCCTTTTTGGGAGCGCGGAATGATCAGTGTACTAGAGAGAAACAAGGGCGAGCAAATTGGGGTGGGGAGATACGAGAGAAGTCAGTAGTCGGGAGTTGGTAGTTGGGAGTTGGGAGTTAGGAACCGAGCGTCAGTAATCAGCGATCAGTAAGAGGGCTTCGTGGTTTGGTT
>DASSGJ010000399.1:0-5615 GCA_035693545.1 Candidatus Acidiferrum sp.
GCTACTATCCTTACGCCTGCGCGCCCTACGGCTACTACGGCCCTGACTACTTCGTCGGCGGTGTCTTCATCGGCGCCGGCCCGTGGTTCCACGGCGGCTACTATGGCCGCGGTTTCTACGGCAGGGGCGGCTATTACGGCCGCGGCTACTACGGTCATGGCGGTTACTATGGCCGCGGCGGCTACTACGGCCGTGAAGGTTTTCGTGGCGGCGATCGCGGATTTCGTGGCGGTGAAGGCTTCCACGGCGGCGACCGCGGCTTCCATGGCGGCAATGGTTTCCATGGCGGCGGTGGCGGCGGGTTCCACGGTGGTGGCGGCCACGGCGGCGGCCATCGCTAACTGAATCTCAATCTCAACAATGAAGGGCGGCTCGATCGGAGCCGCCCTTTTCTATTTTCACCAACCCCCAAATTTGCGACAACTTGTCATTCTGAGGGCATGCGACGAGCATGCCCGAAGAACCTCAACCCAAGCCCTTACTCCCAAACTAAAACTGAAACCTCTTCCGCTCATCCTCTACTTCCCCATCATCCACCCTCTCACCCCAACAAAAACCAAAAATAACCCCACTCCCATCGTAGGCGCCCACGGAATCCAGTTCCACACCGGCCGGTCAATCATCGCCAAACCCGGTTTCTCCGGATCGTAAAGCACCGTAACACGCACATTTATCACCGCTGCATTCGTCCCCATCCAATCCTTAAACTGCACCTCCTGGCCGCCTGCCTGAAATCTCACAATCGGCATGAGCGCGGTCGAGCCACTCGAAGGCCGCCCGTCACTACCCGCAAAATACTCCTGCTTGTATCCCACAATCGTTCCCGCAGCGCGCGCCCCATCCCGTATCAAATGCAAATGATCCTTCCCAATAAAATATCCGAAGCCCAGCAGGAACACTCCCACCACCACCTCCGCCACCCGCGTGTACCGCAGGATCGTCGCTTTATTCGCTTCGGCCCACCCTGCAGCCCCCTGAATCCCTTCCAACACCTGCCCCGAAGACGAAAACCTCTTTCTCCACCGCAAATACAAAATCACCAACCCCGCCAAAATCCCAATCTTCACCAGCACCATCACCGTATCCATCAGCCGCACCTCACCCCGTAGCGTCCACCTTCAGGTGGACGCGCCACCAGAGAATCCGTTTACTCCACGCCTGGGTGCCTCACCCTTGTGGTTTTCAAGGGTGCGGTTTTTGACTTTTTCCCCAATATGACCTGCACTAACATGGTTCTCCTTGGAAGTCCCAAGCGGCGCACTCTCTTTGTCCGCAAGGAGGCCAATCCCGTGTTTGATCTGGATTCCTTCATCAACGACTGCCGTTCCGCCCTGGCGCAAGACCCCGCCCTCACCCACGTTCGCGATCTCACGGCACGCGCCGTTTCCAATCCCTCCGCCGTCCTCAAATCTCTCGGCGAGCCCGCCTCCGCTGGCATTCAAACCCTCTTCCGCTCCGACTCCCTCACCATCCTTAACGTCATCTGGGGCCCTCACATGACCCTCTTCCCCCACAATCATCAGATGTGGGCTGTCATCGGCATCTACACTGGCCGCGAAGACAACATCTTCTGGCGCCGCATTCCCGGCGCCCCCGCGGGCAAGCTCGAAGCCGCCGGCGCCCGCGCCCTCTGCGAAAAAGACGCCGAACCTCTCGGCCCCAACATCATCCACTCCGTAACCAATCCAATTCCCCGCCTCACCGGCGCCATCCACGTCTACGGCGGCGATTTCTTCGCCCCTGGTCGCAGCGAGTGGGACCCCGAATCGCTTCACGAGCAACCCTGCAACGTAGACAGAATTCTCCGCCAGTTCGAGGAATCCAACGCCCTCTACACACACCTCAACCGCCCGCCCGACATGGACTAGGAGCGTTCCGGTCACACCAATAGATGTCTAGAGTTAGAAACGCCCTGCGTTCCTAGGAGATTGTCATCCCGAATCCCCGCGCCTTTTGCGGGGTGAGGGATCTGCTTTCCGCATCGAACAGCCCGCAAGTCAGAAGAGTCTCGGTGCGATCTTCAGTCCGCCGCCGCGGCCTTCGCCATCCCCGAATAGTGAATCGTAATCAGGAACCCGTTCGTCCCGTCATACGCGAACTTGTGCCCGTCGCCTTCGAACGCCTCATGCTTCGTCTTCCACATCCGGAATCCGTCGTTCGACTGCGCTCCCCAGTACTTCAAATTCTTCATCACCACTTCTTCTCCGGCCTTGTTTCCGGCCACCCGTTCCAGCACCACTTCGCCTTTCCCGTCCGCCATCTTCGCGTGCGCAACACCGGTCTTCGTATCCACATCCCACGTGAACGCCACCGTGTTCGCGCCCGTTTTCTTCCACGGAATCGGATACAGCTGCCCGAGAATATCCGCCATGGCGGCCTTCTGTTCCTTGCTTACGCTCGGATCAAAATTCGCCACCATCCACGAATCTTTCCCCGTGCTCCAGTCACTTCCCAAATCCGTCGCGATCCACACCTTCGCTCCGTCCAGATTCGTCTGCTTGTAGTGTCCTTTGTCCACCTTCAGCACCAGGTTCGCCCGGCAGAAATGCTCATCCATGTGATGCTCGCCCATGTGATTCGTCGAGTGCGTGTTGAAATAGCACGGGCAGAACATGTCGCAACTGCAAGCTTCGATGTAACTCGCCGTCATTTCAAAATCAGACTTCGCCGATTTCTCCTGCGCATACGAACTCAGATAAATAAGACCCGCTGCCACCACAAGGCATGCCAGAAAAACCACTCGCGGCAAACGACTCATGATCCCTCCAGTCAATTCGTCAGATTATTAGAACGGGGCCCGAGGCGGAATGAAAAAACTCTACTCCCCGTCTCTCCTGGTTTCAACATTTTTTACCGGGATCAGGTCGCTGCGCCCTTTTCTCCACACTTGTTTCGCAAGGCAAAGGCTCCAGCCAACAGTCCCAACGTAAGCAGGCTAGCCTTGGCTGGTTCGGGAATGCTCCTCACGACGGTGACAGAGTCCGCGCTTGTGGTGATCAGGTCGCCCGCCGGCAGCGAGATGGCCTCCAGGCTGAAGTTCACCAGCCCGGGATACGGCAAACTCGGATCGAACGGATTGATGTTGACCGTCGCAAGATCGAAGACAGAGGTACTCTGCCCTCCCAGAAGTGTTATGCCGGGGAAGCCGATCCCTTGCACCACGCTCGCCACGTAAAACGATGACGGCGGCCCAAGCACCGCCGTCAGTTGAAACGTGATTGGCGCGGCCGTGTTGTTCACCACAAATCCAGTGAACACCACAGAAGTAAAACCCGCGGAGACGAGATCAGTCTGATTTTGCGGCGAAGTGTAAACAATGGAAAGCGAATCGCCCTTTGCAGCCGGCGCCAGACAGACAACCCACGCGAAAAGAAGGCTCGCCAGCAATCCACGCAAAGATCGCAGAATCATAAGCACCTCCGGATTTCACGGAGTATGCCCCTCAGAAACGCCCTCGTAAAGCGCAATTCCAGGCCTGGCCCGCCGCCCACGCGTCATCCCCA
Source organism: Candidatus Acidiferrum sp. (assembly GCA_035693545.1). GTDB lineage: Bacteria > Acidobacteriota > Terriglobia > Acidiferrales > UBA7541 > Acidiferrum. Next base: position 3,504 of record DASSGJ010000399.1, read on the forward strand.
ATCATGCAGTCATGGACTTGATGGCAACATTCCAGTAGCCTCTCGCACATGAAAAAGTCTAAGCCTCCGAAACGCCGTTCCCCCGCCAAGGCCAAACCTAGCGCCACCCCCAAAACCATAGACGCCTATCTCGCCCGCGTCCCCGAACCCGCGCACACCACCCTGCAAAAAGTCCGCGCCGCCATCCGCTCCTCCCTTCCTCCCGTCGCCACCGAAACCATCAGCTACAAAATCCCCGCCTTCCGTCACGGCGAAGTCGTCATCTGGTTCGCCGCCTTCGCCGGCCACTGCAGCCTCTTCCCCACCGGCCGCATCATCGAAATGTTCAAAGCCGACCTGAAGCCCTACACCATCTCCAAGGGCACCATCCAGTTCCCCACCAACAAGCCTCTCCCCGCCTCCCTCATCAAGAAAATGGTCAAAGCGCGCCTCGCCCAGATCGCCGCCAAAAAGCGCCGCTGAATCTCCCGCCTGCTCACCGCCCAAATGTGATAAAGAAAAATAGGCGGCTGTCGATTTCGCGGCCTACCGTTCGTCTTACAAGTAGAGCCGCAACCCCGGCCGCAGTTTGCCCGGCTCACAACTAATTTCAGGAGACCACACGATGCGCTTCATGATGCTAGTCAAATCCACCGAAAACTCCGGCCCGCCCCCCAAAGAACTGATGGACGCCATTGCCAAACTCGCCGCGGACACTACCAGGGCCGGCACCATGATCGAAACCGGCGGCCTCGCTCCCTCGGCCATGAGCACCCGCGTCCGCCTCTCCGAAGGCAAACTCACTTCGCTCGACGGCCCCTTCGCCGAAACCAGGGAACTCGTCGGTGGCTACGCCATCTTTGAATTTAATTCCAAGCAGGAAGCCGTCGAAAGCGCACTGGTATTCATGGAACTCCACCGCAAGCACTGGCCCGGATGGGAAGGCGAAACCGAAATCCGCCAGATCTTCACCATGCCCGACTACACCTGCGAATCCGGCAGCCTCGAACTCAAAAAACACTCCGCCTCCGGCACCTAATCCCGCGCATACGAAGTCACCAAGCTGCTAGACGTCATAAATATTCTTCAGCGGGTCGGAGCTTTGGCTCCGACACTTAGAGCGCTAAAGAATGGGCTTCAGCCCCTGAGGACTCTCCGCCCGTGTTCCGCGTGCGTGTCATCCCGAATCCTCGCGCTTTTTGCGAGGTGAGGGATCTGCTTTCCGTCTGTTCTAGCGAGGATTTCAACAAAGCCGGAAACTTCTAAGCCACCAGCCCAAATCTACGCCGGTACGCACTCGGCGACGCCCCCGTGTGCCGCTCAAAAATCGTCCGGAAAAACGCCACGTCCTGATACCCCACGGCCTCGCTGACCTCCTGCACCCCGCGATGGTCGCTCTCCAGCAGCCGTTTCGCCGCCGCCACCCGCAGCTTTTGCAGGTAAATCAGCGGCGCATCACCCGTAGCTTCCTTGAACCGCCGCACAAAATTTCGCATGCTCATCCCCGCCGCCCGCGCCGGCGCTTCTAGCGAAAAAGTCCGGTGAAAATTCTTGTGCAACCATTCCTGCGCCCCGGAAATCGCTTCGTCGCTGTGCTCCGTCTTCAAGGGCACAATCCCGAACCCCGCCTGCCACGCTCGAGGCGTCTCAATCAGCAGCGCCTTCGCCGTCTGCATCGCCACCTCGTGCCCGCAATACTTCTCCACCAGGTACAAACTCAAATCCAGCGAAGCGTTCACTCCCCCGCCGCAGTAAAATCCCCGGTCCTCCGTCACCATCACTTCCGGCATCCACTTCACCTTCGGAAACTGCCTGCGAAATTCCGGCGCCACTCCCCAATGCGTCGTCGCCCGCTTTCCATCCAGCAATCCTGTCGCTGCCACCAATCCAACTCCCGTGCACACGCTCGCAATCGCCGCTCCTCGCTTGTGCCATCGTCGCAGCCACGGCACCACGTCTCGATTCCGCTCCACAATGTCATTCAAGCTTGGTCCCGTGGACGGCAGAAAAATCAGCTCGGTCTTGCGAATTTCCGTCATCGCCGCCATTGGCCTTATAAATAGCGGTCCGTCGCACTTCACGGGCCTCCCCTGGACCGACGCCGTGGTCACCCGGAATCGCGGCGTCCGTTCC
>DASSGJ010000400.1:0-10056 GCA_035693545.1 Candidatus Acidiferrum sp.
TATCAGCCGCACCGGCTGCTACATTGATACTTTGAATCCGGTTCCGCCTTCTTCCCGCGTCCTCGTCCGGATCACCCATCATGAAGAAACTTTCGAGTCCGAAGCGCATGTCGTGTACGTGAGCTATGGCTTGGGCATGGGTATGGCCTTCCTCACCTGCGAAGGGGAACAGTTGGCTCGCCTGGATCGCTGGTTCGCTGAACCTCCCAACGAATACTAGCGAATGGAAACTCCCAATATGTAAGCGGGGAGAGGTGCGATACTATTTTCGCTCCAGGTATGAACTTGTCTCTCCTTCGATTTTCGCGGCTGCTGTCCGCTCTTCTGATTCTCGCTGGGGCCGCGCCTCTCAGCCGGGGACAGGAAGTGCAATCCGGCTACGGCTCCCTGCCTGTGTTCGAATTTCACAGCGGCTTCTGGGTGAATCTCCACCAGTTTCTTTACCATGAGGCGCGTTTGCGCGAATCCACTCCGGAGGCGAAAGCGGCTGCGGCCGCGGGGCCGACTTTGAAGCAGACGCCCGTTTCCTTGAGCGCCGCGGAGCAGAAAACCTGGGAGCAGGCCATCTCGTATTACCGCGCGAACTACGCGGGCAAAGATCCGCAAATCAACATTGATCTGATCTTGCTGAAAGATCAGCTTGGTGATTTTGAGGATTGCGACGAACTGCTCGGAAGAAAAAAGAGAGCCTGCGACGCCGGGCTGCCGGGAAACATCGGCGTCATTCTGGAATCGGCGGCACCGGTCTACCGGGCGCATTGGTGGGCGAATCAGGACCGCGCCAATCGCCGCTGGGTCGCGCGCGTAGCCCCGCTGATTCGCGAGCAGGGCGTGGGGCTCTCGCAGCGCCTCGCCGATATTTATCAGTCCACCTGGCCGAAAGCGAAGATTCGCGTGGAAGTTTGCGCTTATGCCAGCGCATCGGGCGCGTTCACCACGCTCAATCCTCTCCGCGTCACCATCTCTAGCACCGAGCCGCGCAATCAGGCGCCGGATTCGCTGGAGGTGCTCTTCCACGAAGCCTCGCATGGCATCGCCGTTCCCGTGGAGGATGCCATCGCACGCGAGTGCCGCCAGCGCGACAAGCCCATCCCGCGCGATCTCTGGCACGCCGTGGTTTTTTACACCACCAGTGAAGTCCTTCGCCCAGTGATGCAAGAGGCTGGGCCGGACCCGCAGTCAGGCGACATGATTCTTCCCCACCAGGCGAATATGTCCCGCATGCCTCCCGACCTGCGCGAAAAATTCACGCAGCGCGGCTGGGAGGAGTACATCCGCCTTCTGAACATTTATTGGCAGCCATATCTGGACGGCAGGGTGAATTTCGAAGACGCCATCGCCCACCTGGTCTCGGCTGTTTAACCCGCCGTTTAACTCCGGCGTCAGCTTGTTTGAACGGGAACGGCCCGTATGTTAGGCTTTGTTTTGCAAACGTAAGCCCGGCCGTAAGCCACGCAAGTCCCAACGCTCATCGATCTTCCCTTCATTTGTCCGTGAAGAGTGAACCGATGGTCAGGTCGTCTCCGCGTGCCGAATTCCGGGGTTAGAGGAAACCGAGCCCATGGCCGCACGACAAGTAGCATCCAAAACCGAAAAAGAACCCCGCGAGATCAAGCTGGCCCATTCGCCCGATTCCGACGATGCGTTCATGTTTTACGCGTTGGCGACGCACAAGCTGCCCACTCCCGGCTACAAATACACGCACATTCTTTCGGACATCCAATCCTTGAACGAAGCAGCTTTGACGGAAACGTATGACGTGACCGCGGTGAGTTTCGCCGCTTATCCTTCGCTGCGGGATAAATACATTTTGCTCGATTGCGGCGCAAGTTTCGGCGAAGGCTACGGCCCCATCGTCGTCTCCACCAAGTCCATGCGGCCGCAGGATCTGAAGGGCAAGCGCGTCGGAGTTCCGGGACTCAAAACCTCCGCGTACCTTTCGCTGAAGCTCTATCAGCCGGATTTTGAAGCGGTGGTCATGCCCTTCGACAAGATCATCGAAGCGGTGAAGAACGACATGGTCGAAGCCGGCCTGCTGATCCACGAAGGCCAGCTCTTTTTCCCGCAACTCGGCCTGCACAAAGTGGTGGACCTTGGCATCTGGTGGCAGGAGTTGACGAATCTTCCCCTGCCGCTTGGCGGCAACGCAGTGCGTCGCGCTCTCGGCCCCGAAATAGGCCGCCTGATTTCCAAGACCATCCGCGACAGCGTCTCTTACGGGCTGGAGCACCGCGAAGAGGCGTTGAACTACGCGATGCAGTTTGCCCGCGATATGGACACCGAACTCGCCGACAAATTTGTCGGCATGTACGTAAACAAGTGGACGCTCGGCTACGGCGAAAAAGGCAAGAAAGCCGTCCGCGAACTCATCGAACGCGGCACCACCGCCGGCCTCCTCCCCGGCCCCGCCAAAGTCGAATTCCTCGAAGAGTAGACATCCAAAACGTTACCGCCGGATGCCGACAAACTACCGATAGCATGAGTTTTGCCGCTTTGATGCTATCTTGGAGATTCGAGAAATTCTCTAATTCGTGCGCAAAGTTATCATTCTTCTCTTATCCGCGTGTGGGATCACCGCATCGGCTCTTGCCCAGGGTCTTGTGGGCGATTGGACCGGACAGCTGAACGGAAGCTTCAAGGTCCGCATCCACTTCGAAAGGGTTAGCTCTGGCTTTAGCGGAAAGCTGATCAACCCTAGCGGCAACGAAACTGTCCTCGATCAGATTACGTCCGACGGCACACATCTGCATTTTGCAGTGAACAAGCTCAATTTGAGTTACGACGGCGTCTGGAGTGAAGAAGAGAAGGCTTGGAAGGGCGATCTGACATTTCAACAGATTTATCATCTGGTTCTGAAACGCGCCACTGCGGAAGAGATGGCCCCAGTCGTTCACAAGCGTCCGCAGGAAGATGCGATCAATGCAGGGCCAGCACCCTATGTGCAGCGGGAAGTCCACTTCAATAATTTCGCCGGCCATAACCAACTCTCCGGCACGCTGAGCCTGCCGAACAGCAAGGGGCCTTTCCCGGCGGTTGTGCTTGTCTCGGGAACTGGACACAACACCAGAGACGAGGATGTCTGGGGACACAAAGTATTCCTTGTTTTGGCGGACGCGCTGAATCGCGAAGGTTTTGCCGTCCTTCGCTACGACAAACGCGGCGTCGGCGGATCTTCCGGTGACTACGACGCTGCAACGACAGCCGATTTCGCTTCGGATGCCGGGGCGGCAGTAGCTTGGCTTAAGAATCAAGCGGAGATCGACGCAAGCCGTGTGGGTGTGCTCGGCCACTCCGAAGGAAGCATCATCGCTCCTGCTGTTGCCGCTGCGGATAAAAGTGTGGCCTTCGTCGTTATGATTGCGGGTCCCTGCATTCGCGGCGACAAATTGTTCGTCCTTCAATCGGCAATGACCGCGAAAGCTTACGGCGCGCCTGATGACTATATCGCCAGACGCAAGATATTCGATCAAGAACTCTACAGCGCCATACTCTCGGCGCCGTCGGAATCGGCCGCCCTCGATCGTGCCAAAGCCCGCGTCGCTCAAGGTGTCGCCGATAAGATCGTCGATGCGCAGGAGGCCGAGAGCTTAGCGAAAGACGATACAACGCGATGGGAGCGGTATTTCCTTGCCTACGATCCCGCCCCGGCTTTGGCGCGGCTAACCGTGCCGGTTCTCGCGCTCAACGGATCCTTGGACGTGCAGGTACCGGCGAAGGAAAATCTCGCCGCCGCTCGCGAAGCCTTGAGAAATAATCCAAAAGCCACTGCTATGGAGTTAGCGGGGATGAATCATCTCCTTCAGGAAGCGAAGACCGGAGCACCCAGCGAATACAACGACATCGAGGAGACCATATCGCCCGCAGCTCTCAAAATCATCACCGACTGGCTGGGTACAAACGTTCTTACGCGTCCGTCGCCTCGAAATAACTGATCAGAAGGCCGACGGATTCCCACTGATTGTGCGCTTTGTTTTATTGGCTTGCATTCCCGCGCCTATCACGAGCCAACCGGAAGTTGAAGCCACCAGCCGCAACTGCATCGCAGAGTGTCCTGCTCCCCGGCCCCGCCAAAGTCGAATTCCTCGAAGAGTAGACACCCAAAAATCACTACTTCCGGATAGTCGGCCATCCAGAATCAATCTGCCTCCAAGCACTACGGGGCGGAGTTCCCTCGGCGCCGCAGGAAATTTCTTCAGAAAACATCAAGGTCGTGGCCGGCAATGACCTTGCCCTTGTAAAGCTCGCGAATCTCTTGCAGCATTTGTCCTTCGCTGCCAGCATCGCGGCAGTCTTGTGTGCGAGCCTGGTCACAGCCTGCATTGCCGCGATGGTACAGCACCAGGAGATGAGGCTTCGCCTTGTTCGCTATCTCCGCAAGCTCCCTCGTCGAGGTATGGAACATCTCGCGATACTGCTTCCATTCAGGAGAGACTTTCTCGAACGAAGCCTGTGTATACACCTCGTGAATTAACACGTCGCATTCATTGCAGTTCTGCAGTACATCGCTTTTTGGGGTGGAGTCGCCGGCGATCACGATAACGCGATCGGGCGTTTCAAATCGATAGCCGAACGTGTTCTTCGGCGAGCCATGGTACGCGTTGAAGGCTTTCACCGTAATGTTTGCGTCTTTGTACACGACGCCCGGAGTGATCTCGTGCACGTTGACTTTGTAGCCGGTGCGATTTGAATGTTCTAGGCCCTCAGTTCGTACCTTGATGTCTACTTCGTAGGCCTGCAAAATGTGCTCCACCATCTCGCGCGTTCCCGCGGGACCATACAGCTCCAACGGCTCCTTTCTTCCCATTATCCAGGGGGTGAGAATCAGGTCGGGAAGACCGAGCGTGTGATCGGCATGCAGGTGAGTGAGAAACGCGATTCTGAGGTTTGTCGGTTCCAGGGCTTTCATGCCCTTGTCGCGTGCCGCAGCCGCGCGCCGTACGACACCGGTCCCCGCATCAACGATGTACCCGGTGCCGTTCACGACGATCGCAGTCGAAGGTCCCGAACGGTCGGGATCTGGCAGCGGAGTCCCGGTCCCGAGCATTACAACTTGCGTCTTTGTCGCCGGCGTAGATTGGGCGAACGATGCAGAACGCCACCCGAACACAAAAACCAAGGTGACAACTGCGAGCACTTGGCGCTTGCGAACGTTACCCATGCGGGAAGGTCCTCCTGCGGGCGAGCCGCAGAAATTGTACCTTTGTTTCTCCTCGCGGTGCTTACCAATAGGTCGTGTCCCTGTGCCGTTCCAGGCGGATAACGGTCCAACCGGAAGTTGAAGCCAAAGCCACCAGCCACTACTGCATTGGAGGGTGTCGTCCCCGCTGACCGGCCAAAGTCGAATTTCTCGAGGAGTAGCCCAGTAACTCCAGAGGTGCCCCTAGTGGGAAGGGGCGAAACCCGCCTGCTCTCGTTTACGTCTTAACGAGTGACCGTTGAATTCACTTGCTTCCTAAACTGGAGGGCTTTTCCATGAAACGCCCAGCGGCGGGTGTGTTGTTGTGTGCCTCTTTGCTCGCAGGCTGCTCTGCAACGGCGCGGCTTTATCCGGTGCAGGGCCCGCTCTCGCAACAGAATCCGGCGCCGGTATTTGTGGCTAAGATGAGCGCCGGGCTGCATTCGGGAAACTTCAACGTGGTTCTCGACAATGGAGAAGCGTGTAAGGGCCGCTGGATGCAGGTGCCGCGTCCGAGCAAGCCGGCAAGCGCCGCCGCTTCCGCATCTCCTTCCTCCGAGAGCATGGCCTCTGAATGGGACCTGGTGTACGGGCAGGGGTTCTACGTGGCTCATGTGCTCGGGGCCAGGCTATACGCCAGGGCCGAAATCACGGGGAACCGGGGCACCGTCTTGCACGCTGAAGTGTACGAGTCGGAGACCATCAAAGGCGTCGCGAAAGACGACAAAGGCAACGTCTATAAGCTTGCTTTCTGAGCGGAGCGGGACGCCTGCGGTTTTTTGCGCCCTGGCAAAGCCAAAGTCGCCTTCGTCGTCCCCTACTTTCAGGTTTGCTTCATCCACTTCGCTGCGCGCCAGCCTGCCGTTGCTGTTAGTTCGCCGCTCCGTTCTTCGTATGAACCTCATCGAGCCGGAGCACACCCCGCGCTTGCAAGTATTCCAAGAATTTCCCCAACTTTTCTACGTCATTGAATTCAAGGTGAAAGACCACGTTGCCTTGCCCCTCGGACACTACCGAGGATTTGATCTCAAACACCTCGGCCATCTCCTTACAGTTTTCTTTAACCTTTTCCTTCTCCTCTTCTAATGCGCCCGGCAACGCGATGTTGAAATCAAGCTTGTTATCCATGGGGCCTCCTCCGTGCAGCCCACTCTCGCACGCGCCATCGCTCCGCAACTAGCTGGATCGTCCTACATTTGCTATCAGATAAATCCTACGCTTTCCTTCTTTGCTTCTTTCTACCAGATATGCTCCGTGGGGGCGTCTTGACGCGGGGGAGTGAATCTCTTAGTGTCAACTCATTACCATGCCTCGAAAACTTCTTGCGGTTCCGGGCCTTGCATTTCTTCTCTTTACTTTTTCTTCCCTGGCTTGCGGGCAGGCCGCCACGGAATTTCGCGATCATCCGGACATCCCGAAAGAGTGGCCGCGCGGGCCGGTTCGCGCCGCGCATGGCATGGTCGCCACCGATGAGCCGCTTGCCTCTCAGGTGGGCGCGGATGTCTTGAAGCACGGTGGAAACGCCGTGGATGCCGCCGTCGCCACCGCGTTCGCCCTGGCCGTGGTCGAACCAGCGGCCGGCAATATCGGCGGCGGTGGATTCATGCTGGTTCGCCTCGCCAGCGGCAAAACAACATTTTTCGACTATCGAGAAATGGCTCCGGGCAAGGCCACTCGCGACATGTACATCAAGCCGGACGGCACGCTTGACGAAAAGGCTTCGACGATTGGCTATCGTTCCGTCGCTGTGCCTGGTACCGTTGCGGGTCTCGCACTGGCACTGAAAACCCACGGCACCATGAAACTTGCTGATGTGATGCAGCCCGCAATCCGTCTTGCAGACGAGGGCTTTCCTGTCAGCGAAAAACTAGTAAGGGAATTCGCTGAAGAACGCTCAGACCTGGAGCAGTTTCCTGTAAGCCGCCACATCTTCCTGAACGACGGCAAGATGTTTCGCGCCGGAGACATTCTCCGGCAACCGCTACTGGCCGCAACTCTCAAGCGAATTGCGAAAAAGGGCCCGGCGGAATTTTATCAGGGTGAAACCGCACAGATGCTGGCGCGCGACATGACGGCTTCAGGCGGTCTAATTACTCTGGATGACCTCGCCCACTATCAGCCGAAAATTCGCGAATCTCTGCACGGCAGCTACGCCTCCGATGGCCAACGGTGGGAAGTCATCTCCTCTCCTCCTCCAAGTTCCGGCGGCGTTGCCGCGATCGAAGCGCTGAACATGCTGCAAAGCGTTCCGCTGAAGGGCTGGGACGACCCGCAAAGCGTGCACATGGTGGTGGAAGTGATGCGCCGTGTCTTCGCCGATCGCGCGGCGTATCTGGCTGATCCCGATTTCAACAATGTTCCCGTATCGGGGCTTATCGATTCCTGTTATGCAAAGGAAATTCTCTCCACTATTGATATGCAGCGCGCCACGCCCAGCAAGGAAGTCCGCGCGGGAAATCCTCACGTCTGCAATCAGGGTGTGAGCGCCAGCGCCGCGCCGAATACCATCATCAGCCTCGGCGAAGGTCCGCACACAACCCACTTCTCGGTCGTGGATGCGGCCGGAAACGCCGTCGCGAGCACCACGACGCTCAACGACAGCTACGGCTCGCACGTCACTTCGTCCGCCGGATTCCTGCTGAACGATGAAATGGACGATTTCACCACGCAACCCGGCGTGCCCAACGCCCTGTTCGGCCTGATCCAATCGGAGGGCAACACCATCGCTCCGGGAAAACGCCCGCTAAGCTCGATGACACCAACCATCGTGCTTCGCAACGGGCAACTCAGCTTCGTCACGGGTTCTCCCGGCGGCCCGACCATCATTTCGGCCACGCTTTTGACCGTGATCAACTGGATGCGCCTCGGCATGGACGCGCAATCGGCCATCAACGCTCCCCGTTTCCACCACCAGTGGCTACCCGATGAGGTGCTGATGGAGAGACTGTTTTCGCCCGAAATGGAAGAGCAGCTGAAAGCTCGCGGCTACGCCGTGAAACGCAAAGGGCACATCGGCTTGGTCAACGCGATTGGCATCGATCCCAAGACCGGCGAGCGATGCGGCGCCGCCGACCCTCGCGACGACGGCTCCGCTATCGGCTACTAACAAATCTTGCGATAAGGTTATGACCACCCAGGCGAGGTTCGCCCTCCCTAGCTGGTCGCGCCATCACTCCTTCGACCAGGGCGGAACAACTCCGGTCATACGCGCATACGCTATCAGTTGCCCCATATGCTCGTTCGCGTGAACAATGATGCGCAGGTACATCCCATCCACAGTCGCATCCCGGTCCGCAATATGGACCTTCCGTTGCAAGTCCGCAGGTTTCTGCGCCAGGTGCGCCTCTTTTACAGCCTGCTGGGATCGCTTCAGCCAGCCGATAACTTCCGCCTTCGATGTCACTGTTTTTTCCGTGCCCTGATTGAGCTCAGCGGGCATCTTTGGACCGGTGACGCTGAGCAGATAAAAATTTGCTATCGCGATGTGCATGTAAACTTCGCTTGTGGAGCGGACTCCAGGTGCGGGCCGCCACGCAAATTTCTCCGGCGGGGTCGCCTCGGCCAATGCCAAAAGTTGCTGTGAAACATGCGTCCATTCCCCGTCGTATCCTTCCCAGATTCCCTCGGGTGCTTTTTGCGCCGGCGCGGGCCTCGCTGACAGAAGCGACACACAAAGCGCCATTGCAATAAAATATTTCATGATGCAGGCTCCTCTCCGGTGACCGAAAATTCCCCCCACTGTCGGGGGAAGTATAAGCTCTTCTACGCGGAGCACGAACTGTTTACTCATCCTTCGGTCTCGCTATTGCTTTCGTTTCAAAGCGCCCGCCCCTGCGGGTAAACTCTTAGCTTATGCAAAGAATCCTGTCGACCTATCTCTTTGTATCCAAAAAGCTGACGCCGGAGTTTCTGGCGCTGGTACATGGCGCCGGCTTTCAGGCCATCGAGCTTTTTGCGAGCCGCGGCCACTTCGATTACACGAACACACAGGACGTACGTGGAATGGCGCAGATTCTGGCGGACAACCGGCTGCAACTTGCGTCGTTGCATGCGCCCACCAGCCGCGACTTCGGCCCCAACCGCGAAGGCGGCACTCCCCTTTCCATCACGGAAGTCGAGCGCGTCCGGCGCATCGAGGCCATGGACGAGCTGAAACGCGCCATTGATATCGCCGAGAACCTCCCCTTCTCCCGCATGATTCTTCACATGGGCGGCCACCGCGAAACCGCCGACCCGCGCAAACGCGACGCCGCGTTCAGCTCCCTGGAGCACCTGGTGCTTCATGCCAAGCATGTCGGCGTGACCATCTGCGTGGAAAACACCACCGGCGAGATGGGCCAGCCTACCTATTTGCGCACTTTTGTCGAGGAGACCCGGCTCACCGGTTTGCGCTTCAATTTCGATATTGGCCACGCTCACCTGGCCGATGGCCCGCAAGAAGAGCGCGTGGCCACCAGCTTCGAAGCCATGCGCGAACACATTGCCAGCGCGCACATCCACGACAACCTGGGCGACAAAGACGCGCACCTTGCGCCGCACGACGGCTCCATTGACTGGCCCGCCGCGCTGAAACTCTTCCGCTCCCTGCCCAACGGCGAACTTCCCCTCACGCTGGAATTAAAGGAAAAAACGGGCCCCGACGCTACAAGCCTCCCCGACCAGATCACCGCCGCCGCAAAGTCCCTCGACCGCCTCGAGGAAGACCTGCACGGACTATAGCCGTCCATTTTCAGGTCCCACCAGCGCCGGAAGTAGCCTCTCCCGACACGAGGAAGCATCGAACCTTCTCTGCTAAACTAATTGTTTGGAGTCTCCACAGAGAAGCTCACTATGACCACGATCACCATTGAAAACGCAGGCAAGTACGACGGCCAGGAAGT
>DASSGJ010000401.1:0-3943 GCA_035693545.1 Candidatus Acidiferrum sp.
TCGCCGCAAGCCGCCGAATCCGCGGACGGTCAAGGGCAGCAGCAGGGGCAGGAAGGGAATTCGCGCACCCAAGGACAGCAGGTGGACATCGCGCCGCCGCGCATTGACGATCTGAAATGGCCGATGCTCTTTGGCCTGGTCGCGCTGTTTGCCCTCGGAGCCATTCTGCTTTCGCGCAAACAAGTTGTGGTCGCGCCTGCCGCGGAAACAGAAGATCCGTCCGCTGCGTCCTCCAAAAAAGCCGTCAAGGCCGCGAAGCAGCAGACGAATGTCGAAGCGGTCAATGAATCCGTTAGCGCCAATCTGGATTCGTTGAAGGAAGACGTCTTTCGGCTAGAACTGCGCAAGCAGGCCGGCACCATTTCCGAGGAGGATTACGCCCGCGAAAAGTCGCGCGTCGAAAAACTCCTCCGCGACCTGGTCCGCGGCTAGATTTTGTAGCGGCCGCCTTCCGAGGCGGGCGCCTTGGGGCGTGGCATAGGCTTTAGCCTGTGCTCCTGGGGTTTTTCAACGGGCTGGGTGCCCCAGGTGCCGGTTTTGCACCTGGGTTCTTCGGGGCACTGAGCAAGGGTCACGAGCCACGACCATCGATTTTTGTCGCAGTGAACAATTCACCCGCGCGTCCCTCCTCGCGCTCCCGCGGAGCCGCGCCGAACAGAATTTATCGTGGCCCCGACCAAACTATCGCCAACTGGCCTTCGCTTCGAGAGCATTGACAAACGCTATGGCGGGCTCTTCGCTCTGCGCCGCGTCACCTTCGAAATCTCCGCGGGCGAATGCGCCGTCCTGGCCGGCCGCAACGGCTCTGGGAAAACAACGCTTCTCCGCATCGCCGGGCAAATCGTCCGCCCGACCGCGGGGAATCTGTCTTTTCCGGGCAGCAACGCCGATTCCGCCGGCAATGGCCGACCCGGCTACGTGGGCCACAGCACCATGGTCTACGACGAACTCACTGCCGAGGAAAACCTGGTCCTCTTCGCCCGGCTGCAAAAAGTAGAATCGCCTGTGGCGCGCGCCGATGATCTGCTGCGCGAAGTGGGCTTGTACGAGCGCCGCGCCTCGCTCGTCCGCACTTTTTCCCGCGGCATGCGCCAGCGCATCGCCATCGCCCGCGCGCTGATCCATCGTCCCTCCGTGCTGCTGCTTGATGAACCGGCCACGGGCCTCGATCCTCTCGGCATCACCTGGCTAGCGAACTCGCTCCGCGAACTCAACCAGGCCGGCTGCACCATCGTCATGAGCCTGCACGGCGAATCGGAGATCTCCTCGCTCGCCACCCGAGCCGTCCGCCTCGATGCGGGCAATGTCATTGCCGACACCAAAACCGGCGCTTCGCTGCACGACATCCTCACCTTTGGAGCCGCCTGAGCCGCCATGAGCCTCTTCTCCAATACGGCGGTTCTGCTCAGCAAGGAACTCCGCACCGAATTCCGCTCGCGCGAACTGCTCACGACCACCGTCGTTTTCATCCTCGTGGTTCTCATCCTTTTCAGCTTCGCTATCAGTCCCACCACCGAAGAGTCGCGCGAATTCGGCCCGGGTCTTCTCTGGCTCGCCATTCTGTTCGCCGCGTCGCTGATGCTGCAGCCCTGCTTCCTCCGCGAGCAGAGCAACGACACGCTCAGCTCTCTCCGCCTCGCCGTCAGCGACCCATTCTCCATCTTTCTCGCGAAGCTCGTCGCCAACACCCTCTTTCTGCTCCTTACCGAGCTGATCATGCTTCCGTTTTTCGCCATCTTCTACAACGTGCCCATCCTTCCCGAATTTCCCTGGCTGCTCCTGGTGCTCTTTCTCGGCAGCCTCGGCATTTCCGTCGCGGGCACCGCTCTTTCCGCCATCTCCGCCCAGGCCCGCATGCGCGAACTGCTTCTCCCTCTGTTGCTCCTGCCGCTGCTTACGCCCGTGCTGGTTGTCAGCGCCACCGTCACCGTCAGCCTTTTCGAACGCGACCCCATCGTCAAAGGGAAGGGAATCGCTTTCCTCGCCGTCTTCGACGTCGTCTTTTTGACGGCGCTATGGCTTTTCGGCGAATATCTTCTGGAGGAATAACCGGCCATGTCCAAACGCATCATCCTCGGCGCCGTCGCCATCCTGCTGGTGATTGCGTCCGCCTATGCGGCGTTTTTTATTGCGCCCGAAGAGCGCACCATGGGTGTCATTCAGCGCATTTTTTATTTCCATGTCGCCAGCGCGTGGGCCGGATTCACCGCGTTCTTCCTTTGCTTCATTGGCAATTTGCTGTACGTGTGGAAGCGCGCTCAGAAATATGACTGGCTCGCCGTCTCCGGCGCCGAAGTGGGCCTGGCCTTTACCACTGTCGTCCTGATCACCGGGCCCATTTGGGCGCACCCCGTGTGGGGCATCTGGTGGACCTGGGACGCGCGCCTCACTTCGACGTTCGTGCTGTGGCTGCTTTACGTTTCCTACCTGCTGTTGCGCACGCTCGTCGAGGAACCCGACCGCCGCGCGCTGCTCAGTTCGCTCTTCGGTATCTTCGCCTTCATTGACGTGCCGCTGGTCTTTGGCGCCATTCGCTGGTGGCGCACCCAGCACCCGCAACCGGTCATCGCCGGCGGTCAGGGCTCCGGCCTCGAACCCACGATGAAAGCCGTTTTTTTCTTCTCGGCGTTCGCCATGCACGTCTTCATGGCTTTCCTCGTGACGGAGCGTTACGCGCTGGAAAAAATGCAGACCGAAACGGATTTTCTCGCTCGTGAAGTGGAGGCCCAATGAAAAATCTCGACAGTGTGTTCGCCGCTTACATCGTCGGTTGGGGCGTGTTCTTCGTCTTCTATCTGACGATCGCCAAACGCACCTCTAACCTCCGCGCCGAACTCGACCGCCTGAAAAACTCTCTTCCCCGCGCGAAGTAAGCGGCGGATGTAGGGGCGGTTTTAGGCCGCCTTCTTGGGTTTATCCCGGCACGGTGAAAAAGGAACAATCGGTGAACTCAAAAACCAAAAAACGCGTCGGCATCGTCCTCTTCCAGCTCGGCGGCCCCGACTCTCTCTCGACCGTCGAACCCTTCCTCCGCAATCTCTTTCTCGACCCCGACATCATCCCGCTCGGCCCGCTCAACTTCATCCGTGGCCCGCTCGCCCGCTACATCGCAAAAAAGCGCACCCCGCCCGTAGCCCAGCGCTACGGCCAGATCGGCCGTCGTTCCCCCATCGGCATCCTTACCGAACGCCAGCGCGCCAAGCTCGTCGCCGCTGTCAGTCCATACTTGGAACCCGTCGCCGTCACTGCCATGCGCTACTGGAAGCCGCTCACCGAAGACGCCGTCGCCGCAATCAAAAAAGCCAATCGCCTCGACGAACTCGTCCTTCTCCCGCTCTACCCTCACTATTCCTACGCCACCACGCTCAGCAGCCTGAAAGAATGGCGCCGCGTCTACGGCGAGCCCGAAGACACGCTTCCCGAGCGCACCATTGAACACTTCTTCGACCATCCGTTCTACATCCAGGCGCTGGTCACCAACATCGGCAAGTGCCTGCGCCAGTTTCCGGACAGTTCGCGCATCCACCTCGTCTTCAGCGCCCACGGCCTGCCGATGAGCCTCGTCGAAAACGGTGACCCTTACCCGCGTCACATCGAAGAGACCGTCCGCCTGGTTTGCGAAGCCGGGGCGCAGAAATTCGCCAACTGGCCGCGCACGCACATGCTCTGCTTCCAATCGAAAGTTGGCCCCGCCAAGTGGCTTGAGCCTTCCTTCGTCGGCACCCTGCACAAACTCGGCCACGACGGCGTCAAAGAGGTGCTCGTCGTCCCCATCTCCTTCGTCACCGAGCACATCGAAACGCTGCACGAAATCAACATCGAAGGCCGCGCCGACGCCAAAAAAGCCGGCATCGAGCGCTTCCGTATGATGCCCGCCGTCGGCGACTCCCCCCTCTTCATCGAATGCCTCAAACAACTCGTCCTCCGCGCCGCCGAAATCCAC
>DASSGJ010000402.1:0-8419 GCA_035693545.1 Candidatus Acidiferrum sp.
GCTGAAGATCGAAATTCTCTCAACCGGCGGCACTGCAAAACTCCTGCGCGAGGCGGGCGTGCCGGTGAAAGACGTTTCCGAGTTCACCAACTGGCCGGAAATGCTTGGCGGCCGGGTGAAGACGCTGCATCCCAGGGTGCACGGCGGACTGCTGTACCGGCGACACAATCCCGACGACCTGAAACAGGCGAAGGAACACGGCATCTTGCCGATTGATTTGGTCGTCGTGAACCTCTATCCGTTTGAAGCGACTGCCGCGAAAGAATATCTCCCGCCCGAAGAGTTGATCGAAAACATTGATATTGGCGGACCCACAATGCTGCGTTCCGCCGCCAAAAATTTTGAAAGCGTTACGGTGGTCACCGATCCCGCCGACTACGGGCGTATTGCCGCTGAACTCGAAAGCAGGGGAGAGACTTCGCTGGCAACGCGCCTGGACCTGGCGCGCAAGGTTTTCGGAGCCACTTCGCGCTACGACAGCGTCATCACCATGAACCTCGAGCGCCTGGGGGTACAGGGGGATAAGCTCGAAATTCAGCAGAAAGCCGCTCTCACGGAACGCGTCTATGTCACTCTTCGCCGCAAACAGGAACTGCGCTACGGCGAAAACCCGCATCAGGCGGCGGCGCTGTACATCCCCGCGGGACATCCCGCGACGGGTCTGGCCGCCGCGAAACAGCTGCAAGGCAAGGAGCTCTCCTACAACAACTACGTTGACCTGGAAGCCGCGCGCAGCCTGGTTGGCGAATTCGAAGGCCCCGCCGCGGTGATCATCAAGCACAACAATCCCTGCGGCGTGGCTGAGCAGGCGACCCTTCTCGATGCGTACACCAAGGCGCTGGCCAGCGATCCGGTCTCGGCCTTTGGTGGGGTGCTGGCGTTCAACCATATCGTAGACGCGCTAACCGCTGAAGAAGTCGCGAAGCTTTTCGTGGAATGCATCGTTGCGCCGGGTTTTGCCGACCGGGCGCAGGAGATCTTTGCCGCGAAGAAAAATCTGCGGCTGCTGCACCTGCCGCAGGGCGGCCTGGAGCACGACAAGGAATTGCAGATGAAGCGGATTCTGGGGGGAATGCTGATTCAGCAGCCCGACCTAGGCAACCTGCGCGATAAGGAACTGAAAGTTGTCACCAAGCGCGAGCCTTCCGCCGCGGAACTCGCAGACCTGAAATTTGCGTGGAAAGTCTGCAAGCACGTGAAGTCCAACGCGATCGTTTTTGCAAAGGATCGCGCGACCCTCGGGGTCGGAGCGGGACAGATGAGCCGCGTGGATTCGGTGAAGATTGCGGTGATGAAAGCGCAGAATTCGCTGAAGGGAACTGCGGTCGCTTCCGACGCTTTCTTCCCGTTCCCCGACGGCGTCGAAGAAGCGGCCAAAGCCGGCGCCACCGCCGTGATTCAGCCGGGAGGCTCGGTCAAAGATTCCGAGGTAATTGCCACCGCCGACCGCCTGGGCATCGCGATGGTTTTCACCAACATGCGGCACTTCCTGCACTAAAGCCGCAGCGAAGTTTTATTGGCGGCCGATGCGGTCGACCTCTTTTGTCACAGCAAGCGTATCCAGTTTTTCGATCGGCAAGCTCAAGAACAAATCGATACGGCGGCCCATGGTTACAAAGGCATCGCGGAAGGCCCAGGCGATCTCGTCGGGTGAACCCACTGCGGCCGCGGGATCGGGGATTCCCCAATGGGCGGTAACCGGATGCCCCGGCCACACGGGGCAAATTTCCGCTGCTGCCGAATCGCAAACCGTAAACACAAAGTGCATTTGCGGGGCGCCGGGCTTCGCAAATTCATCCCAACTCTTGCTCCGCAAGCCTTCGGCGGGCAGTCCAGCCGATTCCAGTTGCTTTAACGCGTACGGATGCACGCGCCCGGCGGGGTGGCTGCCCGCGCTGAACGCACGAAAGTACGGCCGGCCGCGGTGATTCAGGATAGCCTCCGCAAGAATGGAGCGCGCGGAATTCCCGGTGCAAAGAAACAGCACGTTGTAGCGATTCGGCATAGGAACGAAGTTCAGTTGCAGCAGTCCGTGCCGCAGCAAGGCATGCCGATGGGTTTTGTGGCGCGGAGGAACGCGCTCATGAACTTGTCCTTCACCAGCGGGCCAACTTTTTCCGCATCGAATCCCGCGGCTTGCAGAAATTCCCGCGCTTCTTCCACCTGATAGACGCGGGTCGGTTCGACTTCGATCGCATCGAATCCGGCGGCATCCAGCTTGTTCACGTACTCGGTTTCCTGCAACGCGCCGGCGATGCAGCCGACCCACAATTCCATGCTCTTGCGGATTTCCGCGGGCACCTCGCCGCGCATCACCACATCCGAAACCGCCAGCCTGCCGCCCGGCTTCAACACGCGAAACGCCTCGCGCAGGACGCGGTCCTTGTCGCCGGAAAGATTGATCACGCAATTCGAGATGATCACGTCCACGGTGTTGTCGGGCAGGGGGATGTTCTCAATCGTTCCCTTCAGGAACTCCACATTCTGCACTCCGGCTTTGCGCTGATTTTCCCGCGCCAACGCCAGCATTTCGTCAGTCATGTCCAGGCCATATGCCTTACCGGTTGGCCCGACGCGTTTTGCGGAAAGCAAAACATCAATGCCGCCGCCGGAGCCGAGGTCCAGCACCACTTCACCCGCCTGCAATTTCGCGAGCGCGGTAGGATTCCCACAGCCGAGCGATGCTGCTACCGCGTCCGCCGGCAAGCTGCCTTTTTCCGCTTCGCCGTAAAGATTCCGGGTAATGGGGTCGCAGCCGCTCAAGGAGGCCCCGCCGCCGCAACAAGCGGTCTTGCCCTCGGTTACCTGCTTCGCAGCCGCGCCGTACTTTTCCTTCACTGCTTCCTGGATGTTTGGTTCGCTCATGATTGCTTTCTCCGTTCCTATTTCGAAATTTGCACAAAATCTTCCGCCGACACGGCACGATTCCGCGTGCAGCATTCCTCGTAGAGAAATCCGAGGACCTCGCGCAACGCGTCCGTATTTGCCGTGTGCCAAAGAAATGTCCCGGCCCTGCGCACGTCCACCAGCCCAACCTGGCGCAATTTTTCGAGATGATGCGAGAGCGTGGACGCGGGAATTCCCAACTCTTCCTGAAGCTCCCCCGCCACCATGCCGGTGGGGTGTGCGGAGAGCAGCAACCGGACGATTTGCAGGCGAGGCTCGGCGCCAATGGCGGAAAAGCGGTCGGCGCAACGGGTAACGAGGAGTGGGTCGGCCTTCTTCATATTTCGATAATTGCAGAACTACGGAAATGCGTCAAGCCTTTTTTTCCCGGAAACCCACCCTCTCCGCCGAGCATCCTACTGTCGTGCGCTGCTTCTCTTCGAAACGCCCTCCTTTTTCGCTTTTGACCGCGTTTCCATCGCATGGGATACTGAAAAAACGGACTCTATGACGCCATATCGCCTGATTTTCGCTCTCCTCTGCGCCTCCCTCGCGGCGCTACCCGTTCTGGCCCAGAACGCCGCTCCCGCGCAGCCCTCCGCGACCCGCAAGGATCCGCTTCGCGCCGACGCCTATTACAACTTCACGATGGGCCACATTTTTGAACAGCAGTACGAACAGACCGGCGCCGGCGAATACGCATCCCGCGCGATTGACTCCTACAAAAAAGCTTATGCGGTTGACCCGACCTCGCCCATCATCGGCGAGCGTCTCGCGGAGATGTACTGGAAGGCGCAACGCGTCCATGAAGCGGTCACGGAAGCCAACGAAGTTCTGAAGCGCAACCCGGACGATCTTCCGACGCACCGGTTGCTCGCCCTTGTCTACCTCCGCAGCCTGGGCGACATCAACGGTTCCAATATCCAGTCCGAAACGATCGTCAAAGCAATTCAGGAGTACAACGCCGTTCACCGCCTGGATCCCTCGGACCAGGAAGTGACCATCTGGCTCGCGCGCCTCTACCGCCTGCACAACGAACCCGATAAAGCCGAAAGCGTCCTGCGCGATTTGTTGAAGGACGATCCGGAAAACGATTCCGGAGTCGAACAACTGACGCAGCTGCTTCTGGATCAGAACAAAGCCGAGGAAGCCATCTCTCTGTTGAACGGCATGATCAACCGCTCGCCTTCGGCCACTCTCTACGATCATCTCGGCGACGCCTACACGCAGACGCACGATTTTCCGAAAGCAGAGGCGGCCTATCGCAAGGCAGTGGACCTGGATTCCTCGGAGCTGACCCATCTTCGCGGGCTGGCCCAAACGCTGCTCTCGGAAGAGAAGTACCCGGAAGCGCTGACTGCCTATCAAAAACTTTCCGACATGCTGCCCGACGACGCGGACACTTATCTGCGCATCGCGCAAATTTATCGCGAACTGCACCAGCTCGATAAGGCCGAGGAAAATCTGGTAAAGGCGCGGCAGTATGCGCCCGGCAGCCTGGAAGTGATGTACAACGAGGCCATGATTTATGAATCACAGGGCCGCTTCGAGGACGCGATTCGAGTGCTTTCCGATGCGGTCACAGGGGTAAAGGCGCAGTCCAAGGTTTTGCCGTCGCGTCGCCGGTCATTGTCGATTCTCTACCAGCAACTGGGCATGCTGTATAAGGACACGCAGAATTACCAGGCGGCGATCTACACCTTTCAGGAGCTGGCTCATCTGGGCGATGAAGAAGACCGTCGCGCGCGCCTGCTGATTATGGACACCTATCGCCAGGCTCGCGACCTGCCGAAGGCTCTGCAAACCGGGAAGGAAGCGCTCGCGAAATATCCGGATGACGGTTCCATCCGCAACAGCCTGGCCATGATGCTCGGTGAAGCCCAGCAGCCCGATGAGGCGATAAAGCTTTTGCAGGCAGGTCTGAAGGGCGGCGCGGGCGACCGTGAAACGTATCTGAGCTACGCGCAGATTTATGAACGCAGCCACCGCTTCGCGGAGGCCGAGGCCGCCGCACGCAAGGCCGAAGGCCTCGCGGTTCAACCGGCGGACAACGAACTGGCGTGGCTGATTCTGGGGGCCATCTTCGAGCGGCAGAAGCAGTACGACAAAGCCGAAGAGCAGTTCAAAAAAGTCATTGACGTGAATCCAAAGAACTCGATGGTCCTGAACTATTACGGGTATATGCTGGCCGACCGCGGCATCAGGCTCGACGAAGCCCACGACCTGATTCAGCGCGCACTCGATCAAGAGCCTTACAACGGCGCGTTTCTCGACAGCCTCGGCTGGGCTTATTACAAACAGAACAAACTCGACCAGGCGGAACACACTCTTCGCAAGGCCATCGAGCGCGAGTCCCACGATCCCACGATTCGGGAACACATGGGGGACGTTTTGGCCAAACAAGGCCGGATGGAACTTGCCGCGATCGAATGGGAGAAGGCTCTGAACGAGTGGCACCGCTCCTTGCCAGCCGACCTGGAAGAAGATAAAGTCGCGGAAGTGGAGAAGAAGCTCAGCCAGTACAAGCACCGTGTCGCGCAGAAAACTCCTCCTGCCGACGCTAAACCCTGAGTCAGTGGATGCGAACAATCCGAATTCCGGCGTACGCCAAGGTCAACCTGCGTCTGGAAGTGCTGGGAAAGCGCGCCGACGGCTACCACGAACTGCGGACTATTTTTCAAACCGTATCGCTGCATGACACGCTGGAGTTCCGTTCGTCGCGCCGGCCGGGCATCTCGTTGCAGATTCAAGGGAACGAAACACTCGCCAAGGAAGAGATTGAGAAGAATCTGGTTTACCGGGCCGTGGACGCCCTGCGGCGTGAATCGCGTGTCCGTCCGGGCGTGGAGATTCTGCTTAGCAAAAAGATTCCCGCTGGCCGTGGATTGGGCGGCGGGTCCAGCGATGCGGCAGCGGCACTGCTTGGCTACTTGCAATTCACCCGTCAGAAAATCGAGATTTCGCGGCTTCTGGATATTGCCGCAGGGCTCGGCGCCGATGTCCCCTTCTTTCTGTTTGGGGGAACGGCACTGGGCATCAGCAAGGGTGAAGAAATCTATCCGCTCCCGGATGCCCCCCGAAGGGCGCTGCTGATCGTCTCGCCCAAAGACATCCACGTGCCCACCCCGGACGCGTACCGCTGGCTGCATGCGCCGGAATTGGCTTCGTTGACAAAATCGGCCGCGAACCATAAACTATTTAAGTTCTGTGCTCTATGTTGGAGTGCGCCTGCCGCGGCAGGCACGCAGGAAACCTCCCTTTCGAACGATTTCGAGTTGGCGGTCTTTCAGCGTCATCCCCGTCTAGGCAAGATTAAGCGGGATTTGCTTCATCGAGGAGCTACAGAAGCCTTGCTGGCTGGTAGCGGTTCGGCGGTGTTTGGAGTTTTCCCGAGCCCAGCTAAGGCGCGCCGAGCCGTTGTCGGGTTTCCGCACGATCAGGCCTTCGTCTGCGAAACAATATCGCGGAGCAGGTATGCGCGGTTGGTGAATAGCGCGATTGTGGGTTGATCCCCAGCGTCTCTCCGTCTCCCAGGTTATTTTTGTAAGGCAAAGCGCCCGCCCCGTAAGATCATCCGGGACGGGCAAAATGCGCCCGCCTCAGAAGGCGGCCGCTACATTCCATCACCGCAATCCGGTGATTAAAACGAGCGACGTGTGAACGACGAGCGATTCAAAATCTTCACGGGTACCGCCAATCCGGCGCTGTCAGCGGCGATCTGCAAGCATTTGGATGTTCCGCTCGGACAGGCCAAGCTCGACCGGTTCAGCGATGGTGAAATCTATTTTCAAATTCTCGAAAACGTCCGCGGGGCCGATGTTTTTGTGGTGCAGCCCTGCTCGTTTCCGGTGGACAGCCACCTGCTGGAACTGCTGCTGATGATTGACGCGTTCAAGCGGGCTTCCGCCTGGCGCATCACTGCTGTGCTTCCGTATTACTGCTACGCGCGGCAGGACCGCAAGGACAAGCCACGCGTTCCGATATCCGCGAAGCTGGTTGCCGACCTGCTGGAAACAGCCGGCGCCAGCCGCGCCCTGACGCTTGATTTGCACGCGCCGCAGATCCAGGGCTATTTTGATGTGCCCGTGGATCACCTGTACGGCTCGCCCGTACTGGTGGAATATTTCCGCCACATGAAATTGCCCAACCTCACCGTCGTTTCTCCGGACGCCGGCGGTGTGGAACGCGCCCGCGCGTTCGCCAAGAAACTCGACGCGCCTCTGGCGATCGTGGATAAGCGGCGCGTGGACATGGACGTAACCGAAGTGATGAACCTGATCGGCGACGTCAAGGGCCGTAGCACGCTTATTGTGGACGACATTATTGATACCGCCGGAACGCTGGTGAAAACCGCGGACGCTTTGATTCGCGAAGGCGCGACCCAGGTTTTCGCCGCGTGCACGCACGCGGTGTTTTCCGGCCCGGCAGTCGATCGCATCGTGAAGTCCAAAATTACAGAAGTGGTGGCTACGGATTCGGTGCCGCTCTGCGAAGCCGCCAAGGGCATCAAGAAAATCAAGATTCTAAGTGTCGCGGAACTGCTCGCCCGCGGCATTCGTTCGATTCACGAGGAAACTTCGATCAGCGAGCTGTTTATTTGAGATTCTCCGGCGCGTAGTTCCGCCGGAAGTGATTCCAGGAAGGGAAAGAAGCTATGGCTAACATCATTGTAGAAGGCGCGCCCCGCGAAACACGGGGCAAAAACGAAGCGCGGCGGCTGCGCGTTTCCGGGAAGGTTCCCGCCACGTTGTACGGTGGCAAGGGAGACGTTCTGGCACTGGCTGTGAATACCAAGCAGGTCACCGCGATTCTGCGCTCCGAATCCGGGCACAACACACTGTTCCAGGTGGATCTGGGCGGCAAGCAGGAACCCGCGATCGTGAAGGATTGGCAAGTGGATCCCGTCACCGGCAATCTGCTACACGTGGACCTGCTGCGCATCGCCATGGACGTCCGCATGAAGGTGAAAGTTCCCGTGCACACCTTTGGCGAGCCGTCCGGCGTGAAGGTGCAGGGCGGCGTCTATGAAGTCGTCACGCGCGAAGTCGAAGTGGAATGCTTGCCCGCGGACATCCCCACGGAGTTCAAGGTGGACGTCAGCGGCCTGGCGTTGAACCAGAGCTTGCGTGCCGGCGAACTGCCGATCGACGCCAAAAAGCTCAAGCTGGTCACTGACCCGCAAACCGTGCTCTCTCACGTGGTCACCTTGCGCGTCGAGGAAGAGAAGCCGGTGGAAGCGGCGGTTGCCACGACTCCGGCGGAGCCCGAAGTGATCAAGAAGGGCAAGAAGGAAGTCGAAGGCGAGGAAGGCGAGGAAGGCGCGAAGCCTGCCGAAAAGCAGGAAAAGAAGTAGTTCTTTTCCGCCCGGCACGCGCCAAACATCATGCGGCTCATTGTCGGCCTTGGCAATCCTGGCCCGGAATATCAATGGACGCCGCATAATCTTGGTTTTCTGGCCGTGGATGAAATCGCGAATCGCGCTTCCATCCGGGTCGAGCGGCCCGAAGGCAAGGCGCTGGTGGGGCGCGGGAAA